>NZ_CP135529.1:645000-967500 GCF_032401055.1 Tardiphaga sp. 709 | reverse complement strand
CATCCAGGACGTGCTGTTCGAGCGCGGTCTGTACTGGGCGTCGGGCCGTTCGGGGATCGTTGACCTCGTCGCCGCACACAAGTGGTTCAACCTCGCTGCCCTCAAGGGCCGGGTCGATGCCATCCCGATGCGCCGCGAAGTCGCCGAGATGATGTCGGATGTCGAAATCGCTACCGCGCAGCGCGATGCCCGCGCCTGGCTGTCGACGGTCCACTAGAGCCTTTTCGGTTCTGATAGAATCAGAACCGAGGCTCTAGCTTTTTGTCGAGACGCGTTTTCTTGATGCGAACCGGTACCCACTTCGCTCGAAAACGCTTTAATCCGACTGCGTGTTTTCGCGGTGGTTCGGCAGGCGCGATGCCCGCCGAGGCAGGGTGATGAGCCGCTACTTCTTGACGATGGTGAAGATGCCGTCAGTCTCCGGCTCCGCCACATACCGGTTGTCCGGCGTCGAGAACTGGATGCGCAGTTTGCGGGTCGCGTCGGCAAAGCCGATCGTCCATCCCTCATAGAGCCGCCACGCCGTGATTTCGTCCATGACGGGGAAAGTCCTGGCGCAGTCCTTGGCCACGTCGATCTGTGAGCCGCCGATGGTACTGTCGCTCTTCAAAACCACGCGGCAGCGTTTGCTGCCCTTGGCGTCCTGCAGCTCCCAGGCTCCGTAAATATCCTTGAGCATCGCCGGATCGACCTCCTTGAGATCCATCAGCTTGAGGGTCTGCCCCGAGGCGGCAGATGAGATCGCCATCGCAGCGGCCATCACGGCGACCCATTTCATATCGCGCACTCCCTCGCATGTTTCCAAATGTACCGTAGCCACGTCACGGCCTTGTTACGAGCATCGCGGTTGTAACCGGCATGTGCGCCCCAATGTCTGTCTCGTCGCTTGCAACGAGGCCGAGAGGCCGCGCAACAAAAAGGACAATGCCATGTCGACGAAGAAACGCACGCTCCCATCGATCATCCGCACCAGCGGCTTTGCGAGTCTGGTGGTTATTGCCGTTGGCGCGGCCCAGCCTGCAGTTGCTGCGTCGGCGCCCGCATATCCGCAATCGATCAGCGCGCCCGCTGCTGTCACATCCACCGATATCAGTGCGGCACGCAAGAACCGGCAGGTGAGGCGCACATCTCCGCGCGATGCCTATGGTAGCTATGTTGGCGCGCCCGGCGGGGTATCGCAGTCCTATCCCGGCTATGGCTATGGCGTTGGAGACAATTCGCGGAACCAGACCTGGTAGATCCGTCATCCAGGACGTGACGACTCGGCGGCGACCGCGAGCGTCGTCCGAGGAGGGTGTGCATGCTGTCGTCGACGGAGAGGTGTCGGGAATCCTTCTTTGAAGATCGCCGAGCGTCATTCTCTCAAGCGGAGAGTTTGAGTGCCGCGACTGTTGACTGAAATATCAACCCGCCGGATTCGTCCCCTGCGGCTTTTTATGCGAGAGCATCTAGTTCGGCAAGTAAGCGGATAAACGAAGCACCTTGGCTCACGAGAAGTACTGCCAGTTCGATCGAAGGCTGTGCAACTGCTTCCTGCGCCTGTTCGTGTCGATAAAAATGGCAAGCATCGATCCAGTCTTTGAACGAAGCTAATATCTTCACTGAAACACGTTCGGCTATCGCATCCTCTTTGAAGCGCGCCTTCATCAGAGGAAGTAGTTTGTCCACCTCGCCGGTGATCAATCGCGGACTGCTGTTGATGATTAGCCGGAATAGCCCTTCGGCAGCCATGAAGGTGCGAACGATCGCGATCTTATTGTCTGTTCCAATGGCGTCGGTTCCGGCTTCAAACTCTTTGGCAACGTTTGCATGGCGCGTCGTTGAGAGAGCCGAGATCGTTGCAGCTCTCGCGCTTGCAAACTCCGCATCGATATGCGGATGGACACCGCCGCGATCGTCAACTCGATAGCCCACGTTTTCTTCTTCAAGCAGCCTGTTGGCGAGCGAAATCCAGGCGGTCGCTTTGTTTGGGTTCGATCCGCGGAGGTACACGGCGACGACCGTGATCAGGCCCATGACGTCCTGAACATCCCATTTTTGAAGGATAGTGGTCCAACTTGAACTCGTAGAGTAGGGCGAGCGCAGGCCCAATTCGGCTTCCGCAAATTTTTCGACGCCTTCTGGCACCTCTCGAAGAAGCGCCGCGATCCGGTGCCTCATCTTCTCGCTGTCGCGAGCAGGTTCGCCGCGCCGCCCATAGAGTTGATCAAAGCGCAGTCCCTTCGGGACACCAGGCTTAGGCTCGAACGCGGTCATGGGGCCTCGCGCTTCGGGGCACGGATAGGGGCAGCAGGCAGGGATGTGGATTTTTTAAACGAAATCAATGATTTGAAAATAGTGGTGGCGGAGCCGGAGGGATTCGAACCCTCGATACCCTTGAGAGGTATGCCGCTTTAGCAAAGCGGTGCCTTCAGCCACTCGGCCACAGCTCCATCATTGCTGCATATGCCCGACACCGTCGCGAGCCGCAAGCGCCAGATCGCAGTCTGCAGCGTATGTTCGCAAAAATCGGACGCATCCGATCTGGATGTGTCTTTATAATCTTCAGATGCCACGCCCGCATGTCGTGCATTTGCGCCGGGATAATGGGCCCTGAGGCCGTCTATCGATTGCATCCGCCGTTCCGCACTTGCCGGAATTTATCGCTCCGGCAGATGCGAGACGATTCGGCCGATGGGCCAGGAAAGTCGGCCGGATACGTCGAATGCGAGCATGAATGTGTTTCTGCTCGTTACGGGATGCGCCGGTGCCCTGAAATGCGGTGCTAGAAATTCTTGTGCTGAAACAATTACTTGCCAAGAATTCGCATTCACGAGCCCGTGTGATTTAAGCAACACAGCCTGGGAAACGGCCGAATGGAGGCCGCTTTGAGGCGTTCCATTGTTGCGGAGCGAGACACCTTAGGAGATGGTCTCGGTGCGACGGAGGGGGGCATCCCGAGGTCGTCCCGTAAGGTGGTTCGTCCTGAACCTCGTCGACACGCTCGTGCGACGGGTTTTGCGATTCGGAGCGTTTGCGGGTTGTCAGGGATTAAGGGGACTTGTCTTCAGGGTGGCCTCCACCCCGTTGCAGAACCTTCCCTAAAGCAACTTGGAGGTTTACATGAAGACGATTAAGGGCCTTATTCTCGGCTCGACGGCAGCTCTGCTCGCCGTTGGCGGAGCTCAGGCAGCCGATCTTCCCGTCAAGGCCAAAGCGGTCGAATACGTGAAGATCTGCTCCCTCTACGGGGCGGGTTTCTACTACATCCCGGGCACCGATACCTGCATCAAGATCGGCGGCGCGATCCGTATCGACACCTCGTTCAACGCCGCAGCTTACGATACCCCGTTCTATCAGGGTGGCGCAGGTGGCAATAATCTTTGGACCAAGGATTATTTCATCACCCGCGAACGTATCAACCTGACCACCGATACGCGCACCGCCACCGAATACGGTGTCGTCCGTACCTACGCGAACATGCAGTTCGACTTCTCGCAGAACCGTGAATCGATCGCTGGCGGCTTCACCGAAGTCGACTTCGCCTTCATCCAGTTCGCAGGCTTCACCTTCGGTAAGGCCGTGTCGCAGTTCGACTCGCAGTGGACCCTCAGCAAGCCGTGGATTTCGTCGGGCTTCCTGGCCGGTTCGAACAACACGACCGGTATCCCGCAGATCGCCTACACCGCTTCGTTCGGTAACGGCGTCTCGGCCACGATCTCGCTCGAAAATGCTTCGCCCTACCGCAATGCTGGCCTCTGGAACACCGCAGGCTTCATCACCGGACCGGGCGCTAGCACCTTCACCGGCACGTTCTACGGTACCAACTCGAACACGTTCCTCGGCAATGCCTACGGCGGCAACCACATTCCTGACGTTGTTGGCAACATCCGCCTCGACCAGGCTTGGGGTACGCTGCACTTCGGCGCTGCGATGCACGCTGCTACCCCGACCCTCTACTCGACCGGCAACGAGACCCTTGGTCACGCTGACGACAAGTACGGTTTCGCAGTCAACGGTGCAGTTGAATTCAAGAACCTGCCCACCGGCGCTGGCGACAGCCTGAAGCTCGAAGCCACCTACGCTCAGGGCGCTGCCAAGTACGTCTTCGGCGGTACCAACGATTCAGCGGGCGGTGGTCGTTACGCGAAGGTTGATGGCAACACCATCGGCTTCGGCTACGTGCTCGACGGCGTCTACACCACCGGTGGTCAGATCACGCAGAGCGAAGCATGGTCGGTCGCTGGCTTCTACGAGCACTACTGGAACCCGGCATGGCGCACGTCGCTGTTCGGCAGCTATAGCAGCATCACCTACGGTGATGGCAATGCTCTGATGCTGGCAGCGTTCTCGGGCGTTGGCGCAAACGGTCCGGGCTCCTCGTCGACCACCAGCACTGGTGCTCGTGCAGGCACCTTCGCCGGCACCGGCAACTTCGACTTCGCGATTGCCCAGATCGGTACCCGTACCGCTTGGACCCCCGTCAAGAACCTGACCCTGTCGGCTGAATTCACCTACAGCCGCCTCGAGCAGAACCTCAACGGCACCTACACCACCGCTGCTAGCGGCATGAGTGGCAAGCCGGCTAACACGGTCCTGAACACGAGCAACCAGAACCTCTACAACGGTTCAGTTCAGATCCTGCGCTCGTTCTAATATCGACTGCCTCACGGCAATCGCTATCTGAAACAAAGACCCCCGGCAGGAAACTGCCGGGGGTTTTTGCTTGCGTGGATGACGTTGAATGCGACGCTGCGACCTCCGTAATGACGGTCGTGAGTTCGTGCTGTTGTCGCGTGCTATTCGACGCTGCTGCTGGCACCGCGATGCAGGTCGGCCTCGATCTGCAGCCGTGAGCCACCGCCGAAGCGGGCGCGATAGACCTGCAGGTTTTCCATGATGCGCTGGACGTAGTTGCGCGTTTCCGAGAACGGAATCGACTCGACCCAGTCGACCGGATCGACCTTGGGGTCACGTGGATCGCCGTAGCGTTCGATCCACTTGCGCACGCTACCGCGCCCGGCGTTGTAGCCGGCGAAGGTCATGATGTAGGAGCCGCGATAGTCCTCGAGCAGGCCACCGAGCTCGGCGGCGCCCAACGTAGCGTTGTAGACCGAATCGCCCTTGAGGCGCGCGAGGTCATAGGTGCCGCCATGTCGCTTGGTGACGTATTGCGCCGCGCTCGGCGTCACCTGCATCAGACCATAGGCCTGGGCTGGCGACACGACGGCCGGATTGAAGGCGCTTTCCTGCCGCGCGATCGCATAGACGACAGCGGATTCGACTTCGGGCCCGATCGGGCGGTAGCTCGGAATACCCGTTGTCGGATAGGCATAGTGATCGAAAGGCAGGCCGCGATTGAGCGCCGCCTTGCCGACCAGCAATGTGCCGCGGGCATCCTTGTTCTGTTGCGCCAGCTCGGCAAGGCCGAGCACAGCTTCCGGATCGCCGTTCTCGCCGACATCGCCGAAGATCGGAATGGCGACTTCGCGCTCGTCCATGGCGTAGAGCAGTTGCACCGCGCGCACGATTTCCAGTCGATCGAGCCCACGTGCGCGGGCGGTCAATGCACCGCTGATGTCGAGCTGCTGCAGGCCAAGCTTCGCGCGCGCGAGCTGGCCGTAATAGCTGGTGGATTGCTCTGCCGCGCGCGTATAGGCGGCCCGCGCTTCCTGGCTGCGGCCCGCGGCTTCCGCAGCGCGGCCCTGCCAGTAACCGGCGCGGGCGAGAGCTGTCGGATTGACGCTGCCGACGCCGATCCGTGCGAAGTGCTGAGCGGCGGTTGCGGGATCTTTCAGGAAGCGGAGCGCAATCCAGCCGGCGGTGAATTCCTGCTCGGTCTTGTAGATATCGCGCGCGGGCAGGGCAGCATCGCGTGCCACGAGATAGGCCGAGCGATGTTCGCCGACGTCGAGTAACTTGCGCGCCGTGAGACGTCGCTCGATCCACCATTCATCGAGATTGTGCAGGCGCTGCGGTTCGTGTGGCGCTGCGATCATCAGGCGCGCTGCTTCGCCAAATTTCTCTTCGCGGCGCAGCTGCTGGATGCGGCTGAAGATATAGCCGGGATCGCTATGCAGCTCGGACGGCACGGCAGCGAGCAATGCGTTGGCGTTCGATGCCTTCTTGGTGACGCCGATGCGCGCCCGGGCCAGCGCCATCTGCGCGCCGCCGAGGCGCTTGGCAGAGCGTAGGGCGGCATCTGAATCGCTGCCATAGAGCAGCATGTCCATGCGGGCCTTGTGATCGCCGGGCGTAATCAGCGCACCGAACATGTCGATGGCCATGCTTTCGGTATCGCCCGATATCGGATCGCTGCGCCACGCATCACGGATCAGCCGCTCCGCGCCGGCACGGTCGCCGCGCGCCAGCAGCGACTTGGCGAGCGCGAACTTGCCCTTGGCGGAAATCGGCTTCTCGCTCTCGAAATAAGACTGGATCGCGGAGTCGTCGCGCTTGTCGTCCCACAGCGCCGCTTCGATGCGGCGTCGCAGGAAAGTCTGCGACGGCCAGCTCGGATTGGCGGCGACGAAAGCGCGGTAGCGCTCGACCGAAGCGCCGTTGTCATCGCTGCGCAGATAGATCCATTCGCCGAGCTTGCGCGCCACTGGATCGCCAATCGTTTGCACGACCTGTGCGGCTTCCGAACCCTTGCGCTTGCGGATCAGCTCGATGACGTTTTCGAGCGTTTCGGCATCCGCCTGTGGCGTGGATGTTGTTGCCGCGACGGCGGCGCGGGCGACCGGCTTCTTGGCAGCAGGGGGAATCGCCGCATGCTGGCGTGTGGCGGGCTGGATTACGGGAGCCGGGCTCGCGGCATCTGGCGCGAGCGGCTTCGCCGGCGCGGCTACGGCCGTGGGGGCCTGTGCGGCGCTGCGTGCAATGGGGCGCGCCTTCGGCAATGGAACCTTGGTGGCCGCCCAGGCCTCGACGGCCAGCACCGATACCCCGACCGCCAGCGCCAGACCGGAGCCCAAGGCCGTCCGCCGCGCAGTCGTGGAGAGGAGCAGGTGCTTCACGGCGTTCCCTCGCGGCGAATCAGACAATCGCACGCATTCCCATGATGTATTTGATTGAAACGGTGACCAAATCGTCAATTTCTGTAACCGCTTGCTCCTCTCTGCCCGGCCACGGCGGCGAAATCACGGCCAAACAGCCGGTAAACCGCGCTGAAACCGCTTCGGGCGGTCTTTCGCCGCAGCCGCAGACTCGATAAGACTTGCTGTTCAATCAATCGGTTCAAGCAGACGGCTAAAGCCGCATCGCGTTCGGAGCAGACCATGGCAGCCACCAAGACGAATTTCCGGGGGTCTTACACCGCGCTGGTCACGCCGTTCAAAGATGGCGGGCTGGACGAGGCGGCCTTCCGTTCGCTCGTCAGCTGGCAGATCGCCGAGGGCAGCAACGGTCTCGTTCCGGTCGGCACCACGGGCGAGAGCCCGACGCTGAGCCACGAAGAGCACTACAAGGTCGTCGAATGGTGCATCGACGAAGCCAAGGGCCGCGTGCCGGTGATCGCTGGCGCCGGGTCCAACTCCACCAAGGAAGCGGTGGCACTGGCAAAGCACGCCGAGAAGGCCGGCGCGGATGCGGTGCTGGTGGTGACGCCGTACTACAACAAGCCCACGCAAGAGGGCATGTATCAACACTTCAAGGCGGTGAACGACGCGATCGGCATTCCGATCATCATCTACAATATTCCGCCACGGTCGGTGGTCGATATGTCCGTGGACACCATGGCGCGCCTGTATGAGCTGAAGAACATCGCCGGCGTGAAGGATGCCACTGCCGATCTCGCGCGCGTGTCCAAGCAGCGTCACGCGATGGGACCGGATTTCATCCAGATGTCCGGCGAAGACATGACTGCGCTGGCCTATATGGCGGCTGGCGGCCATGGTTGCATTTCGGTGACGGCGAATGTTGCGCCGAAGCTGTGTGCCGATCTGATGTCGCTGGTGCTCAAGGGCGACTATGCCGGGGCGCTGAAGATCCAGGATCGCCTCACGCCGCTGCATGACACGATCTTCAAGGAGCCGGGCCTCGCCGGCGCCAAGCACGGCCTCGCTTTGCTGGGCCGTATCAAGGAAGAGGTACGTCTGCCGCTGATGACGGTGACGCCGCCGACCGGCAAGGTGATCCGCGACGCCATGGTCTTCGCGGGCCTCATCAACTAGGCATCTGCATCAATCAGATGTTGAGTGACTTTGGCTGCGTCATCTCTCCTTATTTGTAAGTGCGTACGCGTCGTTCGTTGAAAACAAAAAGGAATTGCAGATGCTGAAGGAATTTCGCGATTTCGCGATGAAGGGCAATGTGGTCGATCTTGCCGTCGGCGTGATTATCGGCGCCGCGTTCGGTGCGATTGTCTCGTCGATGGTGGCTGACGTCATCATGCCGATCATCGGAGCGATCACCGGCGGTCTCGATTTCTCGAATTACTTCACGGGTCTCTCGAAATCGGTTACGGCAACCAATCTGGCCGACGCCAAGAAGCAGGGCGCCGTGCTGGCCTGGGGCAGCTTCCTGACCCTGACGCTGAACTTCATCATTGTCGCCTTTGTCCTGTTTTTGGTGATCCGCTTCATGAACCAGCTTAAACGCAACGATGCCGCCAAGCCGGTTGAACCGCCGAAGCCGACCCGTGAAGAAGAACTGCTGACCGAGATCCGCGACCTGCTCAAGAAGGCCTGAGCCCAAGGCTTGGGTCGGGCATTCGCGGCACCTATATTCGGTCAGCACGCTGAAAGTATTGAACGATGGCCGAAAAGAACGAACGCCCGATCAAGGTGATCGCCGAGAACCGCAAGGCGCGGTTCAACTATGCCGTCGAGGATACGGTCGAGGCGGGCATCGCCTTGACCGGGACCGAGGTGAAGTCGATCCGTAACGGCAAGAGCACCATTGCGGAATCCTACGCCGATCCGAAGGACGGTGAGATCTGGCTGATCAACTGCAACATCCCTGAATATCTGCAGGCCAACCGCTTCAACCACGAGCCGAAGCGGCCGCGCAAGCTGCTGCTGCATCGCAAGCAGATCAACAAACTGATGGGCGCGGTAGAACGCCAGGGCATGACCCTTGTGCCGTTGAAGATGTACTTCAACGAACGCGGCCGGGTTAAGCTGCAGCTCGCGCTGGCCAAGGGCAAGCAGCTCCACGACAAGCGTGCGAGCGAGAAGGACCGTGACTGGGGCCGCGAGAAGGGCCGTCTGTTGCGCGCGCGGGGATAAGGCTGGGCGTCGCCCATTCTTTCAAACAAGAGGATGAGATGACGCAAGGCAACCTGCTCGAAGTCGACTGGAGCAAGATTCCGGCACCGGAAGACGACGGTGCCGCCAATCATCTGGCCGGCATGACGATCCCGCCGGTCAGCCTGCGCGCTACCAATGATACCGCGGTGACGCTCTCCGAACTCGCCGGCCGCACCGTGGTGTTTGGCTATCCCCGCACCGGCGAGCCCGGTAAAATCGGTCTGGTCGATGACTGGGACATGATCCCCGGCGCGCGTGGCTGCACGCCGCAAACCTGTTCGTTCCGGGATCTGTTCGCGGAGCTGAAGGCCGCTGGCGCCAAGCATGTGTTTGGCCTGTCGACGCAGAGCAACGAATATCAGACCGAAATGGCCGGGCGGCTGCATCTGCCGTTTCCGGTGTTGTCCGACAAGCAACTTGAGCTGAGCGACGCACTCAGCCTGCCGACCATGGAGGTTGCCGATCTCACGTTGATCAAGCGCATGGCCATGATCATCGATGACGGCAAGATCACCCATGTGTTCTATCCGGTGTTTCCACCGGACCGGAATGCGGGCGATGTGTTGGAGTGGCTGAAGGCGAACCCGGTTTAGGCCTACGCTAAATCCGCCTTTACCTTCGCAAACACCGCCCGGAACATCTCTGGCGTCAGCACGCGCGTGTTCGTGTTGTAGCGCGAGCAGTGGTAGCTGTCGTAGAGCTTGAAGCGGCCGACGTCGTGGACGGCGCCGTGCGCAAAGGGCGCTGTCACGGCGCGAATGCCGAGCGTCCTCAGCATCGTGTCGTGGGCGACGCGGCCCAGCAGCACGATGGCGCGCAATCGCGGCATGGTGTCCATCGTGGCAATCAGAAACGGCCGGCAGGTGGTGATCTCGACGGGCAGGGGCTTGTTCTGGGGTGGCACGCAGCGCACGGCATTGGTGATCCGGCAATCCTGCAGCATGAGCCCGTCATCGGGGCGTGCTTCATAGGTGCCGGAGGCAAAGCCGAAATCCAGCAACGTCTCGTAGAGCAGATCGCCGGCGTAGTCGCCGGTGAAGGGACGCCCGGTGCGGTTGGCGCCCTGCACGCCGGGGGCGAGGCCTACGATCAGCAGTGCAGCATTGGAGGTGCCGAAGGATGGCACGGGTCCGTTATAGCCGCTCGGATCACGCTCGCGCACCTCCATCCGGTACCCGACGAGACGTGGGCAGAGCGGGCAGTCGCGCCCCGGATCGATGGAAGTGCCAGCGGAAATCGCGGATGCGACCACCGCCGGCTGTTGTCTGCTGAGTTGCGTCTTAGTCTTCGAAATCTTCATCGCCTCGTGGCGCCATGGTGGTCGCGCGCTGCAGGAATTGCGGCGTCTGATGACGCGGCTCGCGCGGAGCAGGGCGCTCTGCCGGATCGCGGCCGAGCTTGCTCTGCAGTTCCATGAGATCGGTAAACACGTCTGCCTGGCGGCGCAACTCGTCGGCGATCATCGGCGGCTGGCTCGAGATGGTGGAGACGACGGTGACGCGGACGCCGCGACGCTGCACGGCTTCGACCAGGGAGCGGAAGTCGCCGTCGCCCGAGAACAGCACGATCTGGTCGACATGTTCGGCCAGTTCCATGGCATCGACGGCGAGCTCGATGTCCATATTGCCCTTCACCTTGCGTCGGCCGGACGCATCGATGAATTCCTTGGTGGCCTTGGTTACCACCGTATACCCGTTGTAATCGAGCCAGTCGATCAGCGGGCGAATCGACGAGTATTCCTGATCCTCGATAATGGCGGTGTAATAGAAGGCCCGGACGAGGGTTCCGCGGCTCTGAAATTCCTTGAGGAGGCGCTTGTAGTCGATGTCGAAGCCGAGGGTCTTGGCGGTGGCGTACAGGTTGGCGCCGTCGATGAAGAGTGCGATCTTGTTAGATGTGAGGGACATCAAGTTTTCTCATGTGGTTTGTTGTTGTTAGCGTTTTTGGCGCGACTTCGTCGTTGCGCATTTGAATCACATTTGTCGTCCGCTCTTCGTCGGATCGGCTTTATTGACGCCACGCAATCAGCTGGTCTGGAACTGCCCGAATATGCCGATCCATCTTCCCTTGCAATGAAGCCTTTTGGTGTCGAGATATCCGCTTCTGGCCAGATGGTGCCACCGCTTCTGCGGTCTTTTTGAGGGTACCATAGTGCGGCAGAAAACCAAGCCAAGAAGGACGCAATTCCAAATTGGTCCTTGCGAATGCCGCAAAGCCCCTATACCTACGGGACTTAATCATCATATTCGGTCCCACAACAAACGGAGCGACATTTTATGGCGCGCGTAACCGTCGAAGATTGCATCGATAAGGTCGACAACCGGTTCGACCTGGTGTTGCTGGCAGCACACCGGGCACGAATGATCTCGTCCGGTTCACAACTTACGATTGATCGCGACAACGACAAGAATCCCGTTGTTTCGCTGCGCGAAATCGCTGATCAGACCATTTCCCCGGAAGATCTCCGTGAGGAGCTGGTCCATTCGCTGCAGAAGTTCGTGGAAGTCGACGAGCCGGAGCCGGATACGATTCCGCTGATCGGTTCCGCCGGCGCCAGCGTCGATGCCGACGATACCGAAGTGGCCGTCGAGCGCATGACCGAAGAAGAGCTCCTCAAGGGTCTCGAAGGCCTCGCTCCGCCGGAAGAGCAGCCCGAAGAAGACGAGTAAAGCGACACACACGGTTTTTTGCTTAACCGTTTTGATTATCAGTCATCACAAAGGCCCGGACATGCATCCGGGCCTTTGCTTTTGCAGTACGTTTCGGGGCAAACTTAAAGCGAAGAATCCAGGTCGCTGCTGACCGGATCGAACGAGGCTAGGATGGCGACTTCGCGCCGTAATAAACGGCAGATGCAGGCTGCGAACGACACGGTCGCCGCGGTCTCGCCAGTTTCGCCTGAAGCACTGTCCGCAGAGACGCCAACTCCGGCCAAGGTGCCGCGGACGTCCCGTGTCCGGATGATGCGGCAATACGATCTGGTAGACCGCGTCCGGGCCTATAATCCGAACACCGACGAGGACCTGCTCAACCGCGCCTATGTCTATGCCATGGTCGCCCATGGCGAGCAGACGCGGGCCTCGGGCGACCCGTATTTCTCCCATCCGCTGGAAGTGGCGGCGATCCTCACCGACCTGAAGCTCGATGACGCCACCATCGTGGCGGCGCTGCTGCACGACACGATCGAGGACACCGAGGCCACCCGTACCGAAATCGACAAGCTGTTCGGCGCCGAAATCGGCGCGCTGGTCGAGGGCCTGACCAAGCTGAAGCGGCTCGAACTGGTGTCGCGCGAAGCCAAACAGGCCGAGAACCTGCGCAAGCTGCTGCTGGCGATCGCCGACGACGTCCGGGTCCTGCTGATCAAGCTCGCCGACCGTCTGCACAATATGCGGACGATGGAGTTCATGCCGCCGGCCTCGCGCCGCCGCATCGCCGAGGAGACCCTCGACATCTATGCGCCGCTCGCCGGCCGTATGGGTATGCAGGCGATGCGCGAGGAGCTTGAGGAACTGTCGTTCAAGGTGCTCGATCCCGACGCCTATCTGGTGGTGATGCAGCGCCTGGACTCGCTGACCGAACGCAATCGCAACCTCATCGACATGATCGAGAGTCATCTCTCCACGAAGCTGGAGAAGAACGGCATCACGGCGCGGGTCACCGGCCGACGCAAGAAGCCGTTTTCGATCTGGACCAAGATGAAGCGCAAGTCGGTGGGCTTCGAGCAACTGTCGGACATCTACGGTTTCCGCGTGGTGCTGCAGGACATGGAGGCGTGCTACCGCGCACTCGGGGTCGTGCACACGACCTGGCCCGTCGTGCCGGGCCGCTTCAAGGACTACATCTCGACGCCGAAGCAGAACGACTATCGCTCGATCCACACCACGGTGATCGGCCCCGGCAACCAGCGCGTCGAATTGCAGATCCGCACAGAAGACATGAACAGCATCGCCGAATACGGCATCGCCGCGCATGCGTTCTACAAGGATGGCATCGGGTCGCCGACCGAAATGCTCAAGCGCGAGTCGAATGCGTTTTCATGGCTGCGCCACACCATTGGCATTCTCTCGGAGAGTACCAATCCGGAAGAATTCCTGGAGCATACCAAGCTCGAACTGTTCCACGATCAGGTGTTCTGCTTCACCCCGAAGGGCAAGCTGATCGCGCTGCCGCGCAATGCCAATGTGGTCGACTTCGCCTATGCCGTGCATACCGACGTCGGCAACAGTGCGGTGGGTTGCAAGATCAACGGCAAATTCGCGCCGCTGTCATCCGAACTGCAGAATGGCGATGAGGTCGAAGTGCTGACCTCGGCCGCACAGCAGGCGCCGCCATCCGCCTGGGAGGGCCTAGCAGTCACCGGCAAGGCGCGCGCTGCGATCCGCCGCGCGACGCGAACGGCCGTGCGCGATCAATATGCCAGCCTTGGCCGCCGCATCGTCGAGCGCCTGTTCGTGCGCGCCAAGATGGAATATTCGGACGACCAGTTGAAGGGCGCGCTGCCGCGTCTGGCGCGCACGTCTATCGACGATGTGATGGCCTCGGTTGGCCGCGGTGAGCTGCGCGCCGCGGACGTCGCGCGCGCGATGTATCCCGATTACAAGGAAGAGCGCATCGGCCGCTTTTCGGCCAACAACAAGAAGTCCACGGCGGACAAGGTCAGAACGCCCGATGGCGCGGCGCGCTTCACCTCGATCATCTCGATCGGCGGCGTCAATTCCGATCTGCCGGTGAAATTTGCTCCGAACGGTGGCGCCGTGCCGGGCGACCGCATCGTCGGCATCGTCACGCCGGGCGAGGGCATCACGATCTATCCGATCCAGTCACCGGCACTGAAAGACTTCGAGGAAGAGCCGGAGCGTTGGGTCGATGTGCGCTGGGATATCGATGAATCCTCGCCGCAGCGTTTCCCGGCACGGTTGTTCCTGCAGAATGTCAACGAGCCCGGCAGCCTAGCGCAGATCGCTCAGGTCATCGCCGACCATGACGGCAATATCGACAATATCAGCATGCATCGCCGCTCGCCCGACTTCACCGAACAGACCATCGATCTTGGTGTCTACGACCTCAAGCATCTCAGCGCGATCATCAATCAGTTGCGCGCCAAGGCCGTTGTCGCCAAGGTCGAACGGGTCAATGGGTAGCGTCTTCCCTTAAGGTTTTCTGGAATTCCGTCATGTCCTCATCTTCGCTGCGCCTCGGCGTCAACATCGACCACGTCGCGACCTTGCGCAACGCGCGGGGCGGCAAGCACCCGGATCCTGTCCGCGCTGCGCTGGAAGCCATTTCGGCGGGGGCCGACGGCATCACCGCACATCTGCGGGAGGATCGTCGCCATATCCGCGATGCCGATATGGAGCGACTGAAGGCGGAGATCTCTAAGCCGCTGAATTTCGAAATGGCGGCGACGCCGGACATGGTGCGGATCGCGCTGGCGGTGAAGCCTCATGCTGTCTGTCTCGTGCCGGAGCGGCGCGAAGAATTGACCACCGAGGGCGGCCTCGACGTGGTCGGCCAGCGTGAATCGCTGGAGCCGTCGATCGCGCGCTTCACTGAAGCCGGCATACGGGTGTCACTGTTCATAGCCGCTGATCCCAAACAGATCGAAATGGCCGCCAAATTGAGGGCCCCTGTGATCGAGCTCCACACGGGCGCCTGGTGCGATGCCATTACCGACGGCGATACCACGAAGGCGGCCAGCGAATGGCAGCGCATTGCCGCAGGCGCCAGGCTGGCGAAATCCGCAGGCCTGGAAGTGCATGCCGGCCATGGCCTCGACTATGCAACCGCCGAGACGATCTCGGCGCTGCCCGAAATCATGGAACTGAACATCGGCTACTATATGATTGGCGAGGCGCTGTTTATCGGTCTGTCCGATACGGTGCGTCTGATGCGCGCGGCGATGGATCGCGGGCGGATGCAGTCCAAGAGCGCGTCATGATCATCGGCATCGGTTCCGATCTGATCGACATTACGCGCGTTGCCAAGGTGATCGAACGCCATGGCGACCGCTTTCTCGATCGCATCTTCACCGAGGCCGAGCGGGCGCGGGCGCAGCGCCGTGCCAAGAGCGAGAGGATGGTGGTGGCGACCTATGCCAAGCGTTTCGCCGCCAAGGAGGCCATGTCCAAGGCGCTGGGCACCGGCATCCGTCAGGGGGTCTGGTGGCGGGATATGGGCGTCGTCAACCTGCCGGGTGGCAAACCCTCCATGAAGCTCACCGGCGGTGCGCTGGTCCGGCTGCAGGCCCTGATACCGCCGGGGCATGATGCCCAGATCGATCTGTCGATCACGGACGATTGGCCCCTGGCGCAGGCTTTCGTCATAATTTCGGCCGTCCCGTCGCCCAAGCCCTGAGGGCTGGCCGGGAGCCGCACCTGAAGCGGTGCGATCACAAGCCGGCACGTCAAACTGGCGGGAAATAGCGGCTTTTCGGGGCGGTTCATTGCACCGTTACCAACAACCGTTTAAACCTGCCAGGATAGCGAACCGACGCCAATTCTCGCCGACGCCGCTCATGGCATTTGCAGGACTTTGCCGTAATTATATGAATCTAATGCATTTTTCGTGCGAGGCGCGCCGCCGCTTTGCCCTAAAATGCGCTATCAGCCGCGCGGCGACGCTGCGGGAATCGGGAAAGCAATGAGCGTGACATCCGGGACCAAGACTGAAAGCGGCGTCGGCGAGACCATCCGTGTTGTCATCAACGCATTGCTGATCGCGCTGGTGATCCGGACCTTCCTGTTCCAGCCCTTCAACATCCCGTCGGGCTCCATGAAGGCCACGCTTCTGGTCGGCGATTACCTGTTCGTCTCGAAATATTCCTATGGCTACAGCCACTTTTCGATCCCGCTGTCGCCGAACATCTTCTCCGGCCGCGTCTTCGGCTCCGAGCCGTCGCGCGGTGACGTCGTGGTGTTCCGCCTGCCGAAGGACGACTCCACCGATTACATCAAGCGCGTGATCGGGCTGCCCGGCGACCGCGTCCAGATGAAAGAGGGGCTGCTCTACATCAACGAGAAGCCGGTGCAACGCGAGCGCATGAGCGACTTCGTCGGCGAAGATCCGTGCGGCTCCGATGCCACGGCGCGGGTGAAACGCTGGAAGGAAACGCTGCCGAACGGCGTCACCTACGAGACGCTCGATTGCGTCGACAACGGCTTCTACGACAACACCAATGTCTACACCGTGCCGCCCGGTAACTTCTTCATGATGGGCGACAACCGCGACAATTCCACGGACAGCCGCGTGCTGTCGGCCGTCGGCTATGTGCCGTTCGAGAATCTCGTCGGCCGCGCGCAGATGATCTTCTTCTCGATCGCCGAAGGCGAACATGCTTGGCAGATCTGGCGCTGGCCGACCGCCGTGCGCTGGAATCGAATTTTTTCTATCGTGCGATGACCGACGACTCCAACAATCCCATCGATACCACGCCGAAAACCGACGAATTGAGCCCGACCACCGAGGCTACGCCGGAGACGGCGGCTGCCCGCAAGAAGAAGTCGCGCGCGGCAGCCAAGGCGGCCGCGGCCGAGATCGAAACGCGGATCGGTCACAGCTTCAAGGACCCGCTGCTGCTGGCGACGGCCTTCACCCATGTGTCGGCCCTGAAGTCGCAGCGCAGCCGGACCGAGAGCTACCAGCGTCTCGAGTTTCTTGGCGATCATGTGCTTGGCCTCGTGGTCTCCGACATGTTGTTTCGCGCTTTCCCGAATGCGGATGAAGGCGAGTTGTCGAAGCGGCTCGCCGACCTCGTCCGCAAGGAAGCATGCGCCGACGTCGCGCGGCTGTTGGGTCTCCTCGAGGGTATCAAGCTCGGCACGGTCGGCGCCGGCGCCGGTCAGCGGTTGCGCAAGTCGGTCCTCGGCGATATCTGCGAAGCTGTGATCGGCGCGATCTTCCTCGATGGTGGCTATCCGGCTGCTGAAAGTTTCGTGCAGCGCAATTGGACCGAGCGTATGCGCAAGCCGGTGCGTCCGCTGCGCGATCCGAAGACGGTGCTGCAGGAATGGGCCCAGGGCCGCGGCCTGCCGACACCGGCCTATCGGGAGGTCGAACGCTCCGGTCCGCACCACGATCCGCATTTCAAGATCGAGGTGGATGTGAAGGGTTTTGCACCGGCCGAAGGCGAGGGCGGCAGCAAGCGCGCCGCCGAGAAGGCCGCGGCGCAGGCAATGATTGCACGTGAAGGCGTCAGCAGTGGCGGCAATGAAGGATAATGTCGTGAACGATGCTGAACCAGATCATGAGTCCGAAGGGACACCCGTTGAAACCCGCTGCGGTTTCGTCGCGCTGATTGGCGCGCCCAATGTCGGCAAGTCGACGCTGGTCAATGCGCTGGTCGGCTCCAAAGTCACCATCGTCTCGCGCAAGGTGCAGACCACGCGCGCGCTGATCCGCGGCATCGTCATCGAGAACCACGCCCAGATCATTTTGGTCGATACGCCCGGCATCTTTCTGCCGAAACGGCGTCTCGACCGCGCAATGGTCAAGACGGCGTGGAGCGGCGCACATGATGCCGACGTCGTCTGCGTCCTTCTCGACGCGAAAGCGGGCATCAACGAAGAAGCCGACGCGATCTTCGCGCAGCTCGCGAGCGTCAATCACCCAAAGATCCTCGTCATCAACAAGGTCGACATCGTCTCCAAGGAGAAGCTGCTGAAGCTGGCGCAGATGGCCAATGAGCGGCTGAAGTTCGAGGAGACCTTCATGATCTCGGCGATGACCGGTGACGGCGTCGACGACCTGCGCCGCAGGCTCGCAGCCGACGTTCCCGCCGGCCCGTATCACTATCCCGAAGACCAGATGTCGGATGCGCCGATGCGGCATCTCGCGGCGGAAATCACCCGCGAAAAGATCTTCCGTCAGCTGCATCAGGAACTGCCGTATCAATCGACGGTGGAGACCGATAGCTGGACCGAGCGCAAGGACAAGTCGGTCCGCATCGAGCAGACGATTTTCGTCGAGCGCGAAAGCCAGCGCAAGATCGTGCTCGGCAAGGGCGGCGCGACGATCAAGCAGATCGGTGCGGATTCGCGCAGGGAGCTGACCGAGATCGTGGGTGCGCCCGTGCATCTGTTCCTGTTCGTGAAGGTGCGCGAGAACTGGGGCGACGATCCCAATCGTTATCGCGAAATGGGCCTCGAATTTCCTCACGAGTGATCGAGGAGCGATGATGGAAGTGCAGCCGACAAGATGACCGCTCCCGCCAACCTTCCGAAGAACGTCTTCTATTTCGAAGTCCTGCTCTACATGTCGCTGATCCTCGACGCGCTGTCGATCGCGTTCCAGGACCGCACGCCTGACCTCACGATGTCCGAGAGCACCATCATGGCGGCGAATCTGGTCGCCGCCTGCATGCTGTTGTTCTTCGTCTGGCTCGTTTGGCTCGCCGCCTATCGCCGCAAAGGCTGGCCGCGCTGGGTGCTGGTGGTGTCGCTGGCCTTCTCAGTATTGTCGCTGTTTCAGGTGCTTGGCCTGTACGGACTGCAGTTCGACAGTGCGATCGAGATCGTGTCATGCATCCTGACCGGCCTCGGACTATATTGCGCCTTCACCGGCGACGCGAAAACGTGGTTCAAGGCCTGATCGCATTTACTGCGGCGGCCGCCGAATTCCTGTAAACTGCCCCCATGGAATGGACGGACGAGGGCATCATCTTGGGCGTGCGGCGGCATGGCGAATCCAGTGCCATCGTCGAATTGCTGACGCGTAGCCATGGCCGTCATCTCGGCCTGGTGCGTGGTGGTGCGGGGTCAAAGATGCGACCGCTGCTGCAGCCCGGCAATAGCGTGCAGGCGATATGGCGGGCGCGACTGGACGAGCAGCTCGGCTATTACCTGATGGAAGGTACGCTGATGCGCGCCGCGACGCTGCTGGGCTCGTCCCATGCGGTCTACGGCATCACCCATCTCGCATCGCTGGCGCGGCTGCTGCCGGAGCGCGATCCGCATGAGGACATCTACGAGATGCTCGAGCGCATCCTCGATGATCTCGACGATGTCGGGGAAGCCGCCATCCACATGATCCGGTTCGAACTGGCGATGCTCACCGAACTCGGCTTCGGCCTCGATCTGGAAAATTGCGCCGCTACGGGTGTCACGACCGATCTGATCTATGTCTCGCCGAGATCCGGCGGAGCCGTGTCCCGGACCGCGGGCGAACCGTATCGCGACCGGCTGATGCGGCTGCCGCCATTCCTGCGCGAAAGCGAAGATCGCCAGAACAGCATCTCCGACCGCGATCTGCAGGATGGCTTCGACCTGACCGGGCGCTTTCTGCTCCGCAATGTGCTGGAACCGCGCGGGCAGGGCCATTCCGACGCCCGCGAAGGATTCATCAACGCGGTGACGCGGCAGCTCGCGCGAATCTCATCGTCCTGAGGCAAGTTCGACATTGGCGAATGCCGGATTCGCGTCTATGTTCCGCGCGTTGACTGGTTGATAGGAAGATATCGCGTCCAGATGCTGGTTCGTCTGACCAGAGTGCAGCGGCTGAGAGCAGGGTGGTTTGTCGCCCTGACCTATTTGTTGTGCGTGCTGGCGCCGACGATCTCCTTTGCCTTGCCGGGGCAGCACCCGGTCGCGCCGTGTCTGACCGGTGAAAGTCATATGACCGGCATGGTTCATGTGAACAGCAGCACGTCGGCGCACATGCATGGGGATGATCACGCGCACGATCATTCTGTCGCGCACGCATCAGCGGCACACTCATCAGCCGCACACGCTGATGGCGACCACGCATTGGCAGCGATCGACGATGCTTCCGGTTCGCACAAGGTCCCGCATTCACCGAACGGTCCATGCTGCGGCCTGATGTGTATTTCCGCGCTGCCGGCAGTGCTGGCTGACGTCGTGACCCCGTCGATGCCGAAGGTTCTTCGTGTCACCGAGGGCCACCGCGCGGTCACCGACAGCGCGCCCGTCCGGCTCTACCGCCCTCCCATTTCCTGACCTGATCGTATCGACGCGTTGCCGCGCCCGTTAAGGGCATGCGCACCTGTGATTCATCGTCATGTAAGGAAAACAACATGCTTGCGCAGCTTGGGGCGAAGCTCGCCGCCGTTTGTTCGGTGGCCGGGAAGCTATTCGATATCAGATTAGGAATTCTTGCAGCGACGACCGCTGCCAGTATGGCGCTCGGTGGTTGCATGCCAACGACCGTGCCGTTGGCTGGCGCCGATCCGGCAGATCCCGGCGCCAGGGTCGCTGGCGTCGGCTATCGCTCGATCGTGGCTCCTTACAGCAGCCTTCGGCCGGTTGCCCCGTCGTCATGGCGCGAGCAGAACGACCGCGTCGCTCCTGTGCCGAAATCTGGCCGGTAGGAGCACGCGATGTTCAACAAGCATCACAAGTCGCTTCCGCTTGTGCTCCCATTTAGCTCAAGGCCTGCCGCTGGCATCACGCTGCTGTCTACGCTGCTGCTGGCGGGATGCGCGTCGTTCTCGCTGGACCGCGGTATGGGCGTCGTCGCGGGGGTCGCAAGCGAAACCATCAACAAGGACGTGATTGCGATCCGGACGCCCGATGACGCACAACGTGCCGATGCGACCGTCAAAGCCCTGCTGCGGCGATCGTTGACAGTCGATAACGCGGTCCAGATCGCGCTGCTCAGCAATCGCGGCCTGCAAGCTGCGTATAATGAATTGGCCCTCGCGGAAACGGATCTCGTCGGCGACAGCCTGCCGCCCAATCCGACATTCTCGATCTCGCGCATTTCCGGAAATGGAGCACTGGAAATCGAGCGACAGGTCGTCGGCGATATTCTCGCGCTGGCGACACTGCCGTTCCGCTCCGAGATCGCCCGTCGGCGATTCCAGAAGGCGCAATTGCGCGCCGCAGAAGAGACGTTGCGGCTCGCCGCTGACGTGCGGCGCGCCTACTACCGCGCCGTCGCTGCCAACGAACTTGTCGGCCTGCTGACGGACGCCAAGTCGACGGCGGAAGCCACGGCGCAACTCGCGCAGAAGCTGGGCGAGACCGGGTCGCTGAACAAGCTCGATCAAGCCCGCGAGCAGGTATTCTACGCGGAGACGACCGCCGATCTCGCAACGCTCCGCCAGGAGGCCACGAGTTCGCTCGAGCGTTTGATCCGTCTGCTCGGACTCTGGGACACCGACATCGGCATCAGGCTGCCGCAGAGGCTTCCAGTGCTGCCGCGCCAGCCGCTGTCGTTGCCGCGCATCGAGGTCGATGCCGTTGCACACCGCATTGACCTGCAGATCGCCCGCATTGAACTCGCCGCTCTCGCCAAGTCGCTGAACCTCACTGAAGCAAGCCGGTTCGTGACGTTGCTCGACGTCGCCGGTATCGACCGCAGGACGCGCGATCCGGAGGGGGCGCCGTTCCGCGAACGCGGCTTCGACGTGCAATTTCAGATTCCGATCTTTGACGGTGGTGAAGTGCGCGTTCGACAGGCGGCAGAGACCTACAATCAGGCCTTCAACCTGTTGACCGAGAAGGCCGTGAATATCCGCTCGGAAGCGCGCGATGCCTTCAGGGTCTATCGCTCGACCTACGATATCGCCGGTCACTACCAGCGCGAGGTACTGCCGCTGCGCAAGATCATCTCGGACGAGATGCAACTGCGCTTCAGCAGCATGCAGGTCGATGTATTCGCGCTGCTGACCGAGGCCCGCCAACGCATCGCGGCGCTGCGCGCCGCCATTGAAGCCAAGCGCAATTTCTGGCTCGCGCAGTCCGAACTGCAAAGCGCGATCAATGGTGGTGGCCGCGGCGAACCATCATCCGAAACAAGATCCGCGACGGCCGCGCAGGCGTCCAGTGGAGGAGGGCACTGAAATGGAGAAAACCATGTTGTCCCGACGAAATTTTCTCGGCACCGCCACAGCGCTCGCTAGCGCTGCTGCGGTCACCGGCCGCGTCCAGGCGGCGAATATTCCCGAAGCGCCCACGATGGACAAAGTAACAATGCAGCCACCGCTGCATCCGTCGAGCGGGCCCGACTACAATCCGGTGGTTACGCTCAACGGCTGGACATTGCCGTGGCGTATGAATGGCGACTGGAAGGAATTCCATCTCGTCGCCGAGCCCGTCGAGCGCGAATTTGCGGACGGGATGAAAGCCTATCTCTGGGGCTACAACGGGCAGTCGCCGGGGCCGACGATCGAAACTGTCGAAGGCGACAAGGTTCGCATCTTCGTTACCAACAAACTGCCGGAGCACACCACCGTGCATTGGCACGGCGTGATCCTGCCGAGTGGCATGGACGGCGTCGGCGGTCTGAGCCAGCCGCATATCAAGCCCGGCAAGACCTTCGTCTACGAATTCGAGATGAAGCACAGTGGTACGTTCATGTATCACCCGCATTCGGACGAGATGGTCCAGATGGCGATGGGTATGATGGGGATGATGGTCGTGCATCCCCGCGACAACAGCTTCCGGCCCGTCGATCGCGATTTCGTCTTCATCATGAGCAGCTATCTCATCGATCCCGGCACCTATCTGCCGAAGGTCAACGAGATGACCGACTTCAATATGTGGGCGTGGAACAGCCGCGTCTTTCCCGGCATCGATCCGTTGCCGGTTCGTCTTGGCGATCACGTGCGGATACGGGTCGGCAATCTCACGATGACCAATCATCCGATCCATCTGCACGGCCACAAGTTTGCGGTCAGTTGCACGGATGGCGGATGGGTGCCTGACAGCGCGCAATGGCCGGAAGTCACCACTGACGTGCCGGTGGGCGCGATCCGCGCATTCGATTTCGTCGCCGACAATCCCGGCGATTGGGCGTTCCACTGCCACAAGTCGCATCACACCATGAATGCGATGGGGCACGACGTCAGAAACCTGATCGGCGTCTCCAAAAAGGATCTGGCGAAGGCTGTCGGCAAGCTCGCACCGGATGCGATGGTGATGGGATCCACCGGCGGCGCCATGGGCGAGATGGAGATGCCGGCGCCGGACAACACGCTGCCGATGATGACGGGCTCAGGACAGTTCGGGCCGATCGAGATGGGCGGCATGTTCAGCATCATGAAGGTGCGGGAAGGGCTCGCGCGCGACGATTACCGCGATCCCGGTCGTTACGATTTCCCGAAGGGCACGGTGGCCTATGAGATAGAGGCGCCGCAGAGCGAAGCTCCACGACAGACGGGCGTGAAGGACAAGCCCATCAAAGGTCAGGGAACGAAGCCGATGGACATGAAGAAGGGCATGAAAATGAAGGGAATGTAAGGGACTGAACTACACATCGTCATCACAGACAACAAGCAACATGGAAACTGAAATGAACAAGACCCGGAAATACATTGGCGGCAGCCTCATGCTGGCCGCGATGGCTTACTCGGCCGCTGCTGTGGCCCACGACAAGCACGGAGGATATTCGGCAGGCGAACCGGGCGATCCCAAGAAGCCGGCGCGCGAGATCGTCGTCAGCATGAATGAGATGGATTATTCGCCTGCGGTCATTGAGGTCAAGCGCGGCGAGCAGATTCGCTTCGTGATCCGTAACGCGGGGACTGAAGCACATGAATTCCTGCTGGCGACCACGGCAGAGAATCTGAAGCACGGCGAAGCGATGAAGAAAAACCCCGATATGGAGCATGACGAGCCCAACGGCTTGCGTCTTGCGGCCAAGAAGTCCGGGGAAATCCTGTGGAAGTTCTCGAAGGCAGGAACGTTCGAATATTCGTGCCTGATCCCGACGCATCGTGAATTGGGCATGACTGGCAAAGTCATCGTGAAATAGCTCGATGCAAACAGCTCAATCTCAAGCAAAGGAATGCATGATGAAGACCAATGGATTTGTGGCGCTCGTAGCCTTTGTCGCGCTCTCAATGTTCGGCGTCGTGGCGGCCGCGCAGGATGCTGCCGCGCGCGGGGAAGTGAAGAAAATCGATGAAGCAGCGGGCAAGATCACGCTGAAGCACGGTCCAATCAAGAGCCTCGATATGGACGAGGGCATGACCATGGTGTTTCGCGTCAAGGACCGGGCGATGCTGAAATCGGTCAAGGTGGGCGACAAGGTGAAGTTCGATGCCGGTCGCGTCGATGGTCAGATCGTCGTGACCTCCATCCAGAAATCCAAATAGCCGCGGGAAGATGGCGTCCAGGCTGAGCCTGGAACCGCCATCTATCAGACGCCTGATGGTTGTAGGAGCGACGTGGGCGGCCCCTATTTACGGGAGGACGCCCCGATATCGATGGAACTTGATCGGTGGCGCAAGATTCATTTCTTGCCCGATTCGCTGGGAGGCGCTAACCCCTCGCCATGGGAAAAAGACTGATTCCGCCGGAGCCGGCTGAAATTCACGAAGTGCAGCTGCGGGACGCGCTCGAGGAGCGCTATCTTGCTTACGCGCTGTCCACGATCATGCACCGGGCGCTGCCGGATGCGCGGGACGGTTTGAAGCCGGTTCACCGCCGCATCCTCTATGGCATGCGCCTGCTGCGGCTCGATCCGGGCACGCCGTTCAAGAAGTCCGCCAAGATCGTCGGCGACGTGATGGGCTCGTTCCATCCGCATGGTGACCAGTCGATCTATGACGCGCTGGTGCGCCTCGCGCAGGATTTCTCGTCACGCTATCCGCTGGTCGACGGCCAGGGCAATTTCGGCAATATCGACGGCGATAGTGCTGCGGCCTATCGTTACACCGAAGCCCGCATGACCGATGTGGCGCGGTTGCTGCTCGAAGGGATCGACGAGGACGCGGTCGAGCTGCGCCCGAATTATGACGGCCAGACCAAAGAGCCCGCAGTGCTGCCGGGCGGTTTCCCGAACCTGTTGGCCAATGGCGCGCAGGGCATCGCGGTCGGCATGGCCACCTCGATCCCGCCGCACAACGTCGCCGAACTCTGCGACGCCGCGCTGCATCTGATCGACAAGCCCGACGCCAAATCGAAATCGCTGATGCGCTGGGTGAAAGGACCGGATTTCCCGACCGGCGGCATCATCGTCGATTCCAAGGAAAGCATCGCCGAGGCCTATATGACCGGGCGCGGCTCGTTCCGCACCCGCGCCAAGTGGCATGTGGAAGAGGGCGTCCGTGGCGCCTGGAATGTCGTGGTCACCGAGATTCCATGGTTGGTGCAGAAGTCGCGGTTGATCGAGAAGATCGCCGAGCTGCTCAACGACAAGAAGCTGCCGCTGATCGGCGATATCCGCGACGAGTCTGCCGAGGACATCCGCGTCGTCATCGAACCGAAGACACGCAATGTCGATGCCGGTCTGGTGATGGAGTCGCTGTTCAAGCTCACCGAGCTCGAAAGCAAGATTCCGCTGAATCTCAACGTGCTGGTGAAGGGGCGCATCCCCAAGGTGCTCGGCCTTGCCGAATGCCTGCGCGAATGGCTCGACCATCTGCGCGACGTGCTGCTGCGCCGCTCCAACTTCCGCAAGAACCAGATCGAGCATCGGCTGGAAGTGCTCGGCGGTTACCTGATCGCCTATCTCAACATCGATGAGGTGATCAGGATCATCCGCACCGAGGATGAGCCGAAACCGGCTTTGATGAAGGCGTTCAGCCTGACCGAATTGCAGGCCGAGTCGATCCTGAACATGCGGCTGCGCAGCCTGCGCAAGCTCGAAGAGTTCGAGATCAAGAAGGAAGACAAGGAACTCCGCGCAGAGCTCAAGGGCATCAACGCGATCCTGAAGTCCGAGACCGAGCAGTGGGCCAAGGTCGGCGAGCAGGTCCGCAAGGTGCGCGACATCTTCGGGCCGAAGACGCCGCTCGGCAAGCGCCGCACGGTGTTTGCCGACGCGCCGGAGCACGATCTCGCTGCCCTCGAAGAGTCACTGGTCGAGCGCGAGCCCGTCACGGTCGTGATTTCCGAGAAGGGCTGGGTCCGCACGCTGAAGGGCCAGGTCGCAGATCTCTCAAACCTGACCTTCAAGACCGACGACAAGCTCGACAAGGCGTTCTTCGCCGAGACCACGTCGAAGCTGATGCTGCTGGCCACCAATGGCCGGTTCTATTCGCTCGACGTGTCGAAGCTGCCGGGCGGTCGCGGCCATGGCGAGCCGATCCGCCTGTTCATCGACATGGAAGGCGACGCCGCCATCGTCTCGATGTTCGTGCATAAGGGCGGCCGCAAGTTCCTGATCGCCAGCCACGACGGGCAGGGCTTCCTCGTCAATGAGGATGACTGCGTCGGCACCACCCGCAAGGGCAAGCAGGTGCTGAATGTCGAGATGCCCAACGAGGCGCGCGTGCTGACGGTGGTCGGCGAAGGCAGCGATCAGGTCGCGGTCATCGGCACCAACCACAAGATGGTGATCTTCCCGCTCGAGCAGGTGCCAGAAATGGCGCGTGGCCGCGGCGTGCGGCTCCAGAAATACACCAGCGCAGGCCTGTCGGACGTCGCCACTTTCGTGGCCAAGGAAGGCCTGACCTGGAAGGATTCGTCCGACCGCGAGCATCGTCTGACCTGGAAGGAACTAGCCGACTGGCGCGGCAACCGTGCGGACGCTGGCCGTCTCGCGACCGGCCTGCCGAAGTCGAACAAGTTCGGCCGGGTGATCGAGTAACCTCGCGCGTTATGGCGGTCACCATCTTCCACAATCCCTCCTGCGGGACATCGCGCAATACGCTCGCGATGATCCGGCAGAGTGGGATTGAGCCGGTGGTAATCGACTATCTCAAGACACCGCTGGATCGTGATCGGCTCCAAGTGTTAGCGAATGCCATAGGCGGCGCTCGTGAACTGCTGCGCGAGAAGGAAGGTGTCTATGGCGAGCTTGGGCTTGCTGATCCCGCGCTCGGCGATGACGCCCTGATCGACGCGATCATCGCGCATCCGATCCTGATGAACCGACCCATCGTCGAGACGCCGAAGGGCACGCGATTGTGCCGGCCGGCAGATGTGGTGCTGGGGCTGCTCTAGGGATCCAACTCGCCGATCAAACGACGGCCTCATCCTGAGGAACCGCGTTCTTGCGCGACGTTTCGAAGGACGGCGGTAAGGTTGGTGTCAACAAGCCCATGGTTCGAGACGAGTGCAAAGGGCGCGTCCTCACCACGAGGGCTGCAGATCTCGGCGCCAGATGGGCCGCGGCAGTTACGTCACCGGCGCGAACTTGAACAGCTTCTCTGGGTTGGTCACCAGCAGTTTGCGTTGAACCGCAGGATCCGGCGCGTAAAGCGGGATCAGATCCACCAACGTGCCGTCATTGGGCATGATCTTGACATTCGGATGCGGCCAGTCGGTGCCCCACAACACGCGGTCCGGCGCATTGTCGATCAACTGCTTCGCGAACAGCACGGAGTCATGGAATGGCGCTGCGCCAGCCGAGGCGCGTTCGAGACCTGTAATTTTCATCCAGCACTTATCGTCGCTGGCCTGCAGATCGAGCAGTGCCTTGAATTCGGGATCGTCGAGGCCCTTGGCGGCGCTGATCGTCCCCATGTGATCGATCACGTAAGTCACCGGGAGCGCTTTCAGGATCGGCACGAACTCACGGACTGTGCCGGCTTCGAGATAAATGTCCACATGCCAGCCGATGGCGGCGACGCGGTCGACCAGCGTACGGAAGACCTTCATGTCGCCGACGCCGCCAAGTCGTTTGAGGAAGGCGAAGCGGCAGGCGCGGATGCCGCCTTTGTCGAGCGCCATGAGATCGGCTTCCGACATGCTGTTGTTCACATTGGCGACGCCCCTGTACTTGCCGCCGCTCTGCGCGATCGCGTCGATCACCACGCGGTTGTCAAACCCATGGACGGTCGCATTGACGATGACGGCGCGTTCGACGCCGATCGCTTCATGCAGCTTGCGAAACATCTCAAGCGGAGCGTCAGGCGGCGAGTAGGGGCGCTTGGGCGAGAATGGATACACCGCGGCAGGGCCAAAGATGTGTGTATGTGTATCGACGCTTCCGGCGGGCGCGCGGAATTTTGGAGGAATTGTATTGAGATCGGGGCCTGCAATGGTGGGGATTGCGGGTTCGTCGGCAGCCTGCGCTATTCGGCTTCCAATCACATTTGTGAGGCCAAGTGATGCCATCGCGGCCAGAACGTCACGTCGGTGCATTTAATCTCCTTGCGTCTGCATGCGCTGCGGCATGCACCAGACGTGAATCGTCGGTGCATGTGTCGCCGTAGAGCGGCACCTGCAAATTTGTTGGCTGTCTAAACGATATATGTCTCTGCGGGAATGCGAGCAGCGCTCATGGCCCGGATGATAAATCTCTGCAGCGTTTCACCCTGAAAGTTATTTGTTGGAATCCAGAGCGCGCATGACGTGCAACGGAAACAGACCGCATCAAGGCTAGTGGGGGTGAATTTATGAAACAAATGAGAAATTCGGGATAATAGCGCTATCTCGTGCATATATTGCAAATCCGTAAGGTCGCCTGAATTCGAACTGCTTGCTATCGAATTGTAATATGCGTATCGCCGCAGCCCGACGAAGCGGCGCGTCGATCGCGCGAAGAATGATAGTTCGGAGAAAATCCCATGGCGTACACCAATCGCAGGACCATCTTGCAGGCAGCTGCTGCGCTCCCGGCTCTGGCTGCAGCGGGGCGTGGTGTCTTGGCTGCAGAGCCAGCTGCCAGTGAGGCGCCGAAGAAGGTCGCATCGGTTGCTCCGCCGCATGTGACGCAGATTCTCGCGCATTACATCGTCAATGCCAAATACGATGACCTTCCGGCTAATGTTCGCAAGGAAGGCGTGCGCACGCTGTTGAACTGGGTCGGTGTCGCCATTGGCGGTTCGCATCATCAGACGGTGGACATCGCGGCGTCGGCGCTGGCGCCATTCTCCGGTCCGGCGAAGGCCTCGCTGTTCGGGCGCAACGAACGCTTCGACATCATGAACGCCGCTTTCATCAATGGTGTCTCAAGTCACATCTTCGATTATGACGACACCCATCTGAAGACGATCATTCATCCGGCTGGTCCAGTCGCATCTGCGATTCTGGCGATTGCGGAAATGAAGCCGGTGTCCGGCAAGGATTTCCTCAATGCGCTGGTGCTCGGTATCGAGACCGAATGCCGGATCGGCAATGCCGTTTATCCGAACCACTATGACGTTGGCTGGCACATCACCGGCACCGCTGGCGTATTTGGCTCGGCCGCCGCGGCTGGCAAGCTGCTCGGTCTCAACGAACAGCAGATGATCTGGGCGCTGGGGCTCGCGGCCTCGCAGCCTGTGGGCCTGCGGGAGTCCTTCGGTTCGATGAACAAGAGCTTCAATCCCGGCCGTGCTGCCAGCAACGGCATCTTTGCCGCTATCCTTGCGTCAAAGAATTACACCGGCTCCGATGGCATGATCGAGGCCAAGCGCGGCTGGGCCAATGCCATCAGCACCAAGCAGGACTATGCCGAGATCACCGAGGGGCTCGGCAAGCGTTACGAGTCAGCGCTCAACACCTACAAGCCGTTTGCCTGCGGCATCGTCCTGCATCCGCTGATCGACGCGGCGATCCAGCTCAGGAATGAGAACAAGCTGACGCCGGATATGATCAAACAGGTCGACGTGAAGGTTCATCCGCTGGTGCTCGAGCTTACCGGCAAGAAGACCCCCAAGGAGGGGCTCGAAGGAAAATTCAGCGTCTATCATGCGGTTGCCATCGCCTTTATCGAAGGCGCCGGCGGCGAGAAGCAGTTCAGCGATGGGGCGGTGCGCGACGCGAAGACGATCGAATTGCGCGGCAAAGTCGTTCCGACTGTCGATCAATCGATCAAGCCGGAACAGGTCGAGATGTCCGTCGAGTTGAATGACGGGCGCGTGCTCAAGAAGCGGATCGAGCACGCCATTGGCAGCCTTGAGAAGCCCATGAGCGATGCCGATCTCGAACGCAAGTTCAAGGATCTCGCTGAAGGAATCCTGCCGCACAAACAGGCGGCAAAGGTGATGGATCTGTGCTGGAAAGTCGAAAGCCTGGCCAGCGCAGGTGACATCGCTCGGGCAGGCGCAAAGTCAGGCGCTTAGTAAATTCTGTCTTATCCATACGCTTACGTCATTGGTGCAGTGACGTAGGTGCGTCTACCGGAATACCGCGTTCCGGAATATGCGTCGTGTGAGGCGTCGTTGCCTCGAATTGGTCAACCAATCCACCTTCATCGTCAAAGGTTCACATGCCCCAGCGCCGTACGCCGTCACGCCGTCGCGTTCTTCAGTCCGCCAGTGCTCTCGCCGCATTGACGCTTTCGCCGCCCATCATTCGCAACGCTGCAGCGGCAGATGCGAAGGCTGCCGCGGCAGGTGCGGATGTCACCGGGCGTCTTGCGCGCTACATGGTCTCGGCGCGCGACAAGGCGCTTCCTGATGTGGTGATGACGGAATGCAAACACCGCATCCTCGATACCTTCGGCGCGATGGTCTCCGGCGCGCGGATGCATCCGGGCGAGATGGCCCTGAAATATGTTCGCGGGCTCGGCGGCGAACAGCAGGCGTCGGTGATCGGATCCAGTTTCCGCACTACCGCCGTCAACGCCGCGCTGGCCAATGCCATGTGCGCGCATGCGGACGAGACCGATGATTTCGAGCCGGTCACCAAGGCGCATCCGGGAAGCGCTGTCGTGCCGTCCGCGCTGGCGATGGCGGAAAAGGAAGGTGGCCGGTCGGGCATCGAATTCATTCGGGCCGTGACGCTCGGATATGATCTCACTTGCCGGCTGCTGATGGCGCTTGGACCGGATCTCGTCCGTGGTTCGCATCGCAGTGCGGAGGGGACCAGCTCCACCTTCGGTTCTCTTGGTGCAGCGGCGTCGCTGGCCCGGCTGGACGAGAAGGGTATGCGCTATGCGATCTCCTATTCCTCGCAGCAGGTGGCTGGTCTGTGGAGCTGGGTGAAGGACGAGGATCACGTCGAGAAGGCTTTCGACTTCGCGGGCATGGGCGCCCGCAACGGCCTGACCGCCGTGACCATGGTTCAGGCCGGTTTGACCGGCGTTCATGACGTCCTCGATGGCACGCATAACCTGTTCATTGCGCTGTCCACGGATCCGAAGCCGGAAGAGATGCTCGCCGGTCTCGGCAGCCGCTTCTACGTCACTGAAACGGCGATCAAGACATTCTCGGTCGGCTATCCCATCCAGTCGCCTCTCGACGCCATCCTGACCCTGCGCAAGCAGAATGGCCTGACGCCGGGCAATGTGAAGAGCATCCTTGTCAAGATCCCGACCGATGCGACAGGGATCGTCGGCACCAGCGCGATGCCCGACGTCAACTGCCCGCATCTGGTGGCGGTCGCACTCGTCAAGGGTGCCGTGTCGTTCGTCGACAGCCATGACCAGGCACTGATGAAGGATTCCAAGATCCTTGAGCAGCGCGCCAAGGTAACCGTGGTCGGCGATAAGGCTCTGATGGACCCTGCCGCGCCGCGCGGCGCCATCGTCGAGGTGGAGATGATGGATGGCAAGAAGGTGGAGCACTTCACCAAGTTTCCGCCCGGCACCAAGGAAAATCCGCTGAGCACTGATGCGGTGAGTGCGAAGACACGCGATCTCATCGCGCCGGTTCTCGGGGCCGAAAAGGCGAAGAAGCTGATCGATCAGATCAACAATCTGGAGAAGGTCAAGGATATCCGCTCGCTGCGGCCACTGTTCACGGCCTGATACCCGATACGCGAAGCGCTGGGATCAATTTACCCCAGCGCTTCTTCCTTGACGCGGCTCGCCAGCACCTTGTCGATGCGACGGCCGTCGAGGTCCATGACCTCGAACCGCCAGGCATGCGAGACGATCTCGTCGCCGACCTCGGGAATCTTGCCGAATTCCTGCAGCAGGAAGCCGGCGAAGGTCTGATAGGGGCGCGACTGCGCGGGCAATTCGATGCCGAGCAGGGCAGCGAACTCCACCGCGGGCATCCAGCCCGAGATGAGGTAGGAGCCGTCCTCGCGTTTGTGGAAGGCGACCTCGGCCGGGCCTTCCTCGGTGTGGAAGGCGCCGACTATCGACTCCAGAATATCCGCCGATGTCACCACGCCCTGGAACACGCCGTATTCGTCATGTACGAGGCCGATATGGAATGGCGAGTCACGCAGGATCGCCACTACGTCGCGCGCATCGACGGTGTCGGGGATGACCGGCGCCTCGCGCACCAGCGCGCGGATGTCCGGCGTCTTGCCGCTCAAATACACATCGAGCAGATCCTTGGCCTGCACGATGCCGATGGCGGAATCGCCATCGCCATCGAACACCGCAAAGCGCGAATGCGAGCTGCCGGCGAGTTCGGCCTGGATGGTCTCGATGGGATCGGCAAGATCGATCATCGCCACTTCATGGCGCGGCGTCATGACGGCACCGACGGGCAGGTCGCCGAGGCGCATCACGCCTGCGATCATTTCCTTTTCGCCGGGCTCAAGCACGCCGGCGGTTTCCGCTTCGGTCACGAGCGTGCGGATTTCGTCTTCGCTGACCTTCTCCTCGGCTTCTCCGCGCTGCCCAAGTAGGAACAGGATCGCCTTGCCGGAGCGGTCAAGCAGCCACACCAGCGGCAGCGAGATTTTTGCGAGCAGCACCATGGCGGGCGCAACGTGCACCGCCACGGCCTCGGGATCGCGCAACGCGATCTGCTTCGGCACGAGTTCGCCGATGATCAGCGAGGCGTAAGTAATGATCGATACGACGATGCCGACGCCGAGCGTATCGGCGAGGCCTTTTGACACGCCAAGGTCAAGCAACAGTACCGTGAGACGCTGGCCCAGCGTCGCACCGGAGAAGGCGCCCGACAGGACACCGATCAGCGTGATACCGATTTGTACGGTGGAGAGGAACTTGCCCGGATCGGAGGCCAGCGTCAGTGCGCGGCGTGAACCTGTCACGCCTTTTTCAACCAAAGCGGCGAGGCGGGCAGGACGGGAGGATACGATCGCCAGCTCCGACATTGCGAGCAGGCCGTTGACGACGATCAGGACCGCAACGATCCCGAGTTCGAGAGATAACACCTTGGTTCCTTCTGGTGATGGAAACGCAAATCTAGTCGATCCGGCGGGATCCCGCCATGGTACAAGCCCGAGGCGACACATGGGCTCATCCCGTTGGAATCACGGCGATGGGCTAATTCCAGGTGGGGCAAATGGCAGCGGAGGTCGCTTTCCCCTCATTCGCGGCCTCATTTATCAAACTTTTGTGCGGTCTCGCCGCATTGTGTGACGCGGCGGAGGCCCACAACTGCTGCCCCAACTTGGGATTGTGATCGCCGCCGTCAAAAAATTCGACGTGTCGCAATTTTCATGTACCATTGATTTTGGTCAGTTTGTTTCGCTGGGGGCATTTGTGTTGATTTGCTTCAGATCGATCTTTCCTGCCGTCTCGTCCGTCATCGTACTTCTGCTTCTCGCAGGTTGCGGCAAGAAGGAGGAGGCAGCGGCACCGCCGGCGCCACCGGTCACGGTTGCCAATCCCGTCAAGCGGATGACAACTGACTGGGATGAATTCACCGGTCGCTTCGATGCGGTCGACCAGGTGCAGGTGCGTGCGCGGGTCACGGGCTTCATCACCAAGGTAACCTTTGTCGACGGCGCCGTCGTCAAGACCGGCGATGTGCTCTACGAGATCGATCCGCGGCAATACGAGGCGACGGCAGAGCAGGCGCAGGGGCAGCTCGACGATGCCAAGGCCAAGGTCGTTCTGGCAGAGAAAGAACTTGAGCGCGCCACAACGCTGATCAAGACCCAGGCGATCTCCGAAAACATCGTCGATCAGCGAAACCAGCAGCTCGCGGCGGCGCAGGCTGCGGTTTTGCAGGCCGAAGGCGCCTTGAAACTGGCCAAGCTCAATCTCGAATATACCAAGGTTGTTGCGCCTATCGATGGCCGCGTCAGCCGGCATCTGATCAGCGTCGGTAATCTCGTGCAGGGCAGCGACAGCGGTGCGACGGTGCTGACCTCGATCGTGTCGATGGCGCCGATCTATCTGTATTTCGACATGGACGAGTCGATCTATCAGCGGAACAGCCGGCTGTGGTTCGAGGGCAGGCGACCAAGTTCGCGGGATACGCCCAATCCGGTGCAGATAACACTGACCGGTGATACCAAGCCGTCGCGCGAAGGCAAGATGGACTTCCTCGACAATCGCCTCGATGTCGGCACTGGTACGCTCCGCGGCCGCGCCATCGTTGAAAATAAGGACCTCTCGATTCTGCCCGGCCAGTTCGCTCGCCTGCGTGTCATCGCCAGCGGCGAATATGACGCGCTGCTAGTGCCCGACACGGCTATTGCGACCGATCAGTCGCGCAAGATCGTGATGGTGGTGAAGGCCGACGACACGGTTGAAGCGCGACCGGTGGTTCTGGGGCCGCTGGATGACGGGTTGCGTGTCATCAGGGAGGGTCTGAAACCCGATGATCGGGTGATCGTTGACGGGCTGCAGCGGGCGCGGATCGGCGCCAAGGTGTCGCCAAAAGTGGCGGATGCCAAGCCTGCTACTCCAGCTACCGGCGCCAAGCCATGAATTTGGGCAGCCTATCCGTCAATCGCCCGATCCTCGCGATGGTGCTATCCATCGTACTGATCATCGTCGGTGCGCTCGCTTACACCACGTTGCCGGTGTCGGAATATCCAGAAGTCGCGCCGCCCACGGTCGTGATCACCACGCAGTATCCGGGTGCGTCCGCGCAGACCGTATCCGAGACGGTGGCGACGCCGATCGAGCAGGAGATCAACGGCGTCGAGGACATGCTGTATCTGTACAGCCAGGCGACCTCGAACGGCCAGCTCAACATCACCGTCACTTTCAAGCTCGGCACTGACCTTGATAAGGCGCAGGTGCTGGTGCAGAACCGCGTGGCCATCGCCCAGCCGCGTCTGCCCGAGGAAGTCCAGCGCAACGGTGTCGTCACCCGCAAGAACAGCCCCGACCTGATGATGGTCGTGTTCATGCTGTCGCCCGACGACACCTACGACCAGCTTTATATCTCCAACTATGCGCTGCGCCAGGTGCGCGATCAGTTGTTGAGGCTCAATGGTGTCGGCGATATCCAGATATTCGGTGCACGTGACTACTCGATGAGGCTGTGGCTCGATCCCGACAAGATCGCCAATCTCGGCATGACCGCGGGCGACGTCATCACCGCCATCCGCGCACAGAACATCCAGATCGCCGGTGGCCAGATCGCGGAGCCGCCGATCTCCGACCGTGCCTTCTCGCCGAACCTGACCTTTACGGGTCGTCTCAAGGATCAGTCCGAATTCGGCAACATCGTCATCAAGGCCGGCAGCGATGGTCGCACTGTGCGATTGCACGATGTTGCGCGGATCGAACTTGGCGCGCTGTCCTATGCGACCAACAGCTTCCTTCTGAAAAAGCCGGCGGTCGCGCTCGCGGTCTCGCAGCGGCCGGGATCGAATGCGCTCTCCACGGCGAAAGCCATCTCCGATACTATGGTCAAGCTGAAAGCCGATTTCCCGAAAGGTCTCGAATATAATATCGGCTATAATCCGACTGAATTTATCGCACAGTCCGTCAGTGAGCTGATCAAGACGATCTACGAGGCCATGGTGCTGGTCGTGATCGTCGTGCTGGTCTTCCTGCAGGGTTGGCGGCCGGCGATCATCCCCATCATCGCCATCCCGGTGTCGCTGGTGGGCACTTTCGCGGTCATGGCGGCGCTCGGCTTTTCGATCAACAATCTGACGCTGTTTGGGTTGGTGCTCGCTGTCGGCATCGTGGTCGACGACGCCATTGTTGTGGTGGAGAATGTCGAGCGGCATCTCGCCGAAGGAAAGACCCGACGTGACGCGGCACTGCTGACCATGAACGAGGTCGGCGGTGCGCTGATCTCGATTGCGCTGGTGCTGTGCGCGGTGTTCGTGCCGACGGCGTTTATTGGCGGAATATCCGGCCAGTTCTTCCAGCAATTCGCCGTCACCATCGCTGTCGCGACGGCGATCTCCTGCTTCTGTTCGCTGACCTTGTCGCCGGCTTTGGCCTCGATGATCCTCGAACAGCATCACGAGAAGAAACCGCCCCCAAGCTGGAACGTGGTTGCGCGTGGCTGGAACGCGTTCACCGGTCTGTTCAATCGCGGCTTCGACCGGCTGTCGCACGCCTATGGCACCGCGGCCGGCTTTGTGATCCATCATCTGGCACTGATGCTCGTCGTCTATGCAGTCCTGATCGGCACGGCTGGCTGGCTGATTTATGCGACGCCGCAGGGTTTCATTCCCGCGCAGGATCGCGGCTATGTCATTGTCGTCGTGCAATTGCCCGGCGCGGCATCCCTCAGTCGCACCACGGAGATCGTGCGACAGATCGAGCGCATCGCGCTTGAAGTCCCGGGCGTCGTTCGCGTGCCATCCTTCGCCGGCTTCAACGGTGCGACGCGTACGCAGGCCTCAAATGCTGCGGCGTTGTTCCCTGTATTTGACGATGCAGAGGAGCGCGCGAAACATGGGAACACCGCGACCAAGATCACGGCCGAATTGCGCAAGCGATTGGCCGCTATCGAAGGCGCGCTGGTGATCGTGGTGCCGCCGCCCGCGGTGCCGGGTATTGGCACCGGTGGTGGCTTCGCCATGCGCATTCTCGACAATCAGGGCCGGGGTCCTGACCTCCTCGAGAAGGCGACCGAAGAACTGGTCAATGCCGCGCGCAAGGCGCCCGGTCTCACCGCCGTCTTCTCGCCCTTCAGTGCGAACACGCCGCAGGTGTTCGTCGAGATCGACCGCCAGAAGGCGCAGATGCTCAATGTGCCCGTTCAGAACGTCAATGAGGCGATTCAAACCTATTTCGGTTCGGCCTATGTCAACGACTTCAATATCCTTGGCCGCACCTATCACGTCACGGCGCAGGCCGATCTGCCGTTCCGCAAGGAGCGGTCTGATTTGACGCGGCTGCAGACCCGCAATGCCGATGGCAACATGGTGCTGTTGGGTAGCGTGGTGAACTTCAGGGACACGGCAGGCCCCGACCGCGTGCCGCGCTATAACCTTTATTCCGCCTCCGAAATCCAGGGTGATACGCTGCCCGGCGTCAGCTCGACGACGGCGCTCAATACCATGAAGAAGCTCGCCGACGAGACGCTGCCGAGCGGCTTTACCTTCGAATGGACTGATCTGTCCTATCAGCAGGTGACCGGAGGCAATGCGGGCCTCTACGTGTTCCCGATCTGCGTGTTGTTCGTCTATCTCGTTCTGGCTGCGCAATATGGCAGCTGGTCGCTGCCCTTTGCGGTCATCCTGATTGTGCCGATGTGCCTGTTTGCGGCAACCATCGGCGTGCGGATCATGGGGCAGGACATCAACATCCTCACCCAGATCGGCTTTGTCGTGCTGGTGGGATTGGCCGCGAAGAACGCGATCCTGATCGTCGAGTTTGCCCGCGACATCGAGCAGGAAGGCCGCGATCAGCTCGAAGCCGTGATCGAGGCCTGCCGTTTGCGTATCCGCCCGATCCTGATGACCTCCTTTGCCTTCATTCTCGGCGTGCTGCCGCTTGTGATTTCGTCGGGCTCAGGCTCGGAGATGCGCCAGGCGGTCGGCGTCGCGGTATTTTTCGGCATGATCGGTGTCACGATCTTCGGCCTCGTTTTCACGCCGGTCTTCTACATCCTGATCCGGCGTCTGTTCCCCGGCTCCGTCGAGATCCACGCCAAGGAGCAAGGCGCGCATGGTTAAAGCGCCGCAGGATGGGTTTCGCAAAAGCTCAACCCATCCTACAAGTGTCTCATGGAAACTGCCGCACGCATTGAACTGATGAGCTGGCTGGTCGGCGAGGGTCTGACCGGCCTTCCCGAAAACGACCTGATCCGTGGCTTCTGCGAGCGCTGCCGTGCCGGCGGCGTCGATGTATCCCGTGGCCTCGTCTTCATTGACACGCTGCATCCGATCTTCGAGGGCCGTGGCTTCCGCTGGAACGACACGGCCAGCAACGAGAGCGACGTGTTCGAATACGGCTCGACCGAGATCGGCGAGGCCGCCGCGAACTGGCGACGATCGGTGTTCTTCCACATGCTGGAAGAGGGGCACGACGAATTGCGGCTCGATTTGCACGCGCCCGGGATCGCCGACCGCTTCTCGATGGTTAGCAGCTTGCAGGAAGGCGGTCACCGCCACGGCGCCGTGTTCCTGCACAAGTTCGGCGAGGCTGGCTCGATGGGACAGATGGATTGCCTCTATTCGTATTGGGCCACGCGCCATGAAGACGGGTTCGACGAGCGCCAGATGTCGGCGCTGCGCGAACTGGTGCCGATGCTCGGTCTCGCCATCAAGTCGGGAGCCCAGATGGAGATCGCGCGCACGCTGGGCCGGGTCTATCTCGGCCGCGATGCCGCCGAACAGGTTCTCCGCGGCAAGATCGCGCGAGGCGTCACTGAGCGTATCAATGCGGTATTGTGGTTTTCCGACCTGCGCAACTCCACGGGGATCAGCGAGGCGATAGGACCGGACGAGATCATCCCGTTCTTGAATGACTATGCCGAAGCCTCGATCGCTGCGATCCATGATGTCGGCGGCGACGTGCTCAAGCTTATCGGTGACGGCATTCTGGCGATGTTCACCGGCGACGACATGGTGAAGGCGAAGCGTAACGCCTTGCGCGCCGAACATCAGTTCCGCAAGAATATCGCCAAGCTGAATGCGAAACGATTGGCGGCGAACCGGCCGATCACCACGGCCTATGTTGGTCTGCATGAGGGAGAGGTGTTCTACGGCAATATCGGCAGCGACGACCGGCTCGATTTCACTGTGGTTGGTCCCTCGGTCAACGAGGTGAGCCGCATCGCTTCCATGTGCTCGTCGGTCGATCGGCCGCTGCTGACCTCGTCCGCGTTTCAGGCCGGGCTCGATGGTGCTGGTCGCAAATATCTGGTCTCCACGGGCCGCTACGCCTTGCGCGGTATCGGCCGTGCGCAGGATCTCTACACGCTGGATCCCGAGATCGACAGCGACGAAGTCGTGCGCGGTGGCTATGAGCGCTATCTGGCCCGTTAGCTAACCGCAATGGTTGGCTGGCGCATCGCGTAGAGTACGATAGCGATCAGGCAGGCTGCACCGAGAACGATGCCGAGCGCCAATGCGGCCTGCGGCACGATCGTGGCCGACAGGGATACGCCGATCGCGGCCCCCATCATCTGCCAGAAGCCGAGCAATGCCGAGGCGGCGCCGGCATGGGTGCCGAACGGCGACAGCGCCTGCGCCGTGCCGAGCGGATTGACCACGCCCATGCCCAGCAGGAACACGCAGGTCGCGGCGATGAAGGTGACGACGTTGCCGTGGAAGTAGGCGGTCGCGAGCACCGCGATGCTGCCGATGAACGCGATCAGCAATCCATAGCGAATGGCCCGATCCAGCCCGAAGCGGGGGGCGAGGCGCGCGGCCAGCATGCCGGAGCCGAACACGACCAGCACGGTGCCTGCAAAGAACAGCCCGAGTGCAATCGGTGTGAAGCCGTAGCCCTCGATGAGGATGCGAGGTGCTGCGGAGAAGATCGAGAACAGTCCACCCATGATCAGGCCCACTGTGGCAGCGGGGATCAGGAAGTGGCGGTTCACCGAAAGTTTGAGATAGGTTGCGCTGACGGCGAGCGGATTGAGTGGGATACGCGTCGTGTTGTGGGTTTCGCCGAGCACCAGGATATAGCTGAGAGCCGACAACACGGCGAAGGCGCCGACGAAAACAAATTCTGAACGCCATCCGAAAAAATAATCGAGTCCGCCGCCGAGCAGCGGCGAGAAGCCAGGGGCTGCGGCCTGCGCGATCATCACCAAGGTTAGTGCGCGCGCCAGCGCTGCGCCGCTGAACAGATCGCGAGCGATCGCGCGCGAGAGAACCGAAGTCGAACAGGCACCAGCGGCCTGGATGGCACGGCCGATCAGCAGCGAAGGAAGATCAGTCGAGACGCCACACCAGATGCTGCCGATGATGAAGACAGCGAAACCGGCCAGCACCGGCATGCGACGCCCGTAACGGTCGGAGATCGGCCCGACCAGCAATTGCCCAAGCGCGAAGACCAGCAAAAACACCGTGATCGATGCCGTGACCGCGGGCGTCGTCACCTGCAACGATACCGCCATCTGTGGCAGCGATGGCAGCAGGATGTTGGTCGCCAGGGTGCCCATCGAGGCCAGCCCCGCGAGGACCGCGATCTGCAGCGCGGTGGAGGATGCTTCCTGCGGCGGGGTGTCTGCCATGGCGTCTGCCGTGCGGTCGGTCATATGATGATCCTCATTTTATGAATGATGTACATCATATAAAGCGGCCTGCAAAGAGCAGGGCAGTCATGCGGTATTCCGGGAAGACGGGTGCCACCGCCGCGTTCCCGGCGGTGGTCGCGGCCGATGGATCAGTTGCCGTACAGGTAATTCGGCAGCCACAGCGTCAGGCCGGGCCAGATATACATCAGCACCATGCAGATGATGACGATGAGCATATAGGGCATCATGCCGGAGAAGATCTGGTTCAGCGTCACATGTGATGGCGCGACGCCCTTCAGATAGAAGGCGGACATCGCGACCGGCGGCGACAGGAAGGCGGCCTGCAGGTTCACGAAGACGAGCACGCCCCACAGGATCGGGTCGATGCCGAAATGCTTCAGCATCGGCAGGAAGATCGGCACGAAGATCACGATGATCTCGGTCCATTCCAGCGGCCAGCCGAGAATGAAGATGATGGCCTGCGACAGGATCATGAACTGGACCGGCGTCAGGTTCAGCGACAGCACCCAGCTCTCCAGCAGCGCCTGTCCGCCGAGAATGGCGAACACCGCGGAGAACAGCGCCGATCCGACGAACAGCCAGCACACCATGGATGTGGTCTTGGCGGTCAGGAAGACGGCTTCCTTGGTGCGCTTCCAGTTTAGCGTGCGCGCCTGGAAGGCCAGCAGGAACGCGCCGGCAGCGCCGACGGCGGCGGACTCCGTTGCCGTGGTGATGCCGAGCAGGATCACGGCCAGAACGATGGCAGTCAGGATGCCGAGCGGCATGACGGACGATGTCAGCAGCCGCAGTACCTCGAACTGCGCGGCGCCCATGGTCCAGTAGTAATAGAACAGCATCAGGGCGATGATGGCTGCTGTGAAGGCGAAGTAGGTGTAGAATTCCGGCGGCGGTCCGGCATCGACCGGCGCATTCGTCGGACTGTTTTGCAGATCGGTGTTGCCCATCTGCTGCAGCACCTCCGGTTCGCTCTCCTTGGCCGAACCCGATTGCGCGGAGCCCAGCTCCTCCAGTTTTTCTTCTTCAGGTGCGACCGCGCCGGCATCGCGGGACTGAACCCGCTCGGTGATCGCGGCGGGCGCGGGGGCGTCGGGCTGCGGATGTATGACGACATACCACCACGCGGCCCATAGTGTGGTCAGCGCCAGGACCAGCGGCACCAGAGCAAAGCCGAGATTCTTCAGGATCGTCGTGTAGCTGACCCGCACGCCGTCCACGGTCAGGGCCATGGCGCGCGACGGCGCTACGGCCGCCGTCAGCAGAGCCGGCAGCATCTTGTGCGAATAGGCTTGCTGCAGATCGGCGATCCACGGCCGGACGGGCACGCGCGTTTCGCTCTCGGGCAGCTTCGGCGCGATCTTCGGGTTAATGAGCGCCCAGCCGATGATGTAGACGAGATAGAGGAAGGCCAGAAAGAAGCCCGGAAACATCGCGGCGGCATAGAGCTTCACGACAGACTGTCCGGCGACGGCGGCATAGACGATGATCATCACCGATGGCGGGATCAGGATGCCCAGCGTGCCGCCGGCCGTGATCACGCCGGACGCCAGCTTGACGTCATAGCCGGCCTTCAGCATCGGATTGAAGGCGATGACGCCCATCAGCACGACGACGGCGCCGACCAGACCGGATGCTATGCCCCAGAAAGTGCAGACGATCAGCGTCGCCACCGCCAGCGAGGCCGGGACGCGGCGGAAGGCCAGCTGGATCGAATAGAACATCTTATCGACCAGGGCGCCGCGTTCCATCACATAGCCCATCAGCACGAAGAGCGGGATGGAGATCAGGACGTCGTTGGTCATGGCGCCATATGTGCGCTGGACCATCAGATCGAAGATGTGGTTGTCGGCCCAGGATTCGCCTGCCCGGTAATAGGCGAAGAAGCCGAAAAACATGCCGAGACCCATCAGCGTGAAGGCCGTGGGGAAGCCCAGCATGATTACGACGACGATGAGGACGAGCATCAGGAGGCCAAGTGCGGGATCACTCATTTCTGCGTCTCCCCGCCCATGCCGCGCTGTCGCGCGCTTTCCTCGATCTCCTGCGCCTGGGCGATTGCATTCCTACGCACGTCGTCATCGACGTGTTCGCTATGTGCGAGCTGTTCCTCGACGACATCGATCTCGGACACATCCTTGAGCCGGCTCGGCCACACGCCGGTCTTCAGGCAAATCGCGGCGCGGGTGATTTCGGCGATGCCTTGCAGCAGCAGCAATGCGCCGGCCAGGGGGATCATTGCCTTGAAATGATAGACGGGCGGTCCGTCCGCCGTGACGTTGGAATGCTCGCGGATACGCCAGCTGTCGCCCGCATAGTCCCAGCCCGCATAAACCAGCGCGGCAATGCCGGGCAGGAAGAACACGATGTAGAGAACGAGATCGAGCGAAGCCTGCGTGCGCGGGCGCATCGAGCTGTATAGAAAGTCGCCACGCACATGGCCGTTCTGCGCCAGCGTATAGGCGCCGCACAGCATGAACAGCGTGCCATAGAGCATGTTCGACGCGTCGAAGATCCATGCCGTCGGCATGTTCAGCATATAGCGCTTGAACACTTCGGCGCAGACGAGGCCCATCAATCCCAAAATGAGCCAGGCCGCAGCCTTGCCGGCGAATGTGCTGATACCGTCAATGGAATGCAGGAAGCGCTGGGCAGTCATTTCATGGAGGCCAGTCTACAGGACATGTGGGCAGGTGAAGGTAGGCGATATCGGGCAACAGCAAAGCATCATCCGGGAGAGGGTCCCGGATGATGCGAGATACGTGTGCCTGATGGCGTCAGGTCTTCTTCTTCGCGTTCGGGCCGAAGTAATGATTATAGGCCATGCGGCGATTCACGACCGTGTCCTGCTCCCACTGCGTGGCGCGCTTGGCGAAGGCCTGCTGGGACTCGGAGATTTCCTTGAAGAGGGGATTTTCGGCCGACTTCTTGGCGACGACCTCGTCATAGACTTCGAGCTGCTTCTGCAGGATCGAGTCCGGCGTCTTGTAGAACTTGACCTTGTCCTTGCTCTGCATCTCCGCATAATCCTGCGAATAGCGGTCGATGGCCTTCCAGGACATTTCCTGACCGGCCGCATCGGCGGCGCCCGCGATGATGGCGCGCAGCTTCTCGGGCAGGACGTCATATTTGGTCTTGTTGAACAGGATCTCGAACTGTTCGGCGTTCTGGTGGTAGCTCTGCAGCATGCAGGTCTTGGATACGTCGGGAAAACCGAGGATGCGGTCCGACGAGGCGTTGTTGAATTCTGCGGCATCGAGCAGGCCGCGGTCCATCGCCGAGACGATTTCGCCGCCGGGCAATGCGTTCACCGCGGCGCCCAGACCAGTGAATACGTCGATGGAAATGCCGACGGTGCGGAATTTCACACCCTTGAGATCATCGGCCTTGGTGATCGGCTTCTTGAACCAGCCGAGTGGCTGGGTCGGCATCGGCCCGTAAGGCAGCGACACCACATTCGCGCCGATCGACGCGTAGAGCTTGGCCAGCAGCTCCTTGCCGCCGCCGAATTTGTGCCAGGCCAGCAGCATGTTGGCATCCATCGCATAGGCCGGGCCGGAGCCCCACAGGGCCAGCGCGGTCTGCTTGCCGTAGTGATAAACCATCACGCCATGGCCGCCGTCGAGCGTGCCTTTGGAGACCGCATCGAGCAGGCCGAAAGCCGGGACTACGGCGCCGGCCGGAAGCACCTCGATCTTGAGGTCGCCGCCGGTCATGTCGTTGACCTTCTTGGCGTAGTCGAGCGCGTATTCGTGGAAGATGTCCTTGGCCGGCCATGTGCTCTGCCAGCGCATGCTGATCGGGCCCTGCGCCTGGGCGATTGCCGGTGCTGCTATGCTTGCGGCAGCGCCGGCTGTGGCGACTTTCAGAAAGCGGCGCCGAGATGGAGTCCTGTCCTTGGATGAAGCCATTGTGTTCTCCCCGAATGGTCGTCCTTTTGCGGACTGACCTTGTTGATTGATAGCAAGACAAAGGCGTGCCTCGGGGTTTGGCAAGAATGTTCGCAGCGCTGCGACGCTTGGACGCGGCGTAACTATACTAACTATCCGTGCTGCGGTGCGGGGAGATCGTGAGCGAGCGCGAACTACAGATAAACTAAACCGAGCCTGTTAGACTTTCGTCGGAACGCATCCGGTCAAATCGCCGACCATATCCGGCTGCCGTTCCAGCGTCACTGCAGGCGAAGTCAGGATCACCACGGCCTGCCAGGCGAAACCCGCGACGGCGAGATAGAGGCACGCCTCCGCGTGATAGAGCCCGCCGATAACGGCAGCGATACTGGTTCCGATCGGGCGGGCGCCATAGCTCAAGATGTTGATCGCGGAGACGCGTCCGAGCAGGCTTGGCGGCGTTACCGACTGTCGCAACGTTGCGGTCGAGATCACCCACAGGATCGGGCCGACGCCGAGCAGGAAGAAGCTCAGGCCAGCCAAAGCCGGCGAGGGGATCCATGTGGTCAGTGCCATCACGACGGAGGCAACGAAGCCGGTGACGGGGCCAAGCGCGATCACGGTGCCGAACGGCAACCGCTTCATCACACGTGTTGCCAGCAGTGCGCCGATCACCATGCCGACGCCATACATTGCGAGTGTCACGCCGACGCCGGAGGCGGAGAGACCGAGATGGCGAACCGCGTAAGGCACGAACACTGCCAGCACCATGAAGGACGCTGCGCTGAAGATGAACTGTGTGATGAAGACCGGCCGCAAATACCGATGATAACAGACGAAGGACAGGCCTTCGGCGATATCCTGCATCGGCTTGCGTTGTTGGATGGTTGTGCGCGTGGGCTCATGGATGCCCGATAGCAAGGCGACAGCGATGATCGACAGCGCTGCGGCAAAGCCGAAGGCAGGCGCGGCGCCAGTGAAGCCCACAAGCGCGCCTCCGATGGCAGGACCACTTGCAAAAGCGACGGTGCGCGCGAGTTCTATCCGCGCATTCGCCGCGCCGAGCAACTGCGGCACGACCAGCGATGGCACAAGCGACGGCGCGGCGACGCTGTAGACGACGGTGCCGCACACCGCGACGAAGCCGAGCAAAGCGAGCAGCGGCATCGTCAGCGCGCCGAACCAGATCAGCCCTAGCGTCAGCAACAGTGCGATCGCGCGCAGCGCCTCAGCTCCGGCCATCAGGGTGCGGCGCGACATCCGGTCGGCGAGCAGGCCGGCGGGAATGGCGAACAGCACGAAGGGCAGGGTCAGCGCGGTCTGCAGCAATCCGGTTTGGCCCTCGCCGACGCCGAGCAACAGCACCGCGACGATCGGCGCCGCCGCCAGCGCGATCTGCTCGGCCGATTGGGCAGCGAGATTGGACCAGGCGAGTCGGTTGAAGGTGTCAGGCAGTCGGTCAATGGAGGAGTGGGACATGGCGATTCCTGTCTGTGACAGCCACCATGGGGTCCGGACGAGCACGCAGCCACCCGATTACTGAGCGCGCGCGGCAACAGGCAGCGCCCACCAACCGACTAGATGCAGTTGCAAATGAGTTGCAACAAGGGAGGGATTGCTCTATGCAGCTCTGATGGATGCACTTTCGCCGAAAACCTCGCCCGATTCGTCAACGTCTCCAATCCCCGGCAGCGTTTCAGACGCGGCCGGCTGGCGCTCCGGCCTTGGCGGGGATTTCCGGCGGAGCCTTTCGGAGGTCAATTCGTCGATCCCGGTTCCGATCGGTGGCCACTGGTTTCGGCGGCTGCTGGCGTTCGCCGGACCGGGTTACATGGTCTCGGTCGGCTACATGGACCCCGGCAACTGGGCGACCGATCTCGCGGGTGGCTCGAAATTCGGCTACACGCTGCTCTCGGTGATCCTGCTGTCAAACGTGATGGCGATCCTGCTGCAGGCACTGGCCGCGCGTCTGGGCATCGTCACCGACCGCGATCTGGCGCAGGCCTGTCGCGACAGCTTTTCCCGCCCGGTCAACATCATGCTGTGGCTGGCCTGCGAGACCGCGATCATCGCCTGCGATCTGGCGGAAGTGATCGGCACTGCGATTGCGTTGCAGCTGCTGTTCGGCATTCCGCTGATCGGGGGCGCGCTCATCACCGCGCTGGATGCCTTTTTGCTGCTGTTGCTGATGAACAAGGGCTTCCGTTTTCTCGAAGCTTTCGTGATCGCGCTGCTCATCGTCATCGCAGTCTGTTTCACGGTTCAGATTGTTGCCGCGGCTCCGCCCGTGGCTGCAGTGCTGAGCGGCTTCCTGCCGTCCACCGCGATCGTGACCAATCCCGAAATGCTGTACATTGCGATCGGCATCATCGGAGCGACCGTGATGCCGCATAACCTCTATCTGCATTCGTCGATCGTGCAGACCCGTGCCTATCCGCGCACCGATGAGGGCCGCCGCGACGCGATCAAGTGGGCGACGACGGACAGCACCATCGCGCTGATGCTCGCGCTGTTCATCAATGCGGCGATCCTCATCGTCGCGGCGGCGTCCTTCCATACCAGCGGTCATGCCGATGTGGCCGAGATCGGTCAGGCTTACGAGTTGTTGTCGCCGTTGCTAGGTCTCGGCATCGCATCGACGCTTTTTGCGATCGCACTGCTGGCATCCGGCCTCAACTCGACGGTGACGGCAACGCTGGCCGGCCAGATCGTGATGGAGGGCTTTCTCCGGCTGCGCCTGCCGAACTGGGCGCGCCGGCTCGTGACTCGCGGCATCGCCATTGTCCCGGTCGTGGTCGTCACCGCGCTCTACGGCGAACGCGGCACCGGACAACTCCTCGTCTTCAGTCAGGTCATCCTTTCGATGCAGCTTCCATTTGCGATCATCCCGCTGGTGCGGTTTGTCTCGGATCGGCGAAAGATGGGTGACTTCGTAATTTCGCGGTCGGTCGCCACGGTGGCATGGATCATCGCTGGCATCATCGTGATCCTGAACTGCAAGCTGCTTTACGACACCTTTTTCGGCTGAAGGCCTGAAATCCCGGGCGGCCGCGGATGATGACGAAGGCTGATCGTCAGCCGGGCCAGCTAATCCTGCGGCTCGGGCATCGTCTCGCCTGTCGCATCGACACGCAGCCATCCTGATGGCGCCAGCCGCTGTTGCGGCAGATAGCGGCCCTTGTAGTCCATCTTCTTGGAGCCTTCGATCCAGTAGCCAAGATAGACGTAAGGCAGGCCGAGCCGCCTGGCGCGGGCGATGTGGTCGAGGATCATGAAGGTGCCGAGCGAGCGGCTTTCCTCGCCGGGCTCGAAGAACGAGTACACCATCGATAGCCCATCGCTGAGTACATCGGTCAACGCGACCGCGAGCAGGTCCTCGCCGCGTCCGGTGATGCCTGTATCGGGGCCGCGGCGGCGATATTCGATGATGCGGGTTTCGACGTGGCTGTCTTCCACCATCATGGCGTAGTCGAGCACGGTCATGTCGGCCATGCCGCCATGGCGATGGCGCTGGTCGAGATAGGCGCGGAACACCGAATACTGTTCGGAGGTCGGCACCGCGCTGCGCTGCTCGCCGATCACGTCCGCATTGCGTGCCTGGATCTTGCGGAAGTTGCGCGACGGCTTGAATTCATTGGCGATGACCCGGACGGAAACACAGGCGCGGCACTGGTCGCAGGCCGGGCGATAGGCGATCGACTGGCTGCGCCGGAAGCCGCCATGGGTGAGCAGGTCATTGAGATCGCCGGCCTTGTCGCCGACCAGATGTGTGAAAACTTTCCGTTCGTGCCGGCCCGGCAGGTAGGGGCAGGGCGACGGCGCCGTGAGGTAGAATTGCGGAGTGTCGCGGGAGTGCTGGGTCACGGGTTGCCGTCGGTCTCCGAAGCAGTTTGGCTTAGCATCGCGCCGGCCGGGCAAACGGTCAATCGCTTTGCCCGTCCAAGTTGGCGTCCTTCGCGGCTGTTAGTAGGCACGGCCGGGCGGCTGGGCGTAAGCGGCGCGGACCACGGAATTATTCACCACCACGGTGCCCAGCACGAGGTCGTGCAGCAACTGACGGCGGCCGTTGAGCAGGCCGACCACCAGCACCAGCGGCGTGAGTAGCGACACTGAGGCCCAGAACAGGACCGCGTGTGCGGCGCCAAGCACGAAGTAGCCCGGCGTGCCTGAGAAGGTGCGCATCTGCAGATCCATCATCCGCATGCCGACGGTGGCCGAATGCGGACCGCCCAGCGACATCCCGTAATAGACGACCGGCCAGATCACCGTCGCCGGCGAGATCAGCCAGAACAGCGCCCAGCCGAGGCCAAGGGTGACGACGCCAAATACTGCGATGAAGATGACGGCGAGTACGATCGGAATCGACAGCACCACGAGATCGATCAGGAAGGCGACAATGCGGCGCATCAGCACGCCGCGGAACAAATCCGGCTGCGCATAGGGGTCGAAGGCATGGGTGCGGGGCCGGGTACCGGCACTGCGCCAGATGTCGCCTTGCCAGCTTCCGTTGTTGGGGCCGCCAGCATTCGGGCCGGTATCAGACATGACGCATCCCTCCGTTTGCATCCTCACGGTCCATCACATGGATATCACCAGACCGCGCAACAAGTGCGGGGAATCGTTACAGACTGTCCATGACGTAAATCAGGCGAGGCTTGAGCGCGGATGCGCTCAGCGCAATGCCTTGATGCGTTCCGCGGCGTGCGGCGCGAAATAAGTCAGCACGCCATCGGCGCCGGCGCGCTTGAAGCCGAGCAGGCTTTCCATGATGGCGCGGTCACCGTCAATCCAGCCGTTGTTCGCGGCGGCCATGATCATCGCGTATTCGCCGGACACCTGATAGGCGAAGGTCGGAACCGCGAACGTGTCCTTCACGCGGCGCACAATATCCAGATAGGGCATGCCCGGCTTGACCATGACCATGTCGGCGCCTTCGGCGAGATCGAGTTCGACCTCGCGCAGCGCCTCGTCGGAATTGGCGCTGTCCATCTGATAGGTGCGTTTGTCGCCGGTCAGCGTCTTGGCCGAGCCGATGGCGTCGCGGAACGGGCCGTAGAAGGCCGAGGCATATTTCGCGGCATAGGCCATGATCTGCACGTCGAGGAATCCGGCTTCATCCAGCGCCTCGCGGATCGCGCCGACACGGCCGTCCATCATGTCCGATGGCGCAATGATATCGCAGCCGGCTTCGGCCTGGACCAGCGCTTGCTGGACCAGCACGGCGACGGTCTCGTCATTGAGGATCTTGCCGTTCTGGATCAACCCGTCATGGCCGTGGCTGGTGAACGGGTCGAGTGCCACGTCACAGAGCACACCGAGATCCGGGAATTCCTTCTTGATGGCGCGCACGGACTGGCAAACCAGATTGTTGGCGTTGCAGGCCTCGGTGCCCATCTCGTCGCGGAGCGACGGGTCGGTATAGGGGAACAGCGCGATGCAGGGGATATCCAGCTTCATGGCGCGCTCGGCATCGCGCACCGCCTGATCGACGCTGAGGCGCTCCACGCCGGGCATCGAGGCGATTGGCGCGCGCTGGTTGTCGCCGTCGATCACGAAGAGCGGCCATATCAGATCGTCGGTGGTCAGCACGTTCTCGCGGACCAGCCGGCGGGCCCATTCGGACTTGCGGTTACGGCGAGGGCGGGTGGTCAGGCCGAGGGAGGGGGCATCATAAGTAGCCGGGCGGGGGGCATGATCGCGCAATTCGATGGGGCGCCCGAACTTGATTGCCATAATACCGTCTCTCCCGCGGGCCTTCGTGAGGTCGAAAGCCCCTTAAATTCGACCTGTTCTAAGTCTAGCATCTTGATGTCCCGGCGTCACCTCGATCATGCACGTCATGCGCGCGCGACGTGACGGGCTGGGTCATTGATTTTGCAGGCCCAAAGGCTCACAAAAAGCCCCCATGAATCGCTCAAACCATCGCCCAAACGTCCAGTTCCCACCCGTGAGATCGCATTCGCATGTCTGAGCAGATGCCGCGCGACCTCGGGTCGAGAGACCCCACGTCGCGGGACCATGCCATGTCGGTTGCGGCGATCTCGTCCGGACGCATCGAATCCGACGAGAACATCTGGACCCGGCGCCTGGTCCTGTTCCTGCGCGTAATGGCCGTCGTCTCGATGATGCAGGGCCTCTATCACTGGGCGCAGGTCACCGGCTTTGTCGGCACCGAGGATGACGCCTTCGAGGTGCAGACCATGGGCTGGCAGACCGCCACGGTCTATTTCGCCGTCATCGAGCTGGTCAGCGCCGTCGGCCTCTGGCTCGCGACGCCGTGGGGCGCCGTCGTCTGGCTGACGACCGTGGTGTCCATGGCGGTCATCGAGCTGATGTTTCCGACCATCTATGGCGGCAATCTCCTGATCGTCGGCGTGCAGGCTGCGTTTCTCGCAGGCTACCTTGCGCTGGCATGGATGGCGGCGCGCGAACGGCCGCCATAGGCTCAGGACGTCAAGCAGAGGCCTCGCAGAAGGCCCTGCATTCAGGGAGGTCATTTTGAATCAGCTTTATTCCGGCGGCACCGCCGGCAGCCTCATCGTCAGTGCCATCGCCCGCTATGGCGATCGGCCCGCGCTCGCGGACGGCCATGTCCGCTGGAGCTACCGCGACTTCGGCGACGTGGTCGCGCGTTTCATCAGCCTGTTCCGCAGCCTTGGCCTGAAGAAGGGCGATGCGCTGTCCATTCTCTCCGGCAACCGCGCCGAGAGCTGGGCGGCGATTTCCGCTGCCGCCGTCATGGGCCTGCGCTACACGCCGCTGCACCCCATGGCCGCCGAAGACGATCACGCCTTCATTCTCGAGGACGCCGAGATCTCCGCGCTGATCGTGGAGGCCGGCAAGTTCGCCGCACGCGGCCTCGCGCTGCGCAGCCGCGTGCCGGGCCTGAAACATCTGCTGTCCTTCGGCGCGCTCGGTGGCGCGCGCGATCTCCTGGCCGAACTGCCCAATGCGACGCCGGCGCCGCTGGTGGATGAGAGCAGCACCGGCGATATCTGCTGGCTGGCTTATACCGGTGGCACTACGGGCCGCTCCAAGGGCGTGATGCTGCCGCATCGCGTGATCGTGGCGATGGCGCTGGCAATCTATGCCGACTGGGACTGGCCGGCCGAGATTCGCTACCTCGCCGCAACGCCGATCAGCCACGCCGCCGGCATCACGCTGTTTCCGGTGATGCTGCGCGGCGGTTTCGCGCGGCTGGTGCAGGGTTTCGATGTGGAAACCTATTGCCGCCTGGTGCATGAGGAGAAGATTACCGCGACCTTCCTGGTGCCGACGTTGATCTATGCGCTGATCGACGCGCCGGAGCTTCGCGCCAAATACGACATGTCGTCATTGCAGATGATCGTCTACGGCGCGGCGCCGATGTCGCCGGACCGGCTGCGCGAGGGCGTCGGCATTTTCGGGAATGTGTTCGTGCAGCTCTACGGCCAGACCGAAGCGCCGCAGATCATCACCACCATGCGCAAGATCGATCACGACGACAGCAAGCCGGGCCGTCTCGGTTCCTGCGGCCGCGCCAATCCGATGGTCGAGGTCAAACTGTTCGACGCCGAGATGCGCGAAGTGGCGACAGGGGAACCCGGCGAGATCTGCGTGCGCGGCTCGCTGGTAATGGATGGTTACTGGAAACGGCCGGATGCCACCGAAGACGCGTTCCGCGGTGGCTGGCTGCACACCGGCGATGTCGCGATAAAGGACAGCGACGGCTTCTTCTATATCGTCGACCGCACCAAGGACATGATCATCTCCGGCGGTTTCAATATCTATCCGCGCGAAGTCGAGGATGCCTTGATGGCGCATCACGCGGTGGCGTCCGCCGCGGTGATCGGAATTCCCGATGCGAAGTGGGGTGAGGCGGTGAAAGCCTTCGTGGTGCTGAAAGCCGGCGCGAATAATTCCGCGGAGGAACTGCAGGCGCATGTGAAAGACAAGCGCGGCGCGCCGTGGTCGCCGAAGACCATCGATTTCGTCGCCGAGATCCCCGTGACGGGCCTCGGCAAGATCGATCGCAAGGCATTGCGTGCGCCATATTGGGAAGGGCGAACGCGCGGAGTTGCGTAAAATTGTCGAATTAATTTTCGGGGCGTTGGCGGTAAGACTTCAGTCACCCTAACGCCCCGGTCACGAACCTTACGCGAGTGTTTCGAATTTTACGCAAGCTGTTCCGCTATGCGACAGATCGGGCGGACAAAGCTGGAACATGGGCTCCGCAGCGTGAATCAAACCTTGCGAAAACCCCTTGTTTCACCGGCTTAATCTCAGATTCACTGTCTCAAATTCATGATCTCTTTATTGTCTTATTTAAGCGGTTCTTCAAACGCTCCCCCTTAAGTTGGCCCTATCAGACGGGACACAAGTTTCGTCGAATAAGTCGATAAAAACGACAACAGGGGTAGTGTCATGATGAAGACCGTTGCGACGGTGGAAAGCGTCGATCTCGTTCCGGGCCAGGCGCCGGTTCAGCCGCTTTATCTGGAAGCCTTGACGTTGGTGGAGCGTCTGCATCGCCGCCTGCTCGATGTCATCAAGGATGAATTCGATCGCCGCGGTCGCGCTGATATCAATTCGGTCCAGGCACTGCTGCTCTACAATATCGGCGACAAGGAATTGACCGCCGGCGAGCTGCGTACCCGCGGTTACTATCTCGGCTCCAACGTGTCCTATAACCTGAAGAAGCTCGTCGAACTCGGCTTCCTCGATCATCAGCGCTCGCGCGTCGATCGTCGCTCGGTTCGCATTCGTCTGACGGCGCAGGGCCAGGAAATCCGCCACATCGTCGACGCGCTGTATCAGAAGCACGTCAAGACGGTCGAACAGGTCGGCGGCATCTCCAACGAAGAATTCGCGACCCTCAACAAGTCGCTGCATCGCCTCGAGCGCTTCTGGACCGACCAGATCCTGTATCGCCTCTGAGACCTCCAAGCTGCTTTGGGATTGCCCTCCTGAAGTCGTCGAAGTGCGCGCAAGACGCACGCGACATCTGACCTAAGCTTAAAGGCGCTTTCGAGCGCCTTTTCTATTTTCAGGAAGGGTGGGGCGATGGCCAGGTTCAGTCTGAGATCAGGGGCGATTGCTTGTCTTGGTCCCGCGATCTGGCTTGGACTCCTGACTTGGCAATCACGGGATAGTTCGGACAGCGATTTTCTCTTTGCTCTCTGGATTTGGTTCGGGGCTCCCAGCCTGGCAATGGCCGCGCTATTGTTTTGGCTCGATCGAGATACCAAAAGCTAATCGAGGCATGACGTTCAGCGCAGTGTAGCTTGCCGCAACTCCGTCGGGTGTTCTGCCCGAAATTCCTTCTCCCCAATGGAACCAGTTCCCCAGTCGCGCTTTATCCCTTCATCAGAAGGGGCAAACCATGCTGGTCGAACGCGGTCTGAAAGTGATGAATGTCGAGGCGGTGGGCGACGCCTATGCCATCGCTGCGAACTACCTGCGCAAGTCCGGCGCGATCCCCGATACTTATCTCACCAACGATCGGCTGCTCGAAATCATCGTCCGGATGTTTCATCGCGGCGAAGACAACAAGCTTCGCCTTGCGAACAGAGCGATCGCGCAATTCCAGGCTGCACGACCTGAAGCCGCGTAGCCGGTTTTCTGATGTCCAACGGGGAAAATGACGACATGCAGATTGCCATTGACCGCATCATGCACACCTATGGCCTGATGATGAGCCGCACCCAGGCGGCATCGGACGAAGCCCGCACCAAGGTCACCGATTACGTGCAATCGCTGTTCGACGGCGGCGAGAAGGATCCACACCGGCTGACGGTGTTCGGCTTGACCTATCTGCGTGAGCTCGATGGCAGCAACGATCCGGTGAAGGCTGGATTTACCGGGCTTTGAGGGCTTCGTCGCCATAGGATGGGGCGAGCGTCTTCGTGAAACCCGTCATACGATCTCACGCTACGCTCTCGATCGTCATGGCCGGACTTGTTCCGGCCATCCACGTCTTATTGTGGATGTCGCCAAGGCGTGGATACGCGGGACAAGCCCGCGCATGACGGCGTTTGGTTTGAGCGCGCGCGCGTCACGTGATTTCCAATTCAACTGTCAAACAGCCACTGCTCTTCAGACATACGTCATCGCCCCCATTATTTGCGGCGCGGGGGCGCCGTCGTGTCTTGCATTCCCACCCTCTGTTGAGAGGGCGTGCGGAACGCCGGGTGCCCGTTGCACCCTTGGGCCTGATGCGATGCGGTCTTCCGCATGGATAATGCATCAGGACTTTCGGAGGCGCCGAGCAAGTGCCCGACGTTCCGCATACGGTGTTTTTTCAGCCTGCTTGCACTTTGCCTTGGCGAACGGTCCGATCACCAAAATGATGGTCCCACGGCGGAGGGACAGGGAGCCTCAAGCGAGTAAGCCGGACGCGTTTTGACTTGGTCGTCCGTCACACTGTCCAGGGGTCTTTCCATCGCAAGGCCGGCCGTCTCCTTGCCAGTGGCAGTGCTGGCGCAGATCCGTCCTGCCCGAAGACAGACGTCCCCCATGAACCACGTGACGCCGCATCTCCGGCGTCCACCGCATCCCACCCCGCGAACGTGACGATCGCGATCGCCCCTCTCGGTGGGGCAGGACGGAAGGGATTATAAACCTGATGGGGATGTTGTCAACGGGAGATAGGAAAAAATGTTTGAGGTCTTCCATCTCCACGCTCGTCATTCCGGGGCGGGACCGACGCCGGAGGCGACGGGACCGAACCCGGAATCTCAACGTTGGAGTCTCCGTCGAGCCAAACACTCCGGGATTCCGGGTTCAGTTCGGCCCGCTTCGCGGTCCGTCCTGCCCCGGAATGACGGGTGTGGATCGGCAAGCGCTAGTCGCGCCCCGGAATGACGAGCGGGACGCGATGCGCTCATCACACGCGTGCTCATCGAAGCGCTGTCGTCGCGGTTCTGCTACGCGAACTATCGCTCGACAAGATGCGCGCGCGAGACTGCGGGTTCAAACCGATCGGCGAAATACTGCGTTTCGTTGGCCACCCGTCCTTCGTGGAACTCCATGATGCTCACCGCGTAGGAGGGGATGCCGTCATAGGTCAGGATGAATTCGGTGACCCATAATTCGCTGCTGCCGACAATCCGCCGAACCGTAAAACGTTTCTCGTTTGGCTGGACAAGTCGGCTCATCTGAATGTTGTGCCGACCGCGGATGCGTTCCCCCGATTGGGGATAATAAAGCATCGCATCCTCATGGTAGATGTCATGTTCGATATCGAAATCGTTCGCGTCCGATGCAGTCCAATGACGCTCCAGGGCGGCCCGTACATCGTCCATCTCAACCTCCTGCGATAGGCCTCAGGTTGGCGGCTTGGCTTGGTGCAGAGGGGAAGGGGACCGAACCTCTCCACAATTGCAGTCAGTCGCCTTTCCGGCAAACTAACATGGAAAAGCCCTCGGGGATTCTCTTGTTCGCTGTATCATCGCGATCGATGGGGTTTCCGAGCAATAATCCTCGCAGAATACTCTCACGCCGACGGCCTGCAGATCGGGCCAGGGACAATTACCAAGGAAACGCCCATGCTCACGCTTCATCATCTCAACGACTCGCGCTCGCAGCGGATCATCTGGCTGCTGGAAGAACTCGGCGCGCCCTATGATCTGACGACCTATCAGCGCGATGCGCAGACGCGGCTGGCGCCACCGGAGCTGGAAGCGGTGCATCCACTTGGCAAGTCGCCTGTGATCGTCGATGGCGATGTGACCATCGCGGAGTCCGCGGCCGTCGTCGACTACGTCATCCGCCGCTACGGCAAAGGCGCAATGCGGCCGGCTGAGGGCACTCCGGAATATGAGGCCTATCTCGAATGGCTGCATTATGCCGAGGGGTCGGCGATGCTGCCGCTGATGCTCAATCTCTACGTGTCTCGCCTGAAGGAGGCCGGGGCACCGCTGCAGCCGCGGATCGACAGCGAAATGGCCCGCCATCTCGGTTATGCCGACCGTGCCCTGAAGGGCCGTGCGTTTTTTGTCGGCGATAGCCTGACCGGCGCGGATATCCAGATGAGCTTCGTCGCCGAAGTCGCCGGCAGCTTCGACCGGCTCAAGGCCTATCCCGATCTGGCCGCCTGGATCGGCCGGATGCATGCCCGCCCGGCGTTCCAGCGCAGCGTCGAGAAGGGCGGGGCATACCGGCTGGCGAAATAGGGGATTCGGCTTCACGAAGGCGATCGGCATGTGCAATCGCCGCATTTGCCGCTGCTGCCTAAATATCGCGCCCCGAAGCGCAAAACCTTGGCCCCGCCAGCCAGATATGGTATTCGGGGCACCGTTTCCTGATCGCCACTCGTGACCGTCCGCACGCTGAATGAAGGCCGCGGCGGTGGAGATATTGCCCTATGACCACTTCGGCCAAAACCGGCTCCGCGCCCGACTCGTTCTTCTCCGCCACGCTTGCTCAGGCCGATCCTGAGATTGCCGAGGCGATCAAGGGTGAACTCGGTCGCCAGCGTCACGAGATCGAGTTGATCGCGTCGGAAAACATCGTCAGCAAGGCGGTGATGGAAGCGCAGGGCTCGGTGATGACCAACAAATATGCCGAGGGCTATCCGGGCGCGCGCTATTATGGCGGCTGCGAATTCGTCGATATCGCCGAGAACCTCGCAATCGAGCGCGCCAAGAAGCTGTTCGGCGCCCAATTCGCCAATGTGCAGCCGAATTCCGGCAGCCAGATGAATCAGGCTGTGTTCCTGGCGCTGCTGCAGCCGGGCGATACCTTCATGGGTCTCGACCTCGCGGCCGGCGGCCATCTCACCCACGGCTCGCCTGTCAACATGTCCGGCAAGTGGTTCAAGCCGGTGCACTACACCGTGCGCAAGGACGATCAGATCCTCGATATGGATGCGATCGCCAAGCAGGCCGAAGAGGTGAAGCCGAAGCTGATCATCGCCGGCGGCTCGGCCTATTCGCGCTCGTGGGACTTCAAGCGCTTCCGCGAGATCGCCGACAGCGTCGGCGCCTATCTGCTCGTCGACATGGCGCATTTCGCCGGCCTCGTCGCCGGTGGCGTTCATGCCTCTCCGGTGCCGTATGCCCATGTCACCACGACGACCACGCACAAATCGCTGCGCGGTCCGCGCGGCGGGTTGATCCTCACCAATGACGAGGCGCTGCACAAGAAGCTGAACTCGGCGATCTTCCCGGGTCTGCAGGGCGGTCCCTTGATGCATGTCATCGCGGCGAAGGCCGTGGCCTTCAAGGAAGCGCTGCAGCCGGACTTCAAGGTCTATGCGAAGAATGTCGTCGAGAACGCCAAGGCGCTGGCCGAAACGCTGCGCGCACAGGGCTACGACATTGTCTCGGGCGGCACCGATAACCATCTGATGCTCGTTGATCTCCGGCCGAAGGGCCTGAAGGGCAACGTCTCGGAGAAGGCGCTGGTCCGCGCCGGCATCACCTGCAACAAGAACGGCGTGCCGTTCGATCCCGAAAAGCCGTGGATCACCTCGGGCATCCGTCTCGGCACGCCCGCCGCGACCACGCGTGGTTTCGGCATTGCCGAATTCAAGGCGACCGGCGAGATGATCGCCGAAGTGCTGAGCGCGGTGGCGCAGTCCGGCGACGGCAGCGCGCCGCTGGTCGAAGCGGCCGTGAAGGAGAAGGTCAAGGCGCTGACGGATCGTTTCCCGATCTATCAGTAAGCTCTGCGACCAATAAGAGGCCTGCGCGGTCAGAAGGTCGCGCAGGAACGAGTGTCTGGAAGGTTGTTGGGAATGCGCTGTCCGAACTGCAATAGCCTCGATACGCAGGTGAAGGACTCGCGTCCCGCGGAAGATTCCGCCGTGATCCGCAGGCGGCGCGTCTGCGTCGCCTGTAATTTCCGCTTCACCACCTTCGAGCGCGTGCAACTCCGCGAACTTACGGTGATCAAGCGCAACGGCCGCCGCGTGCCGTTCGATCGCGACAAGCTGGTGCGCTCGCTCTCGATCAGCCTGCGCAAGCGCCCGGTCGATCCGGAGCGGGTGGAGACCATGGTCTCGGCCATCGTGCGCGAGCTGGAAAGCGGCGGCGAGGCGGAGATTTCGTCGGAGACCATCGGCGAGATCGTGATGGAGCATCTGCGCGGGCTCGATGACGTCGCCTATGTGCGCTTTGCCTCGGTCTATCGCAATTTTCGCGAGGCCAAGGACTTCGAGGCCGTGCTCGGCGAATTGCATGCCGATGACGACGGCCGGCCGGTGGTCATTCGAAAATGATCTTCCGTATCCTGGAAGATCAATACGCTCAAAAATCCGCCGACGCGAAAGCCACCGACCTGCGCTTCATGCAGCTCGCACTAACGCTTGGCCGGCGCGGGCAGGGCCGGACATGGCCCAATCCCGCGGTCGGTGCGGTCATTGTGAAGGACGGTGTGATCATCGGCCGTGGCTGGACCCAGCCCGGCGGCCGTCCCCATGCCGAGCCTGTGGCGCTGGCGCAGGCCGGCGAAGCCGCTGATGGCGCAACGCTCTATGTGACGCTGGAGCCGTGCTCGCATTTCGGCAAGTCGCCGCCTTGTGCCGATGCGATCGTCGCCGCGGGCATCGCGCGCGTTGTTGCGGCGATTGAAGATCCCAATCCGGACGTGGCGGGCCAGGGTCATGCGCGGCTGCGTGCGGCGGGCATCAGGGTCGATGTCGGACTCTGCGCCGAACAGGCCGCGCGCGATCACGCCGGACACTTTCGGCGTATCCGCGACAAGCGCCCGCATGTCGTGCTGAAGCTCGCGGTGTCGCCGGACGACAAGATCGCTGCGGCCGGTCACAAGCCTGTCGCCGTCACCGGCGAGATGGTGCGGTCGCGCGTGCATCTCTTGCGGGCGCAATGCGACGCCGTGCTGGTCGGCATGGGCACCGTCATCGCTGACGATCCCGAACTGACCTGTCGCTTGCCGGGCATGATGAAGCGCTCGCCGGTGCGCGTGGTGCTCGACCGTGCGCTGCGCATGTCCGGTAATAGCAGACTGGTGCATTCGGCGCGCACGACGCCGCTCTGGGTGATGACCTCCAGTCTGTCGGAGGCGCCCGCCGCGATGGCGCTGGGCGCTGCCGGCACGCAGGTGCTGCGCGTGCCGACCACGACCGCGCCGCCGCCAGGACTGGATTTGCAGGCCGTGCTGCATAGCTTGTCGGAGAAGGGCATTACGAAGCTGCTGGTCGAAGGCGGATCGAAAGTCGCGTCGTCTTTCGTGGCTGCGGGTCTCGTCGACGAGGTCTGGCTGTTTCGTGGGTCCAAGGAGATCGGCGAGGGCGGCGTTGCCGCGCTGGATGCATTGCCGCTATCGGCGATCACCGGGTCGCGGGACTTCGTGCAGCGTGCTAGCGAGACGATCGAGAATGACACCCTGATCATCTACGAAAGAAGCTAATGTTCACCGGCATTGTCACCGATATCGGCGAGATCGAGAGCCTGCAGCAGGTTGCACAGGGCCAGTTGCACCGGCTGCGGATTCTTTGCGACTACGACCAGACCACCATTGCCGATGGTGCGTCGATCGCCTGCAACGGCGTCTGCCTCACGGTGGTCGGCTCCGGTGTCGCCAGCGGCAAAACCTGGTTCGACGTGGACGCCGCTGCCGAGACGCTGGGCATGACCACGGCGAAGCACTGGAAGGTGGGCAGCCGGCTCAACCTCGAGCGCGCGCTGAAGATCGGCGATGAACTCGGCGGTCACATCGTCGCCGGCCATGCCGACGGCATCGCGACCATCGTGTCGCGCGAGACCTTGCCGGATATGGCGCGGATCACCTTCCGCACGACGCGCGAGCTGGCGCGTTTCATTGCCACCAAGGGCTCCATCACGCTGGATGGCGTGTCGCTGACGGTGAATACTGTCGATGACGTGCAATTCGCGGTGCTGATCATCCCGCATACGCTGAGCGTCACCACGCTGGGCAAGGCTTGGGAAGCGGGCGCCGAGGTCAATATCGAGGTCGACCTGATGGCCCGCTATGCGGCGCGGCTCAGTGAAATGAAATAATTCGAGGCTCGATCAGCCCCTATCAGCCCTTGGCATATGGCGCCGCTGCGCCTAAAACCCTGCGCAATCAACCAATTCTCGCAAATTTGACGGAATACCGATGGCAGACGCGCGACGCGCTCATTTGCAGGACCAGACCGACATTACGGGCGCGCGCGTCCTGATCGTTGAGGCACGGTTCTATGACGACATTCAGGATGCGCTGCTGGAAGGCGCGATCGTTGAACTGAAAGCGGCTGGGGTCAGTTACGACGTGTTGACGGTGCCGGGCGCGCTGGAAATTCCTTCGACCATCGCGATTGCGGTCGATGCTGCCGCGAAAAGCGGCAAGCCCTACGAAGCGGCAATTGCGCTGGGCTGCGTGGTCCGTGGCGAGACGTTCCATTTCGAGATCGTCTCGATGGAGTCCTCGCGCGGGCTGATGGATCTGTCGGTCGATCTGCGCCTGCCTCTCGGCAACGGGATCATCACGGTGGATACCGACGAACAGGCCTGGGCGCGTGCACGCGCCGGCGAATTGAACAAGGGCGGCGATGCGGCCCGCGCCGCGCTGTCCGTGCTGCGCATCAAGCGCCGTCTGGCGAAGGCCTGAGTGATGGCTGACAAGAAAGCCGACTTCAAGAAGCCGGTCCCCAAGGGTGACCGCAAGGCCAATCGCCGCGGCGCTGCGCGTCTCGCGGCCGTGCAGGCGCTGTATCAGATGGATGTGGGGGGCTCCGGCATCAACGACGTCTTCGCCGAGTTCGAGAGTTTCTGGCTCGGCAGCGAGATCGAGGGTGACCAGTATCTCCCCGCCGAAGAGGCGTTCTTCCGCGATGTCGTGTCCGGCGTGGTGCGCGACCAGAACAAGCTAGATCCGCTGATCGACGAAGCGCTGTCCAAGGGCTGGCCGCTGCAGCGTATCGAGGCCATCCTGCGCGCGGTGATGCGCGCCGGCGCCTATGAGCTGGAACATCGCAAGGACATTCCAGCGCGTGTCGTGGTGTCGGAATATGTCGACGTCGCGCATGCCTTTGTCGAAGGCGACGAGACCGGCATGGTCAATGCGGTGCTTGACCAGATCGCCCGGCAATTTCGCGCGGAAGAGTTTTCGCGCGCAGGACACTGACCATGTCAGCCGGGTCCAACGCATCCGGCGAAGACTCCCTGATCGCGCGCTACTTCAAGCCGCTCGCGACTGATCCTGGTGCGTTCGGGTTGACCGACGACGCCGCGGTGCTCAAGGCAGACGGCGAGGACATCGTCGTCAACACCGACGCCATCGTCGAAGGCGTGCATTTTCTCCCTGACGATCCCCCGGACACCATCGCGCGCAAGGCGTTGCGGGTGAACCTGTCAGACCTTGCCGCCAAGGGCGCGGTGCCGGCCGGCTTTGTGCTGACGCTGGCGCTGCGGACACATGATGAGGCTTGGCTCACCGAATTCGCGCGTGGACTTGGCGAAGACATCGCGACATTCGGCTGCGCGCTGCTTGGCGGCGATACGGTCTCGACGCCGGGGCCGCTGATGGTCTCAGTCACCGCCTTCGGACGCGTTCCGGTGGGCAAGATGGTCCGGCGTCACGGCGCGGCAGCGGGTGACCGCGTGGTCGTGAGTGGCACGATCGGCGATGCCGCGCTTGGCCTGGCGGTGCTGAAGAGTGGCGCGGTGGCCACGGCGCTGGCTGATGACAGCAAGGCGCGTGACGCGCTCGTGACACGCTATCGGGTGCCGCAGTCGCGCAACGCGCTAGCATTGGCGGTGCGCGATTTCGCGACGGCGTCGATGGATGTCTCCGACGGATTGGCCGGCGATCTCGCCAAGCTCTGTGCCGTTTCGGGTGTGTCCGCCGTCATCGATGCATCGGCTATTCCGCTGTCGGATCCGGCGGCAGCACTGCTGGATCGCGGTGTGATCGGTCTTGAAACGGTCGTTGCCGGCGGCGACGATTACGAAGTCCTCTGCACCATCCCAGCGAATCGCACGACCGGTTTCGTGCAGGCCGCGCACCAGGCGGGCGTGCGGGTCGCGGTCATCGGGGCGATTGTTGCAGGTGCGTCATCGCCGCGCTTCGTCGACCAGGCGGGCAGGGACATCGTGTTGAAGCGCCTGTCCTACAGCCACTTCTGACTAGCCTCACCGTTCCCACGAGCGCGGACCTAACCTCTCCCCGCATCTTGCGCGGGGAGAGGTCGCCGCGTCTTCGCGGCGGGTGAGGGGCGGGGCACGCGGTTTGACCAAGTAATGCTGTTGCTGGTTCGGAACGATCCGAAGCTGACGACCAAGCGAGGGGCCATTGCCATGCCCCTCACCCGAAACCCGCGCTTTGCGCGGCTTTCGACCTCACCCGGCGCAAGATGCGGGGAGGGGTTAAGAGCCCCTCCAAAAATCCTGCATTAGCCCATTGGCAGCGTTGCACGCCGATACCGATTTTGCCATGCTCATCAAACGAGAGGCCGTCCTCACGTGCTGGGCAGGCCTCCTTTTTATGCGCCATTAACAAGGCGCCGGGCAGGAAGGACTGAGGCAGATTCCATGACAGCATTGTGGGTGATCGTGCTCTGCGGGGCACTGTCGATCGTTTACGCGATCTGGGCGACGAGTTCTGTGTTGAAGGCCGATGCGGGTAACGCACGGATGCAGGAAATTGCAGAGGCCGTGCGAGAGGGCGCACAGGCCTATCTGAAGCGACAATATCTCACCATCGGCATCGTCGGCGTCGTGATCTTCGCGCTGCTGGCTTACTTCCTCGGCATGCTCGTTGCCTTCGGCTTCCTGATCGGTGCCGTGTTGTCGGGCGCAGCCGGCTTCATCGGCATGAACGTCTCGGTGCGTGCCAATGTCCGCACCGCGCAGGCGGCGACGATCTCGCTGGCCGGTGGCCTCGAACTCGCCTTCAAGGCGGGGGCCATCACCGGGATGCTGGTGGCGGGTCTGGCGCTGCTCGGCGTCACCATCTACTTCGCCTATCTCACGCACGCCCTGGGCCTCGCTGCCAACAGCCGCACTGTGATCGATGCGCTGGTGGCGCTCGGTTTCGGCGCGTCGCTGATTTCGATCTTCGCACGTCTCGGCGGCGGCATCTTCACCAAGGGCGCTGACGTCGGCGGCGATCTCGTCGGCAAGGTGGAAGCCGGCATTCCTGAAGACGATCCGCGCAACCCGGCGACGATCGCCGACAATGTGGGCGACAATGTCGGCGACTGCGCCGGTATGGCCGCCGACCTGTTCGAGACCTATGCGGTGACTGCGGTCGCCACCATGGTTCTGGCCGCGATCTTCTTCGCGAGTTCGCCATTGCTGGTCAACATGATGACGCTGCCGCTCGCCATTGGCGGCATCTGCATCCTGACCTCGATTGCTGGCACGTTCTTCGTCAAGCTCGGTGCCAGCCAATCGATCATGGGCGCGCTGTATAAGGGCCTGATCGCCACCGGCGTGTTGTCACTGTTCGGCGTTGCCGCCGTGATCTACTGGCTGATCGGTTTCGGTCCGCTGACCGGCGTGAAGTATACAGGTCTGGCGCTGTTCGAATGCGGCGTCGCCGGCCTCGTTGTCACGGCGCTGATCATCGTGATCACCGAATACTACACCGGCACCGACTATCGGCCGGTGAAGTCCATCGCGCAGTCGTCGGTCACCGGCCACGGCACCAATGTGATCCAGGGTCTGGCGATCTCGATGGAGTCGACGGCGGGCCCGGCGATCGTCATCATCGCCGGCATTCTCGTCACCTACAGCCTCGCGGGTCTGTTCGGTATCGCGATTGCCACCACGACAATGCTGGCGCTGGCCGGCATGATCGTGGCGCTCGATGCCTTCGGTCCGGTCACCGACAATGCCGGCGGCATTGCCGAAATGGCCGGATTGCCGAAGGAAGTCCGCAAGGCGACCGACGCGCTCGACGCGGTCGGCAACACCACCAAGGCGGTCACCAAGGGCTATGCCATCGGTTCGGCTGGCTTGGGCGCACTGGTGCTGTTCGCGGCATACAATGAAGACCTCAAATTCTTCATCGCCAATGCCGCGAAGTATCCGTACTTCAAGGACGTGCTGCCGGACTTCTCGCTGACCAATCCCTATGTGGTGGTTGGCCTGCTGTTCGGCGGTCTGCTGCCCTACCTGTTCGGTGCGATGGGCATGACGGCCGTGGGCCGCGCGGCCAGCGCCATCGTCGAGGAAGTGCGGCGTCAGTTCCGCGAGAAGCCGGGCATCATGCAGGGCACCGACAAGCCGGATTACGGCCGTGCGGTGGATCTGCTGACCAAGGCTGCGATCAAGGAAATGATCATCCCGTCGCTGCTTCCGGTGCTGTCGCCCATCGTCGTCTACTTCATCATCTACACGATTGCCGGCGGCGGTGCGGTCGGCAAGTCGGCGGCATTCTCGGCGGTCGGCGCCATGCTGCTCGGCGTGATCGTCACGGGTCTGTTCGTCGCGATCTCCATGACCTCGGGCGGCGGCGCCTGGGACAACGCCAAGAAGTATATCGAGGACGGTCATTTCGGCGGCAAGGGCTCCGATGCTCATAAGGCTGCGGTGACCGGCGACACCGTCGGCGATCCCTACAAGGACACGGCAGGTCCCGCGGTGAACCCGATGATCAAGATCACCAACATCGTGGCGCTGTTGTTGTTGGCGATCCTGGCGCACTAGACGGCAGCAACGGCCAATGCAAAAGTCCCGCGGTGAAAGCCGCGGGACTTTCTTTTGGTCATTTTGAAAGACGAAAACGATGCGTGGAATTGGCGTTGCTTTATTCGCGGTGTTTGCTTTTGCAACGCCTGTTCTCGCCGCCGCAGAAAAATGCCCCATCGGTGATGCAGCCGAAGCGAAGGCAGGCGGCCTCCATCAGGCCATTGAGGCAGCGATGAAGGCCGAGTTCAGCTGCGAAGGCGCATATCGGATCATGGAACTCTGCCAGCTCGGTTCGTCCGGGGACAATGCGTTTTCCGACATTGTGCTGAAAAAATGCGAACCGCGCTTCCTGCCGAAGGCGTTGCCCGCGACCAAGGCGGCCTATGAAAAGGCGCGGGCGAAATGCAACAAGATCGCGGAGAAGAACGAGGGGTCGATGTATCAGAGCCAGGCCGCGGTCTGCATCGCGAAGTCCGGGCGGGATTTCGCGCGGAAATACGGGACCAAGAGCTAGGGGGCGACTGCTGGCCACCAGCAGTGGCGCACAGCAGATGAAAAGCCCCGCGATGTGATCGCGGGGCTTTTTGTTGAGATGGTCTGGCCTTACGCCGCCTTGCTTTTCTTGCCGTCCTGGATCGCCTGCCAGATGCGCTCGGAGGTCAGCGGCATGTCGATATGCGTGACGCCGTAATCGCTGAGTGCATCGACGACCGCATTGACGATGGTGCAGAGCGAGCCCGCGCAGCCGGCTTCGCCGCAGCCCTTGGTGCCAAGCGGATTGGTCGTCGCCGGCGAGGGATGATCGCCGACCAGCATCAGTGGAATGTCGCCGGCGCGGGGCATGGCATAATCCATGAAGGAGCCGGTGATCGGCTGGCCCGACGCGTCGTAGCTGACTTTCTCCATCAGCGCCTGGCCGATGCCCTGGGCGACGCCGCCATGCAACTGGCCGGCGACGATCATCGGATTGACGATGGTGCCGAAGTCATTGACCGCCGCGTAATTGACGATGGTCAGAACGCCGGTGTCGGGATCGATCTCGACTTCGGCGACATGACAGCCGTTCGGGAAGGTCGATGGCACGTCCGATGAGGTGTGGTCGACGTCGAGCGAGGAGGGCACGCCGTCCGGCATCTTGCCCTCGCGCACACGCTGCGACAGTTCCATGATGTCGATGGAACGGTCGGTGCCGGCAATGGTGAAACGGCCGGCCTTGAATTCGATGTCGGCTTCGGACGCTTCCAACAGATGCGCGGCGGCAACCTTGCCTTTGGCGATGACGAGATCCGAGGCTTCGACGATGGCCTGGCCCGATGCAGTGATCGAGCGTGAGCCACCGGTGCCGTTGCCCATGCGGACGAGATCGCTGTCGTTCTGTTCGAGCCGGATGGCGTCGAACGGCACGCCGAGCTGCGCCGACAGCACCTGCGCGAACGGCGTGGCATGGCCCTGGCCGTAATCCAGTGTGCCGGTGGTCAGCGTCACGGTGCCGTCTTCGCTGAAAGTGAGCTTGCCGAGCTCACCTGACGGCGGCGCGGTGACTTCGAGATAGGAGCCCACCGCAATGCCGCGCAGCTTGCCGTTTTTGCGGCTGTCCTTCTTGCGCCTGGCGAAGCCGGCGTGATCGGAAATTTCCAGCGCCTTGTCGAACACGCCCTGGAAGTCGCCGCTGTCATAGGTGACGCCGGAGGCTGCCGCGAAGGGGAGCTGCGACGGCTTGATGAAGTTACGCTTGCGCAGTGTGAAGCGGTCGATGCCCATCTCGTCGGCTGCGCGGTCGATCAGCCGCTCCATGAAGTAGTTGGCTTCGGGGCGGCCGGCGCCGCGATAGGCGCCCATCAGCGTGGTGTTGGTGAGCACGCATTTGATGTCCACCGACAGTAGCGGCGTCTTGTAGACGCTGGCGAGGTTCTTGCCGGTGTTGAGCGACAGCGGGCTCGGCGACACGCCGGTGATATAGGCGCCGAGATTGCCGTAGCCTTTCAGGCGCACCGCGAGAAACTTGCCGTCCTTGTCGAGGGCGAGTTCGGCATGGATATCCTGCGCGCGGCCGTGGCTGTCGGAGAGGAAGCTGGAGGAGCGCTCGTCGAGCCACTTCACCGGCTTGCCCAGTTCCTTCGCGGCGTGCAGCAGACAGATATACTCAGGATAGCTGATGTTCTTCATGCCGAACGATCCGCCGACATTGCCGGTGAGAATACGGACCTTGTCGGGCGCGACGTTGAGCTGCTTGGCGAGTGTGTTGCGATTGCCGGCGACGCCCTGGGTCGGCACCTGGATCACGTAGCGACCGCCGGATTTTTCGTAAGTGGCGAGCGCGCAGCGTGGTTCCATGGACACCACGGCGACGCGGGTGTTCTCGATGTCGAGTTTGGTGACATGCGCAGCCGACGCAAAGGCGGCCTCGACGGCAGCGGTGTCGCCATAGTGATAGTCGAGCGCGACGTTATTGGGGATGTGATCGTAGAGCTGTGGTGCGCCAGACTTCGTTGCGGCCTCGCAATCGGTGACGGCCGGCAGGGCGTCGATGTCGAGGACGACGGCTTCGGCGGCGTCGCGCGCCTGCGCGACTGTTTCAGCCACCACGAAGGCGACGGGGTCGCCGACATAGCGCACCTTGTCGGTCATCAGCGCATGGCGATTGGTCTGGAACAGCGGGGTGCCGTCCTGGCTCTTGAGCGGCAGGCCGCAGGTGAAGGGGCCATAATTGGCGGCTTCGAGATCCTGGCCGGTCCAGACGCCGCGCACGCCGGGCATTGCCCGGGCAGCCTCGGTATCGATGCCGCGGATCACGCCATGGGCATGGGGACTGCGGACGATCCAGGCATAGAGCTGGCCGGGCAGGTTGAGGTCGTCGGTATATTTGCCCTTGCCGCGGACGAGGGTGTCGTCCTCCTTGCGGCGGACAGGCTGGCCGACCCCGTATTTCTGCATGGCGATGGCGTTATCGACGGGCGAGCCGGTAAAATCTTGCATGATGAATCCATCAAATGTGGATGATTCCAGGATTTGGCGCGGGGGCGCGCCCCTGTAAGTCCCTGAGATAAGGCAGCGTGACCTGTACGACAACGGACGATTGGGCATGGGGGGGCGCCAAGGTTGCGCTGATCCTGTGCCCTGCTAAACTTTCCGTGAAAGATATTTCCATGTCGGCCGGAACGGTCGCGGAAAGACAGATTGAATGGATGATGACACGCGGCTTCGCGGCGGCCACGGGCCGGGCGAGGGTGTGCAGGGATTGGTTGCGGCATTGGCCGACGGCGGGCGCGAAGCCGCATGCGCCAACACCTATGCCGCGCTCGATCTCGGAACCAATAATTGCCGTCTCCTGATCGCCTGTCCCACGGGCGACAGCTTTCGCGTGGTCGATTCGTTTTCGCGGATCATCCGGCTGGGCGAGGGCGTCTCGACGTCCGGCGTCATCAGCGACGCCGCAATTGCCCGTGCGATCTCGGCGCTCAGCATCTGCCGTGACAAGATCCGCGCGCGGGACGCGCAGCGGCTGCGGCTGATCGCGACCGAAGCCTGCCGCGCGGCCTCGAATTCGGACGCGTTTCTCGACCAGGTGGCGCGCGAAACCGGCATCACGCTGGAGATCATCGATCGCGAGACCGAAGCCGCTTTGGCCGTGATCGGCTGTTCGCCGCTGATCGATCCGCAGGGCCGCGGCGCCATCCTGTTCGATATCGGCGGCGGCTCATCGGAACTGGTGCGTATCGAACGCGATCCCCATGATCCCTCGGGCAAACCGCTGATCAAGGCGTGGATGTCGATCCCGCTCGGCGTGGTGACGCTGGCCGAGAAATTCGGCGGCAAGCACGTGACCCGGGACAGCTACACGCAGATGATTGCGGAGGTCGCCAGACACGTGGCGCCGTTCGCCGCCGAACATGCCGGCGATCTCGACGGCATGCACATGCTGGGTACCTCGGGCACGGTGACCACGCTGGCCGGCGTCTATCAGGGGTTGGCGCGCTACGACCGCCGGCGCATCGACGGCATCTGGCTCAGCAATACCGAACTCGACGAGACCATCGCGAAGCTGCTCGACATGACCTATGCGGAACGCGCGGCCAACCAGTGCATCGGCCCGGACCGCGCCGATCTGGTGCTGTGCGGCTGCGCCATTCTGGACGCCATCCGCAACGCGTTCCCGCTGCCGCGGCTGCGCGTGGCCGATCGGGGGCTGCGCGAGGGCATGCTGGTGGAAATGATGCGCGAGGACGGCGCGATCCGGGTTTCCTGAGCCCGATTTCCCCGATTCAGAGCGAATATTCGGGTTTCCCGCCATGCCGTGCTAAGGGAAGCGCGAATAGCTGAAAGCAAGCACGAGACCATGGCCAAAGACACCACCGGACGCCTGCGGATCCAGGTCAAGAGCGCCGGCAGAATGAAACTGTCGTCGAAGCTCTGGCTCGACCGCCAGCTCAATGACCCCTATGTGCAGCAGGCCAAGAAGGACGGCCTGCGGTCGCGCGCGGCCTACAAGATCATCGAGATCGACGATAAGTACCGCTTCCTGAAGCCCGGCCTGTCGGTGGTCGATCTCGGCGCTGCGCCTGGCGGCTGGAGCCAGATCGCGGCGCGGCGCGTCGGCTCGGCCGAGGGCAAAGGGCAGGTGGTCGCCATCGATCTCCTAGAAATGCCGGAGATCGTCGGCGTGACCTTCGCCCAGATGGACTTTCTCGACAATGATGCGCCCGACAGATTGAAGGCGATGATGGGCGGTCTCGCCGATGTGGTGATGTCCGACATGGCGGCCAACACCACCGGCCATCGCAAGACCGATCAGCTCCGCATCGTCGGCCTCGTCGAGGACGCGGCAGCCTTCGCCGCCGACGTGCTCAAGCCCGGCGGTACCTTCGTCGCCAAGGTGTTCCAGAGCGGCGCCGATGCCACACTGATGACCCAGCTCAAGCGCGACTTCGCGACAGTGAAACATGTGAAGCCGGCCGCGAGCCGCAAGGACTCCTCGGAGCGCTACGTGCTGGCTATGGGTTTTCGCGGCGTGGCAGGTGATCACCGGCTCGGTGAACACGACAACTAGGTCGTGAACGCATACGCGACTCTAAGTCCGATTTGATAGAGCGCTCGATCTCACTTGTGTGATGGCAACACCGGAGATGGCGAGCAGCGTCCCGACAATCAACGTTGGAGTAATATGCTCGTCAAGGAACAGCGCGCTTGAAATCAGGGCAAAGACCGGAAGAAGCAAACCGAATGGCGCCACGCGGCCCATGGTGCAGCGAGCGATGAGCCAGAACCAAAGGCTAAATCCAACAATTCCTCCGATGAAAACGGTGTAGGCGAGCGCGAGCCAACCACGTTCATCCGCCGTGACGAGGGACGTCAATTGTCCGTCTTCAAGGACAAACGACATCAGCATCACCTGTGGCACCGTGAAGAGAGAGGACCACCCCGTCAACATCAAGGGGTCAAAGGGTCCGTGCCGCTTCGTTAAGACGTTGGCGACCGCGAAGGCGAGTGCGGCCCCGACCACCAGCAGAATCGGAATAGCGTTTGCGGGCAGACCAGGCCCCGCTGCAAGCACGACCACGCCGAGAAATGCCAGCAACACCCCACCAGACGTTACGAGAGACGGTCTCTCCGCGAGCAGCGGCCAAGCCAACAGGATGGTGAAGGGCGTGGCGAGTTGATATGCGACGGCCGAAATACTTCCGGAGCCGAGCCCGAGGCCGACATAGAAGAGGCCGAAGTTCAGCCCACCAAGAAAGACCGAGATCGCGGCGACAGGGCTGAGCTCCTGACGTGCAGGCTTCTTGACGAACGGAACGAGCAGCAATGCCATAGCCAGAAAGCGCAGGCCAAGGAAGAAGAGCGGCGGAAATTCCACAATGCCCACCTTAATGACCACGAACTGATAACCCCAAAGCAAGGGCACCATCACCGCGCAGACAATCTGGATGAGCGACATGACACTTTCCATTCAAGACTGTTCAGTCCAGATATAGGTGCGTTCAACCAGCAGCGCCTTGACGCGTTACCTGCTGAAGCGTTCGAGAAGAGCGTCAACGGTGGCTTGCGATGTGCTTCGTGTCGGACGCGTTTTACCTATGACACGCAGCCCCTCGACAAAGCAGACCAGCAGTCGCGCCGCGCTTGCAGGCTCGACACCATGAGCCAACTCGCCTGCGGTCTTCGCGCGCGACAGCGCATTGGCTAGTTTGGCCTCCATAGCTTTGAAAAAGCTGCCGATGCGGCGATCGACTTCCGGGTCGCGGCCACCCAACTCCATGGCTGTCGCGACCAGCAGGCATCCGCGGCGACCATTGGCGCCACTCGTCCGATCGACGTAACCAGCAAGGTAGGCCCGCAGGCCAACGACTGGCGCGCGGCGTGGGTCGAGTTCGATGTCGATCCGTAGCAGGGCGTCGGCAATGTAGCGATCGAGCGCACGGAGGAAGAGTCCGCGCTTGTCACCGAAGGCGGCGTAGAGACTGCCACGCGAGAGGTTCGTCGCCTGAAGAAGGTCTGGAAGCGCCGTGGCATGATATCCTCGTGACCAGAACACGTTCATGGCGCGCTCGATGGCAGCTTCCGTGTCGAAACCTCGGGGGCGGCCGCGCCGCAACCGCACAGGGGCGTGATGTTCCATCAGCGATATATGGACTGATTGGTCGGTAATTGCAAATGACAGCTTAAAGTGATGGACGCGGGGAGTTTATGACACCGGCGCGCTTTGGGCGATCTGTCGGCTCTCGTCATCTTACGGTCGGATGATTTACTTCGCGCTCTCGCATTTCGGCGACAGCATCGGCACGTTCGGCCATGACCAGTTTCGCCACGATCCATCGCGCTCGACGCAGGCGCCCGGTGGTTTGACGGCAGACGGATCGGTCGGCTCTTTGGCGTCCTGCGCGGTCACATGTTCAACGGGCGCGGGTTTCGGTGGAAATCGCCTGTTCACATAATCGAACGACATGACGCCGGCGATGATCGTGAGGACGATCGTGGCGAGACCTATGGCCCATTGTGCGCGCGTCACAACTCACCCCAGCTTCTGATCCCTTGCATCCGCGGTGCCTTCGCTGGCCGCCTTGACGGCGGCTTTTGCCTCGCCCTTGCGGCTTGCGATATCGATCACCTTGCGGCCGGAGATTTCGTGGCCGGCGTCGTCCGGCATCTGCCAGAAGAACCAGGCCGAGGCTGCCGAGATCACGGACACCACGAGGAAGGCCGGTGCAAAATCGGCGGCCGACAATTCGGTCATGCCGCGCATCAGCATGGTGGATTCCACAGAGAATGCACCGATCGCGACGCCGGCGGAGATCGACAGCTGCTGGTTGACGCTGACCAGCGTGGTGGCGCGGCTCATCTGCGCCGTCTCCACTTCGGCATAGGCGACCGTATTGATGGCGGTGAATTCGAGCGAGCGGAAGAAGCCACCGACCACCAGGATAATCAGGATCAGCATCAGCGGCGTGGTCACCGTGAACAGAGCGCAGGCGGCGAGGAATACCGAACTCACCACGGCGTTGACGGTCATCACATTGCGGAAGCCGAAGGCGCGGATGATGCGCGCCGCAAGCGTCTTCATACCCATGGCACCCACCGCCGAGCCGAAGGTCACCATGCCCGACTGGAACGGCGACAGGCCGAAGCCGACCTGCATCAACAGCGGCAGCAGGAACGGCAATGCGCCGATGCCGAGCCGGAACAGGAAGCCGCCGATGATGGCGGCGCGCAATGTCACCAGCCGCATCAGCGAGAAGTCCAGCACGGGGGACGCGGTGCGCCGGGCGTGGATCACGTAGAGGGTCATCGACACCGTGCCGATGCCGACCAATCCGGCGACGATCGGCCATGGCAGCAGATTGAGGCCGGCGACCGAGAGGCCGAAGGCGATGCCGGCGAGGCCGACGCCGGCCAGCACCAGGCCCAGCAGATCGAAGCGCTCCGGATCCTCCGAGCGGATGGGATCGATGAAGCGCAGCGCCAGATAGATGCCGAGGCAGCCGATCGGGATATTGATCAGGAAGATCCAGTGCCACGAGAAGTAGGTGGTGATGAAACCGCCCAGCGGCGGGCCGATCACCGGGCCGATCAGCGCCGGCACCGTCATCCACGCCATGGCACTGACCAGCGCGCTCTTGTCGATGGAGCGCAGCAGCACGAGGCGTCCGACCGGCGTCATCATGGCGCCGCCGAGACCCTGGATGATGCGGGCGATGACGAAATGCGTGACCGATTGCGACAGCGCGCAGCCGATCGAGCCGATCATGAACACGCCGATGGCGATGGAGAACACAGCGCGTGCGCCGAACCGGTCGGCGGTCCAGCCGGAGGCCGGAATGAATACCGCGAGCGAGAGCAGGTAGGAGGTGATCGCCAGCTTCAACGTCAGCGGGCTGGTGCCGATATCGGCGGCGATGGCCGGCAGCGAGGTCGCGATCACCGTGGAGTCCATGTTTTCCATGAACAAAGCGGAGGCGACGATCAGCGGGATCAGGCGTTCTTTATTCATGAAATTATTGATGATTCTTACGAGTGCCCAAGCTGCGGGCGCTTTAACATCCTGCCGGGGTGTCCGGCTATTGCGAGAGGCCGAATACCTCCTAAATCATCCGTGACTGCGCCCGGTCGGCTGAAGGCCGAAAACGCCTAAAATGCCTGTGCATGGCTGCCAAACGCTTTGATTTCGTGCAGCAGCATGCTATCGACCACCGCCAATCCTACCGATGGGTCAGATTCGACGACGGTGTCCCGCACCGCCGTCAATCGGCGCATCCGAGGTTCTACCGTATCCCCTAGGGGATCGCCGAATGGAGTTGGCAATGGCAGTCGTTCAGAAGATCCGCGAAGCGTACACGTTCGATGACGTTCTGCTGAAGCCCGGCCTGTCGGACATCCTGCCTTCCGACGCCGATATCCGCTCCCACGCCACCCGTGCCATTCCGCTGAACATTCCAATCATCGCCTCGGCGATGGATACCGTCACCGAGGCCCGCATGGCGATTGCCATGGCGCAGGCCGGCGGCCTCGGCGTGATCCACCGCAACTTCGATCCGGAAGGCCAGGCCGCGCAGGTCCGGCAGGTCAAGAAGTACGAATCCGGCATGGTGGTAAATCCGCTCACCATCGGTCCCGACGCCAAGCTGGCCGAAGCGCTGGCGCTGATGAGCGAGCACGGCTTCTCCGGCATTCCCGTCGTCACCGGCGCGAGCAAGGACGTCCCCGGCAAGCTGGTCGGTATTCTCACCAATCGCGACGTGCGCTTCGCCAGCAACCCGAATCAGAAAATTTCCGAACTGATGACGCACGAGAATCTCGTGACCGTGCGCGAAGGCGTCAGCCAGGATGAAGCCAAGCGCATGCTGCACAAGCATCGCATCGAGAAGCTGCTGGTGGTCGACGATCAGTATCGCTGCGTTGGTCTGATCACCGTGAAGGACATGGACAAGGCCGTCGCGCATCCCCTCGCCAGCAAGGACGCGCAGGGACGTCTGCGCGTAGCTGCCGCAACCACCGTGGGCGAGGGTGGTTTCGAGCGCACCGAACGTCTGATCGATGCCGGCGTCGATGTGGTCGTCGTCGATACCGCGCATGGTCATTCGATGCGCGTGCTGGAAGCCGTGACCCGCATCAAGAAGATTTCGAATTCCGTGCAGGTGATCGCCGGCAACATCGCCACCACCGAAGGCGCGCAGGCGCTGATCGATGCGGGCGCGGATGCGATCAAGGTCGGCATCGGTCCGGGCTCGATCTGCACCACGCGCATCGTCGCCGGCGTCGGCGTGCCGCAGCTCACCGCGATCATGGATGCGGTGGAAGCCGCGAAGAAGCACAACATTCCGATCATTGCCGACGGCGGCATCAAATTCTCGGGCGATCTCGCCAAGGCGCTCGCTGCCGGCGCTGACATCGCCATGGTCGGCTCGTTGCTTGCGGGCACCGACGAGACCCCCGGTGAAGTATTCCTGTGGCAGGGCCGTTCGTACAAGGCCTATCGCGGCATGGGCTCGGTGGGCGCCATGGCCCGCGGTTCGGCGGATCGGTACTTCCAGCAGGACATCAAGGACACGCTCAAACTCGTGCCGGAAGGCATCGAGGGGCAGGTGCCCTATAAGGGCCCGGTGGCCAATGTGATGCATCAGCTCGCCGGTGGCCTGCGCGCCGCTATGGGCTATGTCGGTGCCAAGACGCTGACCGAATTCCACGACAAGGCAGAATTCGTCCGCATCACCAGTGCCGGACTGCGCGAAAGTCACGTGCATGACGTGACGATTACCCGCGAAAGCCCGAACTATCCGGGCGGCGCTTAACTATATGCGTGATCTCAGGCACTTTCGCAGTGCCGCATAGGCATCGCTGCCTAAATTGAGCCCCACAGATCGGCGAAAACGCGCTATTGTTCGCGCGTCACGTGCGCTGTCGGCCATGGATGTCCCCGATATGGGTTTCCAGGGCCGGACAAACCCGGCGGCGGAGCTTGGCTCCGCGTCGCGTTGTGATGCTCATTTTCGACAATGACCTCGTCACGCGTCGAAGTAACACCCGCAGAAAAGAACGTTGGATACTATGGCCATTGAATGGACGGACGAACGCATTGCGGCTCTCGACACCGCGCAACTGAAAAACCTGCGTGAGAACGCCACACGCCGCGAGGTCACGGCGCTGGTGGAGCTTTGCACCACCGAGCTCGCGAAGCGTAATGCCGACAAGCCGCGCAGGATCGGCCAGCCGCGCAGCGAGGCCAAGCAGTTCGAGCACGACATGTCGGCGGAACTCGCCACCGTCGGCAAGGCGATGGCGGAGAAATACGATCTCTCCGAAGCGACCGCCAAGGCGAAGTCCGAAGGCGTGAAGGGCTTCAAGGCGCACAAGCTGCTCGGCTCCGATGGCCATGCCAAGCTCGGCGGCATGCAGCGCGACGGCTCGGTCGCAGTGGATCGCTACATCTCCTATCGTCGCGGCACCGATATCGCGTCGCTCAGCGTGTTTCTGCTGAAGGATCAGCCTATCGAGGCACATGAGTTTCAGGTGATCGCGCCGCTCACGATGCTCGACGGTGGCAAGCCAGTGGCTGAAATCCGCCCGACGGCAACGGCGGCGCAGAAGCAGTCGGCCGATGGCGGTCTGTCGTTCAAGGATCTCGACAGCGCAGCTGCAGCATTCGACAAAGTGCTGGCGAAGATCACTGCCTGATATTTGCCGGTTTACGTTTTGAATGCGGCGCGCGATCATCGCGCGCCGCATTTTTTTGCGATCAAGAAAGAGAAACGGAGAAGTCCCATGTCAGCAGCCAAACGCGTCGTTCTCGCATCGCGCCCGCACGGTGAGCCCAGCCCATCGAATTTCCGTGTCGAGGATTATGCGGTGCCGACGCCGGGTGATGGCGAGGTGCTGCTGCGCACGATCTGGCTGTCGCTCGATCCCTATATGCGTGGGCGCATGAGTGACGGCCCGTCCTATGCCGCGCCGGTGCCGGTGGATGGCGTGATGGAAGGCGGCACGGTGTGCGAGGTGATCGCCTCGAACAATCCGGGTTTTGCCAAGGGCGATATCGTGCTGGCCCATGCCGGCTGGCAGACCCATGCGATCTCCGACGGCAAGGGCCTGCGCAAACTCGATCCGAAACTCGCGCCGATCTCGACTGCGGTCGGTATTCTCGGCATGCCGGGCATGACCGCCTATACCGGCCTGCTGGCGATTGGAAATCCGCAGGCGGGCGAGACCGTGGTCGTTGCCGCGGCGTCAGGTGCCGTGGGCTCTGCAGTCGGCCAGATCGCGAAGATCAAGGGCGCGCGCGCTATCGGCATCGCGGGTGGTGCCGACAAGTGCCGTTATGTGAAGGAAGAACTCGGCTTCGACGATTGCCTCGATCATCGCGATCCGGATTTTCCGGCGAAGCTGAAGGCCGCGTGCCCGGGCGGCATCGATGTGTATTTCGAGAATGTCGGCGGTGCGGTGTTCGAGGCGGTGTTTCCGCTGCTGAACTTCTTCGCGCGCATTCCGGTGTGCGGGCTGATCGCGCAGTACAACGATACGACGTCGGAGGCGCCGAAATGGGCCGCCGCGATGATGCGCAATGTGCTGACCAAGCGCCTCAACTTCCGCGGCTTCATCGTGCGCGATTTCGCGTCGATGCATGGCGACTTCCTGCGTGACATGTCGCAATGGGTGCGCGAGGGCAAGGTGAAGTACAAGGAGCACGTCACCGAAGGTCTCGATAACGCGCCCACGGCGTTCATGGGGCTGCTGAAGGGCAAGAACTTCGGCAAGCAGCTGGTGCGGGTGGGGGCGGACAAGGGCTAAGCTCGGTCCTCTCTGCCGTCATCCCCGGGCTTGTCCCAGGGATCCACGTCTTGCTTCTCGTGCAAAAGACGTGGATGGCCGGGACAAGCGCGGCCATGACGACTGAGAGATTAGAGTGCGCGTATACGACGACGCGTGGTCGTCATCACTGCGGGCGCACTGTGCCGTCCGCATTGATGACGGTGAACAGATCGATGTCGCTCTGGCCCGGCGCGCGGCCGTGACGAACTTTAAAGTCGCCGGGCTGGAAACTGTATTCCACGAGCCCGACCTCCTTGACGCCGATCGTCTCCTGCTTGTCCTCGGGACGAATGATGAAACTGCTCGATGGCGCCCAGACGTGCCTGACGCCGCGCCATGTGGTGTCGCGCCGCTGGTGGACGTGACCGCAGGCGACGAGCCGCAGATCGACAGGGTCAAGCAGATCGATGAGACGGCGGCGCGCCGGCATCGGGACATAGCGGATCGACGTCGCGGCCAGTTCCGGATCGTCCGGGGCATTCAGAAATAGCGGCTTGTGGATGAACAGCGCCAGCGGTCGTCCGTTCAGACCCGCCAGTTGCGAGGCGAGCCAGTCAAACTGCTCCTCTTCGCAGGCGAGCCCGCTATTCATGATCAATGAGTTCAGACCGATGAAACACCAGCCGGCCGCATTGAAGCGCCAGTGGTCGTGTCCAAAGACCGACACGAATGCCTGCCGGTTCTGCTCGGAAATCAGCTGGCTTGGCGGCGGGGCGACCAGCGTCGGGTTGTCGCCGATGTCGTGATTGCCCGGCAGATAGCGGCAGGCGACAGAAAGGGCGTCATGCAGTGACTTGGCGAAGGCGAGGTCATCGGGATGGCCCGGGCCATCGAAGGCGAGGTCGCCGCTATTGATGACGAGGTCTGGCTTTGCCGCGTCGATGAACGCGCAGACGCGCTGGAAATTTGCGACGAATTGCGGAAAGCGTGCGCCGAGATGTGTATCGGTGATCTGGATCAAGCGGAATTCGGACATGGCGGGAACTCCTCTGGTGGGGAGTGTAGCCGTTCCGGATGTCAGCGAGATGGCTTGTGCGACCGAAAGGTTAGATCACGCGATATCTGATTGCATAGCCGTCGTTGGTGCGGGCCGTCTTGCCCGCGCGGGCTGAGGCGCTCACCTGATCGACCAGATGCCACGGGCTGAATTCAGTCGAGTGGCTCGGGCTTGCGGCCAAGCGCAGTTTGAATATCAGCGGTGCTTCGCCCGGCACGTTCACGATCATCACACGCTGCGCGGTGCGAAATTTCAGCGGCACCGTACCCTTGAGAATGCTCTCGCCCTTGTTCGTGAAAGTCGGGCCTTCGCTGATGGCGGCGAGGGCCTGGTTGCGGTCGGTATGCAATTCGATCTGCGTGGCTTCCGCAATGATCTTCGCCGCTACCGCGTCGGGCAGGCGGATTTCGAATTCGACAGCGGGCCTGGTCGGATTGATGCCGAGATAGCCCAGTGCCGTGTGGCGCATATCGGTGGCGGCGAAGGCGAGGAGGCCCAGCACGGCCAGCGCCGCGACGCCGTGGTGGACCACGTCATGGACCGAGCGATACCGGGCCCGGAAATAGAGATTCAGCAGGATGGCCACCGCGAGCGCCGCGGCGGCGCCGGCCAGGGTGGACATCATGAGGCCGGCCCAGCTGTCCGGGTCGCCGGGCGTCAGCATCGCAAAGAGGGCATCGAGATAGGCCATGGCAGGGCTCACGGGCAGAACTCTTGAGGCTGGCGCGCCGCCGGGCAGCGCCTGCAAATGGGTGTCGAGGGCCGCCCGGCCGGTTCAATGGAACGGGCATGGAACCGATATGGAACTCATATGGAACTCTTGGGCCGGTTAATCGTCTTGTTCCAAGGGGCGGGTCTGTAGCGCGAGCGGGGTGCCGCGCGGCTCTGAATTCCCCGGGCTGAGGAAATTTCAATGTCGATTCAATGGGTTTTGTTGCCGGTCTTCGTGCTGGTGGCGATTACGCTGGGCATGTTCTTCTGGACCGGCCGGCGCGGCGGCGTGCTGAGCCGCAACGATGCCGGCGATCTGCCGAATACCGCTCCGCAGCTCGACCTGCTGTTCTATGCGCTGATCGCCATCGGCCTGCCGCTCCGCAAGATCGATCTGGTGCTGGTCTGCCTGTCCTGGATCTTCGTCATCGCCCGCTTCGTGGGCGCCGGATTCATTGCCAATAGCCGGGGATCGCAAGCCTGGCTCGCCAGCGCGCTTGTGTTGTTGGCGATGTGGTTCTACTTCGCGCTACGGATGCTTCTTCTGATCTGATCGGGAGCGGCGTCGCGCCTCTCTCCGTCGAAAGATTGCCATGACTCCCGCCGCCCGCCTCTCCGCCGCGATCGAAGTGATCGAGGCCATCGACACCCAGCGTGTCCCCGCCGCCAAGGCGCTGAAGGAATGGGGCACCGCGCACCGCTTCGCCGGCTCCGGCGACCGGGCGGGAATTTCCGGGCTGGTCTGGGATGTGCTGCGGCGGCGCGCCTCCAGCGCCTGGATCATGGACGACGACACGTCGCGGGCGCGGCTGCTCGGCATGCTCAAGGCCGAGCGCAGGATGGATGTCGATACGATTGCCGCGCTCTGTGATGGCAGCGGTTTCGCGCCGGAGCCGCTGTCTGACGCGGAGCGCTCGGCGCTGGCGTCGCGCACAGTGGCGGATGCACCGGCGCATATCGCCGGCGATTATCCGGAATGGCTCGATAGCCAGCTTGCCGATGTGTTCGGCGACGATCGCGTGGCGGAAGCCACCGCCATGGCCAGCCGCGCGCCGCTGGACCTGCGCGTCAACACGCTGAAGGCCAAGCGCGACAAGGTGCTGGGCTCGCTGCGCCATCTCGGCGCCACCGAGACGCCGTGGTCGCCGCTGGGCCTGCGCATCGATCTCGGCGCCGATGCGCGCAATCCCGGCATCCATGCCGAGGAGGATTTCATCAAGGGCGGCATCGAAGTGCAGGACGAGGGCTCGCAGCTCGCGGCTATGCTGTCCGGCGCCAAGCCGGGCGAGCAGGTGATCGATCTCTGCGCGGGCGCCGGCGGCAAGACGCTGGCGCTGGCGGCGATGATGCAGGGCAAGGGCCGGCTGATCGCCACCGATGCCGACAAGAGGCAGCTGGCGCCGATCCACGAGCGGCTGTCGCGCGCCGGCGTGCACAATGCCGATATCCGCACCCCGAAGGGCCCGGACGATACGCTCAGCGACATTCACAACTCCGCGGACCTCGTGCTGATCGACGCGCCATGCACCGGCGCCGGCACCTGGCGTCGCAATCCGGACGCCAAATGGCGGATGCGGCCGGGCGCCCTCGAGGTCCGGATCAAGGACCAGGCCGAGGTCCTCGACCGCGCGGTGGCGCTGGTGAAGCCGGGTGGCCGGATCGCCTATGTGACCTGTTCGGTGCTTCCCCAGGAAAACCGCGACCAGATCCGCGCCTTTACCGCCCGGCAGCCGGAGTTTTCGGTGGTGCCGCCGGCGCAGGTGATGTCGGTGCTGTGGGACAAGGCCGAGGATTTCGCCGCCGCGACCTATCAGAGCCCGGAAGGCCTGCTGATGACCCCGCGGCGGACCGGAACGGACGGGTTTTTCGTCAGTGTTCTCAAGCGCCAGGGCTAACCCCACACTCAGCTGTCATGCCCGGGCTTGTCCCGCGTATCCACGCCTTGGCGCCCCCCGCAGAAAGACGTGGATGGCCGGGACAAGCCGGGCCATGACGGGGCTCATGTGCACGCTGCGGGGGTTGCGACCCCGCCGTGAGTCGCGTAATTCCTCGCTATGACAGCCCCCAGCAAAACATCCGTTTCGCCCGCCGATCCGTCACCCCATGTGGCTTCGGCGCATGACAAGATTCTGATCGTCGATTTCGGCTCTCAGGTGACGCAGCTGATCGCGCGGCGCGTCCGCGAGGAGGGCGTCTATTCCGAAATCGTGCCGTTCAACAAGGCGGAGGCCGCCTTCGCCGAGATGAAGCCGAAAGCCGTGATCCTGTCCGGCGGTCCGGCCTCGGTACTCGACGACAATGCGCCGTCCGCGCCGCTGTCGATCCTCACCGCCGGCGTTCCGGTGCTGGGCATCTGCTACGGCGAGCAGACCATGGCGCAGCAGCTCGGTGGTACCGTCGAAGCCGGCCACCATCGCGAATTCGGCCGTGCCGCCATCGAGATCACCGACAGCTGCGCGCTGTTCGACGGTGTGTGGGAAGTGGGTGGCAAATACGACGTCTGGATGAGCCATGGCGACCGCGTCACCAAGATGCCTGAGGGCTTCCGCGCTGTGGCTAAAGCTCCGGGCTCGCCGATCTCGATCATCGCCGACGATGTCCGCAAGTTCTATGCGATGCAGTTTCACCCCGAAGTGGCGCATACGCCCGACGGCGCCAAACTGATCCGCAACTTCGTGCGCAACATCGCCGGCTTCACCGGCGACTGGACCATGCGCGCCTTCCGCGAGGAAGCGATCGAGAAGATCCGCGCGCAGGTCGGCAAGGGCCGGGTGATCTGCGGTCTGTCAGGTGGCGTCGACAGCGCAGTGGCTGCCGTGCTGATCCATGAAGCGATCGGCGATCAGCTCACTTGCGTGTTCGTCGATCACGGCATGCTGCGCAAGGACGAGGCCAAGACCGTCGTCGATCTGTTCCGGCACCACTACAACATTCCGCTGGTGCATGTGGACGCATCGAAGACGTTCCTCGGCGAACTCGAAGGCGTCACCGATCCCGAAGTGAAGCGCAAGACCATCGGCCGCCTGTTCATCGACGTGTTCGATCAGGAAGCCAAGAAGATCGGCGGCGCGGATTTCCTCGCACAGGGAACGCTGTATCCCGACGTGATCGAGAGCGTGTCCTTCACCGGCGGGCCTTCGGTCACCATCAAGTCGCACCACAATGTCGGCGGCTTGCCCGCGCGCATGAACATGAAGCTGGTCGAGCCGCTGCGCGAATTGTTCAAGGACGAAGTCCGCGACCTCGGCCGCGAACTCGGCCTGCCGGACATCTTCGTCGGCCGTCATCCATTCCCGGGCCCTGGCCTCGCGATCCGCTGCCCCGGCGAGATCACGCGCGAGAAGCTCGACATCCTGCGCGAAGCCGACGCCGTCTATATCGACCAGATCCGCAAGGCCGATCTCTACGACACCATCTGGCAGGCCTTCGCCGTCCTGTTGCCGGTGAAGACCGTGGGCGTGATGGGCGACGGCCGCACCTACGAATACGTCGTCGGCCTGCGCGCCGTGACCTCCACCGACGGCATGACCGCCGACTTCTACGCCTTCGACATGAAGTTCCTCGGCGAAACCGCAACGCGGATCATCAACGAGGTGAAGGGTGTCAATCGTGTGGTGTATGACATCACCAGCAAGCCGCCGGGGACGATTGAGTGGGAGTGAGGGCGGCGGTGACTGGCGGCTCTTGTCAGTTCCCGAAAACGTCCTTGTGCAGTTCGGAGTAGACAGTCATATCAGGCTTTATGAGCTTCGACAGCGTGCTCCGGGCAAATGCGGGGGCGTCGTTGCCCGCCTGCGTCAGTGAAAGCATCTGCTTGGCTGCGTTGTAGATGGCGCCCGCTGCCTTCTTGATGTCATCCGCGGGATACCCCGCCTTCATCACATCGTTGATTGCAGCGGCTTTAGCGGCGATCAGACCCGCCGCCTTCTCGGGCTTTCCAACGGAAGCACATAGAGCGGTGAGCACCTCGTCATCGTAGAGATAGACCTCAAGGTGCCGGCGGCTGAGAACGTGTATGGCCTTCTTCTTGAAGTCCGCCACATCCGTTTCAGTATGGTCGTCCAAGTCGATCAAGCGGATGATCTTCATGCCCGATGCCAACTTCGGCAGCACGGTCGCCAGCCCGATGAAGTCGTTCTGCACTTCTTTCGAGTTGCCAGCAGAGATGAAGGTGGTGTCCGGCATCTCGTCGCGAAAGATAGCTTCGTAGATCCGAGCGTCGTGCTCGGTGTTCTTCCCAGGCACCGCGCCTGCCGGATTGCCTTCGCAGATGACCACCTGCTTCGGCGCCACCAGTGCGGCGAGGTCGTCGAGAGCTACGTGCATCACGCCTTCCCAGAAGGCACGCGTAGGCTTGCTCGGCGAGAGCGTGATCACCTGATCGAAATCGTGACCGCCGAAATCTATGAAAGCCACCGATGCCGGGTCGGCATCGTACATTTCGCGCGCCTTCCGCATCATTCCGATCGAGTGGGACGCGATCCAGAGCTGCGAGTTGCCCGGAAGCAATCCAACGAGTTCGCCGAGCAGCGCGCCCTGCAGGCGCGTGTTCATATGGGTTTCGGGTTCATCAATGCAGTAGATGGCATCCGCATAGTTGCGTCGCTTCACTACAAAATCTAGGATCAGGTCGAAGGACGCCTTCTCACCACCGGACAGGTTCTTGTAATCGAAGCCCTTTGAGGTGCCCTTGTCGAACTGGAAAGTGCCCTGATCGAGGGGGTTGCCTACCCCCACGAAGGTCAGATCGGGAAACAATCGCTTGAGCGGCGCTCGGATTTCTCCGATCAGCTTCTCGCGGTAGGCACCCATCGTCGTCGCCTCGGCCTCATTGACGAAGACGTCTTCCATAGCTTGGGCGGCAAGGCGCTGATAGTTGCTGCTGACCGTAGCATCGGGCTCGATCAGTCGATTCAAGGTCATGTTGTCGAGGAGTGCACCTTGCCGAGCAAGGGAGTTCGTGACGAACTCATGATCGTTCCGGTATGCGGTTCGAATGTAGAGGTTGCCCCTAGCGAACTTGTTGCCGACGTCGGTTGAAACAGAGATTCTTGCATGCAAATCTACGGCTGTTTCCTGCGGCCGATCGTAGTATTTGTTGTCGCCATTCCAGCCGTATCCAGTGTCCATCCGGTATTTCAGCAACAGAGCGTCGAAGAACGACGACTTGCCGGAGCCATTGGGGCCAGCCAGCACGACCAATTTGGCGCTCGCTGGGATGTCCTGAACAGTTAAATCGGAGAACCGGCGGAACCGGGTGATGTGGGTGTTGAGCAGACGCACGGCCGACCTCCTCGGAATCAATCCGAGGAGTAGAGCCAGTGCTTGGTCGTTTGACTAGGCCGCTGGGAGACCGTCTTTTTGAGCGGCTTCCGTAGCCGCTCTGCGTGGTCCACGCGATCAATGAGCTGGCTCAGATTATCCCTCTGGTCGCGCCCCGCTCGAAGATGTCAGCGCGCGACCGGTTCTCGGCGTCGATCACACCGTCGTAGATCGATTACTGCTCCTTCTTGAACAAATCCTGGAAGATGAGCTGGCCCCAGGTGCGGCCGCGTGCGTGCACCAGCGCGCCACCTTCGTTGAGCTTTCCCAGCTTGACGGGTGCGAAGCCGAGCTGTTTGGCCAGGGCCGCCACGGGGGCGATCGCGTCCTCGTCGTCACCAGACAGAAAGACGACGCGGTGGCCGCCCGCGACGACCGGATCGGTCGCCAGGGTGGCTGCGCCCAGGTGATTGAAGCCTTTTACAAACCTGGCGCCGGTGAACGCATTCGCGACGACCGCGGAGCCCGGGAGACCGTCCGGCTCTTCGGGGCCCGGAAACAGATTCATCGCGTCGATGACCGTCTTGCCTGTCCAGCTCGGCAGGGCCTTCGCAACTTCGCGATGCTCCCCGAACGGGACCGCCAGGATGATCGTGTCGGCCGCGAGTGCATCCCGCAGCGACTTGGCGACGACCGTGGGTCCGATTGCCCGAGCCTGCGGCGCCAACGCCTCGGGCGGCCGGCGGCTCGCGACGGTCACGTCGATGTTCTTACGGGCGAAGGCGTGGGCGAGGGCCTGGCCTATCTTGCCGAATCCTATAATTGCGTAGCTCATAATCTTCTCCGATTTGTTTTGATATTGATTCACGGCCTTCGAGGGCGCCGGGTTATTCGGTCCGCGGTGGCGCCCGCGTAGCGGTCCTGCGGTGAACGAGGTACGATTTCAGATCGCCGAGAAGCCGCCGTCGACCGACAACTCCAGCCCATTCACGAAGCTTGAATCGTCTGACGCGAGAAACAGTGCGACCGCCGCAATTTCCTCAGGGCGACCCATCGTTCCCCGCGGGATCAGGGATTCGAACATCTGCTTCGCCTCCGGGGTGAGAACCTGGTCCTGCATCGGTGTGGCGATCGGCCCGGGGTGCAGCACGTTCACCCGGATATTCCTGCTCTTGAGTTCGTTGAGCCATCCGCGTGCGAATGCGTGCAGCGTCGCCTTGCTCGCCGCATACACGCTATAACCGGGAAAGCCTTTGAGCGACGCAACTGACCCGGTCATGAAGATCGATCCGCCATCGTTGAACAGCGGCAACGCCTTCTGAACAGTGAAGAGCGTGCCGCGCGCGTTCAGGCCGAAGGTCGCATCGAAATGCTGCTCGGTAATTTCGCCCAGTGGCACGGCTTCGCCGGTGCCGGCGCTCGCGTACAGGATATCGATTTTGCCCTTGACCCGCTTGACCGTATCGAACAGACGGTCGAGGTCGTCGAGATTGGCCGCGTCGCCGCGCACGCCGGTCACGTTCCGACCGATCAACTTGATGGCCTCGTCGAGCGCCTCCTGCCTCCGGCCCGTAATGAACACATAGGCGCCTTCTTCGACGAACCGCTTGGCGCTCGCCAGCGCCATGCCGCTCGATCCGCCCGTGATGACTGCAACCTTGCCGTCAAGCTTTCCCATAACTTCTCCTGTGTGGTGTCGGGACTGTCCCCGAGAACCTCGAGATGGGTCTGCCGGCGTCAGGCGTTGAGTGCGGAAGCGCGCACATCGGTGGTGCGAAATCGATCCGGCTGGGCGGCTGACGCCAGCCGCGACGATCGGTGTCCGCCGGTCGGAATTGGACCGCGTTCGTCGCCATAGGCTATGATGGCAGCCCGTATTGTTGCACCATGTTTGGATACGGGTTTGGAAGGCGCACCGCGCGGTGCGAGATTGCACCATGATCGACTGGGATGACGTTCGCTACTTTCTTGCCGTCGCGCGCGGAGGCTCGGTGCGGGCTGCCGCCGAGCGCCTAGGTGTGAACCACGCGACCGTGCTGCGACGCATCGCTCAGCTCGAGGAACGCCTCGGGGTTCAGATGTTCGAAAAGCTGCCTTCGGGCTACCGCCTGACGGCAGCGGGCGAGGAGGTCCTCGAATTCGCGGACCAGATGGAAGCGTCGTCGCATCAGCTGGAGACGCGCGTCTTCGGTCGCGACCAGAGCGTGCGCGGGCGTCTGCGGGTGACGCTGGCGCCGCCCCTCGCGACACATCTGCTGATGCCGGACTTCGCCGATTTCGCGCGTCTGCATCCGGACATCGAGATGGACATTCTGTCGTTCGGCGAGCTGGCAAATCTGACCAACCGCGAGGCCGACGTTGCGATCCGCGTCGTCTACGACCGCAAAACCCTGCCGCTCAATCTTCACGGCATGAAGGGACCGGAGCTGTTCGGCGGCGTCTACATGTCCCGCGATCGACTGGCCGCATGGCGTGCGGGCGCGCCTGATCCGATCCGGTGGATCGTCATCAGCATTCATGGAATTCCGGATTGGGCGACTGAGGGTGACGTTCGCGCCACGGGGGTTCCGTTCAGGACCACGGACGCCGGGGCGCAGATCGTTGCCGTACGGCAAGGGCTCGGGATCACGACACTGCCGTGCTTCGTTGGCGATGCCGACCCCCTGCTGGTGAGGGTGCCGGGCACCGACCTGCACATGTACGGAACGGTTTGGCTTCTTACACAGGGGGAGACACGCAAGACGAAGCGCGTGCGGCTCTTCACCGAGTTCGTATCCGGCAGGCTCGCCGCGTATGCGCCGCTTCTCGCGGGGCTGTCCATATCGCGCGACTGACGCGCGGCAGGGGCCGACCACCAATTTGCTGACGGTGGCGGGTCAGACCGACGTTTCGGACGTGTCTTGGGAGAGTCTCTTTGCGACAGGTCGAGTGAGAACCAGCATTTCAGCCCGGCAAGCATGCCTGCCGTCATGTTTTGACCGTTGAACGCTGAATTTAAAGGGCTATTTTTACCGCAATGCAGTATCTTGTCAGTCGGCCGCGATTGACGTACTCGAAGCCGAATTCGCCTTTAGACCGGTTTTAACAATAACGGTTGGTGGCGCTGCGTTTCCAGCGTCAACCACCTCATGACGTTGGGATGACGATGAGCCTCTATTCAGATTACCTCGCTGAGATCGAAAGCCGGAAAGCTCAGAACCTCGCTCCCAAGCCGATCGACGATGGCGCGCTCACCGGCGAAATTATCGCCCTGATCAAGGACAGTGGCAGCGAATACCGCGCCGACGCCCTGAAATTCTTCATCTACAACACCCTGCCGGGCACCACGAGCGCCGCAGGCGTCAAGGCCGCCTTCCTGAAGGAGATTATCCTCGGTGAGGCGATCGTCCCGGAAATCACGCCGACCTTCGCGCTGGAACTGCTGTCGCACATGAAGGGGGGCCCCTCGATCGGCGTGCTGCTCGACGTCACGCTCGGCAGTGATGCTGGGCTGGCGAAGCAGGCTGGTGAAGTTCTGAAGACCCAGTTCTTCCTCTACGACGCCGACATGTTCCGGCTGCGCGATGCCTTCAAGGCGGGCAATGCGGTCGCCAAGGGCGTGCTCGAGAGCTATGCCAAGGCCGAGTTCTTCACCAAGCTCCCGGATGTCGCGGACGAGATCAAGGTCGTGACCTACGTCGCCGCCGAAGGCGATATCTCGACCGACCTGCTGTCGCCCGGCAACCAGGCGCATTCGCGTTCGGACCGCGAGCTGCACGGCCAGTGCATGATGACGCCGCAGGCGCAGCAAGAAATCGTGGCGCTGCAGAAGCAGCACCCGGACAAGCGCGTGATGATGATCGCCGAGAAGGGCACGATGGGCGTGGGCTCGTCGCGCATGTCTGGTGTGAACAACGTGGCGCTGTGGACCGGTAAGCCGGCCAGCCCCTATGTGCCCTTCGTCAACTTCGCGCCGATCGTCGCGGGCACCAACGGCATCTCGCCGATCTTCGCGACCACCGTCGACGTCACCGGCGGCATCGGCGTCAATCTCAAGAACTGGGTCAAGAAACTCGACGCGGACGGCAAGCCGATCCTGAACAACGACGGAAACCCGGTGCTCGAGCAGAAATTTGCGGTCGACACCGGCACCGTGCTGACGCTCGATGCCAAGGGCAAGAAGCTGCGCGACGAGAACGGCAAGGAACTTGTCGATGTCGCCGCCGCCTTCACGCCGCAGAAGATGGAGTTCATGAAGGCCGGCAGCTCCTATGCCATCGTCTTCGGCAAGAAACTGCAGACCTTTGCAGCCGAAACGCTGGGCGTTGAGCCGACCCCGGTGTTCGCGCCGAACAAGGAGATTTCGGTCGAAGGCCAGGGCCTGACCGCGGTCGAGAAGATCTTCAACCGCAACGCCGTGGGCGTGCTCGGCGGCAAGGTGCTGCATGCGGGCTCGGACGTGCGCGTCAAGGTCAACATCGTCGGCTCGCAGGACACCACCGGCCTGATGACCGCGCAGGAGCTGGAGGCGATGGCGGCCACCGTCATCTCGCCGATCGTCGACGGCGCCTATCAGTCGGGCTGCCACACGGCATCGGTGTGGGACAAGAAGGCGCAGGTCAACATTCCGAAGCTCATGTCCTTCATGAACAATTTCGGCGTCATCACCGCGCGCGACCCCAAGGGCAGCTATCATGCGATGACCGACGTCATCCACAAGGTGCTGAACGACATCACCGTGGATGACTGGGCGATCATCATCGGCGGCGACAGCCATACCCGCATGTCCAAGGGCGTGGCCTTCGGTGCCGATAGCGGCACCGTGGCGCTGGCGCTGGCGACGGGCGAGGCGACCATGCCGATCCCGCAATCGGTCAAGGTGACGTTCAAGGGCGCGATGCAGCCGCATATGGACTTCCGCGACGTGGTCCATGCGACCCAGGCGCAGATGCTCAAGCAATGCGGTGACAACGTTTTCCAGGGCCGGATCATCGAGGTCCATCTTGGCACGCTGCTCGCCGACCAGGCCTTCACCTTCACCGACTGGACGGCCGAGATGAAGGCCAAGGCGTCGATCTGCATCTCGCAGGACGACACGCTGATCGAGTCGCTGGAGATCGCCAAGTCGCGCATCCAGATCATGATCGACAAGGGCATGGACAATGCCGCCCAGACGCTGAAGGGCCTGATCGCCAAGGCCGATGCGCGCATCGCCGAGATCCGTTCGGGCGAGAAGCCCGCGCTGACGCCGGACGCCAATGCGAAATACTTCGCCGAAGTCGTCGTCGATCTCGATATCATCGACGAGCCGATGATCGCAGATCCCGACGTCAACAACGCCGATGTGTCCAGGCGCTACACCCACGACACGATCCGTCCGATTTCGTATTACGGCGGCACCAAGAAGGTGGACCTCGGCTTCGTGGGCTCGTGCATGGTGCACAAGGGCGACATGAAGATCGTCGCCCAGATGCTCAAGAACATCGAGAAGACCGAAGGCAAGGTCGCGTTCAACGCGCCGCTGGTCGTCGCCGCGCCGACCTACAACATCATCGACGAGCTGAAGGCCGAGGGCGACTGGGAAATCCTGCAGAAGTATTCCGGCTTCGAATTCGACGACGTGAAGCCGAAGACCGCGAACCGCACCGCCTACGAGAACATTCTCTATCTCGAGCGTCCGGGCTGCAACCTCTGCATGGGCAACCAGGAAAAAGCGGAGAAGGGCGACACGGTTCTGGCGACGTCAACCCGCCTGTTCCAGGGCCGCGTCGTGGAAGACACCGCCGAGAAGAAGGGTGAATCGCTGCTGGCCTCGACCCCGGTCGTGGTGCTGTCGGCGATCCTCGGTCGCACGCCGAGCGCCGAGGAATACAAGGCCGCCGTCGAAGGCATCGACCTAACCAAGTTCGCTCCGCCCAAGATCGGTGCGATGGGCGCCTCCGTCCATTACTAGGACGGAGGACGAGGGCTGTTCAAAGACCGGCGTTGGCAGGTGGACACCTGCCACGCCGCGGGGCTGGTACGCGAGCGGGCATCAACCGCGTGGTGTATGACATTACGAGCAAGCCGCCCGGGACGATCGAGTGGGAGTGACGGGGCAAATGGCTGTTCCGAAAATGGCGTCTCTGACATAACTCCGCAGCAATCTGCATTCCGCTAACATTCTGGCCTGAGAGGGTCCCGATGCGCGCCTGCTTTATCCGTCTGCTGTCTGTTCTTGGTCTCCTTGCTTCAGCCTCCCTTGCCATGGCGCAGAGCATGCCTGCCGACGCGCCGAATGGGCGCGATCATGCCGTACTCAGCCGTTATGCCGGATCGTGGCTCGTCGCCCAGGATGTGAAGAACTTCGATCAGGTTGGCATTCCCTCCGGAGACGCTGATGTCGTCAAGCTCGAGGGGCGGGTGACGCGGCTGTTCTATCTCGCGCCTGCCGGCAAGTCGGTGCTCGAAGTGCAGCGCAACTATGAGCAGGCGCTTGAGCGCGCCGGTGCATCGAAGCTCGATGCGTGTGCCGACGACTGCGGTCGACGGAATTTCAAACCGCTGCGCGACCTGCCTGCCAATCCGCAACTGGCCAAGGTGTCGCTGGAAGGCTGGACCCCGATCACGCTGTTGCAGCAATGGCAGGAGATCGGCAGCGAGCGCTATTGGTACGGAACGTTGAATGCATCCGGGACCACACTGCATGTGGCGGTCCTATCAGCGAAGCCAGACACCATCGCGCTTGCCAGCAAGTACGTTGCCACGGTCGTGGAGATCGTCGAACCGAAGGCGATGGATAGCGGCAAGGTGACTGTGGATGCGGCAGCGCTCGCAAAAGGCCTGCAGGCGGAGGGTAGGGTGGCCCTCTACGGGCTGTTCTTCGACACCGGCAAGGCGACCATCAAGCCCGAGTCCAAACCGCAACTCGACGAAATGGCGCGCGTGCTGCAAGCCAATGCCGGCGCGAACGTGTTCATCGTCGGCCACACCGACAATCAGGGGGCGCTGGATGTGAACCTCGCGCTGTCGAAGGCGCGCGCGCAGGCGGTGATCGATGACCTGACGCGCAGCTACAAGATCGATGGCAAGCGCTTGTCCGCATCCGGCGTGGCGAACTACGCGCCGCTTGCCAGCAATACCAGTGAAAGTGGCCGCGCCCGCAACCGCCGCGTCGAGATGGTGTTGCAATAGGTCTACGACACCGCCGGCCGGAGGCGTTCGGTGGGCGGTACCGTTCGCTGGACCCTAGAGATTCTCCGCCCCGGCGTGATCACAGGTGAAAATGCGACATGTTGCGGCTGTGTCTCTTTCCCCATCAGGCGTCTAGGAAGGTTAGGCAATGGGCGACGAACGTCTCGGGGTACTGGAACAACGCACCGTGCCCCGAGTCCGGGTACAGGATCAGCTGCGCGTTCTTCATTGCCTTGAACATATTGTACGCATTGATGCTGGGAAACATCGTGTCGTCGCTGCCGTGCACGATAAGCGCAGGCTGCGCTATGGCGCGAAGCGTCGCCTCGCCCTCGTCTTTACGCGCGCACCAGCCGATGATCGCCTTGGCCTGAGGCTCGCTAACAGCGTCGCCGCTGTCCGGATCGCGATCTTGCCTGCGCGCCGTTGCGCGAGCGACGAAGGCGCGTCCGGCGCGCTGGCTCGCTTCCGAAGGCGTGAAGAATAGCGGCAGTCGCACATCTGGCGCGCCGCGCGAAAAGGCTTCCTCCACCACGGCCAATAGATGTTCCTCGCCACCGCGCGGCGCGGCGCCGGCGATGATGACCTTGCGGATCAGGCTGGGTTGCCGCACGGCGAGCACCTGGGCGAGCATGCCGCCAAGCGAGAAACCGAGCAGATCCACCTGCTCAAGGCCGAGCCTGCTGATGAATGTCTCGGCGTCCGACGCCATCTGTTCCACCGTGTCGGGCGTCGCGCCGGTCGAGGTGCCGACGCCGAGATTGTTAAAGACGATGACCGGCCGCGTTGCCGCCAGAGCGTTCACCACCGCCGGGTCCCAGGAATCGATGGTCCCGGTGAAGTGCTGCAACAGAACGAGCGTCATTCCGGTAGTAGGGCCAAGACGCCTGAACGCGAAGCGTGTATCACCGATGTCGAGGTATTCGGTTTTTGTCGTTTCGAGTGACATGATAGATCCTTTGTGAGGTGCGAAGTCTGGCGGCGAAGTTGCTTCGGGAATGTCGGCCGCGGTGGCGGGGCTACTATTGCGTCAGTTCAAGCCGTCCCGGTGCGACAGGCCGAACAGCGATGTATGTTGTCGATTGGCTCGACATGGCAGCTCCGTCAAAATCCGCGAGAGAGCTACCAGCCAGCTCCCGGAGCCGACAGGACGTAGATGCCATCATTCAGGCCATGGAGATGGCGGAGCATTGCCGACCTACCTATTTAAGGTCGCGAGTAGCTGCCGCGGAGAAAGCATGAAGATTGGTCTGGTTCTTTGCCCGAGTTTTCAACCCATCTGCTTTGGGGCGGTCGCAGCGTTCGATGTGGCCAACAAGCAAGCTGGGAAGAAGCTGTACGACATGCGTATCCTCTCGGAGGAGGGAGGGCTGGTCGCCTCGTCGTCTGGTATGCAGGTTATGACGGACGCGTTCGGCGACGAGTCGTACGACACCTTGATCGTTGCTGCGGGCCTCGAGATTCCGACGTCGTCGCCCGGGCTGGTTCGGCTTCTTCGGGCGGCTGCCCGCGACGCAAGACGCGTCGCGGGCATCTGCCTGGGCTCGTTTGTTCTGGGAGATGCCGGACTGCTCAACGGCCGACGCGCCACGACGCATTGGCGCTATGCACGGGCGTTGCAGGACCGGTTTCCAAGCTGCCGTGTCGACATGGACAAGATCTTTCTCGCGGATGGTCCAATCTGGACGTCTGCCGGCATGACGGCGGGAACAGACCTCGTCGTCGGCATCATCGAGCGCGACCACGGCTCCGACGTCGCCCGTTCGGTCGCGAAGGGCATGGTCATGTACCATCGACGTTCCGGCGGGCAGTCCCAGCACTCGACCTTGCTCGATTTGAGCGCGAATGAGGATAGAGTCCAGCGCGCGCTGAACTACGCGCGCCAGAACCTCGCTGAAAGCCTGACGATTGACGATCTGGCGCGTGCTGCAAGCCTCAGTCCCCGGCAGTTCACCCGATTGTTCCGGTCGGAAACCGGCACGACGCCGGCGAAGGCGGTCGAAGCGCTACGGGTCGAAGCCGCGAAGTTGATGCTGGAGCAGAGCCGACAGCCAATCGAGGTGATCGCTCGCGAGGTGGGGTTCGCGAACAGGGAGCGGATGCGCCTGGCGTTTGCCCGTGTGCATGGCGAGGTTCCCAGAGCCATTCGGAACGAGGCCGGGCCGCTCGCCACGCTGTAGCGGCGATGTCTAGCTGAGCCGGATGTTGGAGAGATCGATCGAGACAACAAGCGGCTCAGTGCTGAAGCTGCCATCCGGCTGACGGGCATAGATCCGCCGCTTCGTCGGGAATTTAATGCCCGACACCTCTTGGTAATCCGCGATGAAGTGCGCGCCGGGCGTGTCCCCAGCGATCTCGACGTTATAGTCGTGGCGCTTCAGCAGCCCATCGCCGTCGAAGTAAAGCGTCTGTACGGCGCTGTGCGTGGCGATTTCCGTGGGGAAACGGACAGCAAGACGGCGCCAGTCCCCGCTATCGGTCTGCCAAGGCTCCAATTCCTCCGTCGCGACGCCGGGCCAGGCGAGCAGAAACGGCATGGTTAGATAGGTCCACATGGCGCAGCCGGCGAAGTAGGCGAGCTGCAATTCTGTCCATGGGGTTTGCAGCGTATGGCCGGAGAAGCTTGCGCGCGGTTGAACGAGTTCTTCGAGAACGCTGCCGTCACTGGCTTCCAGGACCACGCGATCGGGCGCGAAGCGCGAGCGCCGACCACCTGCGCCGAACGGGGCATGCGACGCCCATTCCTTCTTGAGACCCACGGTAACGGTGGTGCGCTCGAGGGTTTGTGGATGTCCTTTCAAAGGCCACAAGACGCCTCCCTGCACTAGGTCGGCAGAGACCTGCTCGAATTGCCGCCAGCGCTGGAGGCCTCCATGAGCTTCGATGGCAAGTTCTTTAAGTCGTGTCATGATGTTGCTCCCAGCGGGACCGCGCGAAATGGCGAGGCTTCTTTCGCTGGAGGCTATGCGGTCGGTTGCGCCCGCTGAACGTCGTAGATGCCTTGATTCCGGCCACGGCCTTCAGGTTGACGAGGCCCTGCGATTTCTGGCGGTCGAGGTTACTTTGTAAGGCTCTCGGGGAAATGGAGTGGGAGAAATAGAGGGAAACTCTGAAGGCAGTGCGCGTCCGCTAGCGAGTGAGGGGCCAATCTCACCGTCCACTGCGACCCGCAAGAAAAATACCCGCATGTGTCGGGAAGCCCGCCCGTCATGCGTCCTTGGGAGACGAAGAGCTGAGAGAGACGATGTGGAAGACTATCGTCGTGACCCATGTCACGCTCGATAGCGTCATGCATTTGCCGGGAGTCTGCCTATGAACCCCACCATTACCGCCTTTGAACGGTCGCCCGATCGCGGCAGGGGATTGGCCCGGGACATGCGCGTTCGCTGGGCGCTCGAAGAAGTGGGGCAGCCTTACGACGTTCGACTTCTTTCGTTCGATGAGATGAAGGGACCCCCGCATCGGGCGCGTCATCCTTTCGGGCAGATTCCGACCTATGAAGAAGGCGATCTTGTCCTGTTCGAGTCAGGGGCGATTGTCTTCCGTATCGCAGAGCGCCATGCAGGCTTGCTGCCCGATGATGCGAACGCCCGGGCGCGGGCAGTTACATGGATGTTTGCCGCACTCAATACGGTCGAACCGCCGATCGTCGATCTCGCCATTGTCACGCTCCTGGAACGCGACAAGACCTGGTATGAGCAGCGTCTGGCGATGGTCAAAGACCGCATCCGCGGGCGGCTGGGCGAACTCTCCAAATACCTTGGCGATGCCGACTGGCTCGACGGCGCCTTCAGCGCCGGTGACCTGCTGATGGTGTCGGTGCTGCTCAGGCTGGGGGCGTCGGGTCTGTTGGATGAATATCCCAACCTCTCCGCCTATGTCGTCCGCGGCGAAGCCCGGCCGGCCTACAAGCGTGCTTTCGCTGCTCAATTGGCGGTTTTCACTGCTGCAGCGGGCAGTTGATAGGAAGTCCTCGGGGCAGCGTTCACGGGCCGCTGCAGCGGCGCCGCCGGTTTATCGATTTTATTTCTCACGACGCTGTAAAATTGTTGAACATTCATTCCATAATTGCTATCTAGCCGTTTATGGCGAGACCACGGGAGTTTGACACAGACGCTGCACTCGACGGCGCGATCAATGTCTTTAGCGGGCATGGATATGAGGGCAGTTCGGCCCAGATGCTCGTCGATGCAATGGGGATCGGGCGACAGAGCCTTTACGCTGCCTTCGGCGACAAGTGGGAGCTCTATTGCGCGGCCGTGCGTCGCTATGGAATGGGCGAATGTGCTGCACATATCGACGCGCTCCGAAGCGGACCGCGCGCGATCGATGGCATCGGCGCGATGTTGCGCCGTGTCGTGAAAACAGCCGGTCGGCCGTGTCTTGGCGTTGGCTCGATCTATGAATTCGGCGTGTCCCAACCCGACCTTCAGGAGATCAACGGACTGCTGGCGAAGAGCTTGCGAGCTGCCATCGCAGCGCGCGTTCGCGATGCGCAGCGTGAAGGCGATGTCGCCGGCGGCCTCGACCCCGAAGCGACCTCGGAATTTCTGATCGCGAATATCGCCGGAATCCGCGTTGCCGGACGGGGCGGCGCTGCGCGCGGGGCTCTGACCAGCCTGGCCGACATGGCCATGAGGGCGCTGCGATAGTCCCTTTTTTTGGGAAATTATGGAATGATCGTTCAACAAAGGAGCAAGTGATGAGAGCTGTTGTGATGACCGGAACGGGCGACCGCGCGGTGCTGGACTATGTCGAACGTCCGGCCCCTCTCGCTGGACCGGGCGAGGCGTTGGTCGAGGTTGTCTTTGCGGGGGTGAACTTCATGGACATCGGCGTGCGCCAGGGCATGGCCTGGACCGAGATTCCCAATCCCAAGATTCTTGGCGTTGAGGGTGTGGGACGTGTGCTGGCGATCGGAGATGGCGTCGAAGACATCAGGCCCGGCCAGCGGGTCGCCTGGGTTTATGCGCCGGGAAGTTATGCGGAGCGGATCGCGATCCCTGTCACGTCGCTGGTGCCGGTTCCTGACGCGATCGATGATCGCACCGCTGCGTCGGTGATGATGCAGGGTCTCACTGCCAGCCATTTCGCCACGGACTTCTATCCGGTGCAGCGCGGCGACATCGCCTTCGTCCATGCGGCGGCGGGCGGCGTGGGATTGCTGCTGACCCAGATCATCAAATTGCGCGGCGGCCATGTCATCGGACGTGTGTCGGCGCAGGAGAAGGTCGCTGCAGCCGGGGAGGCTGGCGCCGACCATGTGATCATCGATACTGAAGGCCGGTTCGCCGAGGAGACATTACGCCTGACCGATGGCCAGGGCGTGCACGTCATCTATGACGGCTCCGGGCCGACGACCTTCCAGGGCTCGCTCGATGTGCTGCGTCGGTCGGGCACGTTCTGCTGGTATGGCCCGGTGCTTGGTGGGCCGGGACCGCTCGATATCATGAGCCTGCCGAAGAGCATCAAGATCGGCTATGCGACCTTCTTCGATCATATCCCCACGCCCGAATTGCTGCGCGCGCGTTCGGAGCGGCTGTTCAACTGGATCGCGACGGGAGAGCTCAAGCTCCACATCGGCGGAGAGTACCGCCTAGCGGACGCAGCGAAGGCTCACGCTGACATGGAAAACCGCAAGACGACCGGCAAGCTGCTGCTGGTCCCATGAAGCCCGAGTATCGGGTTTTGTGGCTCCGCTGAAGTGTTCGGGGCACATGCGTCAATCTGGGCTGACTGCCTTGAGTGAACTTGCGACATGCAGTTGCCGAATGCAGCCCGGCTGTTGTGTTTGATGTGTCCCGCCGCCTCGCATGTTACGACCAACTTACTTGCCGCCTTACCGGAGCCCCTTCATGTCTGACGCGCCTGCACCGAACCACGTCCCCACCGCCGCCGAGACCGATCCCGAGACGCTCGGCTGGATGAAGGGCTTTCCGCCTGCGAAGGACAAGACCATCCAATTCCACGACGGCTCGTTCCGCAACTTCCCCGAATTGCGCTGGGCCTGGAGCAATGTGCGCTCGCTGGTGCCCACGGTGAATGTCTGGCGCGGCGCGAGTGGTGCATCCGTGCTGCCGCGCGCGGAGCGCGATATCGGCGGATCCAAGTCGGTCACCATGGATGGCCGGCCGATGACCTTCGCGCGCATGTTCGACGAGACCTATGCCGATGGCATCGCGGTGCTGCACAAGGGCAAGCTGATCTATGAGCGTTATGCCGGCGCGCTGAAGCCGCACAAGCCGCATATCGCCATGTCGGTGACCAAGTCGTTCACCGGCACGCTGGCCGGCATGCTGGTCGCGGAAGGCAAGATCGATCCGCAGGCGCCGGTGACCGACTATGTGCCGGAGCTGAAGGGCACGGCCTTTGGCGATGCTGATGTGCGTGAGGTCATGGATATGACCACGGGGCTTCTCTACACCGAGGTTTATACCGACAAGAATTCCGATGTGTGGGGGCTGCGGCGCGCCAATGGCATGGCGCCGATCCCGCCGGACTATGAAGGCGCGAGCGACATCTTCGCCTTTCTCTGCACGCAGCAGAAGCAGGGCGAACACGGCAAAGCCTTCGCCTACAAGACCGTCAACACCGACACGCTCGCCTGGATCATCCGCCGCGCCAGCGGCATGACGCTGTCCGATCTTCTGTCGGAACGCATCTGGGCGCCGATGGGGGCGGAGGAGGACGCGCATTATCACGTCGACCGCATCGGCACCGAGAGCGGCGGCGGTGGGTTGTCGACGACGCTGCGCGATTTCGCGCGCTTCGGCGAGGTGATGCGCAATCACGGCCGCTTCAACGGCCGCCAGATCGTGCCTAGCGCAGTGGTCGAGGATATCGAGCGCGGCGCCGATCCCGCAAAATTCAAGCCGGCGGGCTACACCACGCTGCCGGGCGCGTCGTATCGCAACCAGTGGTGGGTGACCCACAATGAACACGGCGCCTATATGGCGCGCGGCGTCTACGGGCAGGGGCTCTATATCGATCCGAAGGCCGAGATGGTGATCGCGCGCTATGCGTCGCATCCGGTCGCCGGCAATGCCGCCAACGATCCGGTGACGCTGCCGGCCTATATGGCGCTGGCGAAGGAACTGATGGCGGGCTGAGAGCCAAGATCTGCGGAACCCGGGGAACCCGAACGGGAACCTAAGGCCACGCCGCGCGTATGCTTGGCGGCCGACATCTTCCGTCGGCGCCAGGCGGACCCCTCCAGAATGATCAAGCCCTCGTCCCTCGCTTCGTGGCTGCGCTGCTGGTGTGCGGCGTTATTGTTGTCATGCACTATCGTTGCAACGGTGCCGCTGCATGCGCAGGAGCGTGCTTCTGGTGCTCGGACTGGCCGCAGCAATCCGGCTGTCGCCACCGACGGCGCGACGCTGATTCATGGCAATTACTGCGGTGCCGGCAACCGGCCGGGCAAACCGCCCATCGATGCCCTCGATCTCGCCTGCATGAACCATGACGCCTGCACGCCGGCGAGCGGCATTCCTAACTGCGACTGCAATGCCAGGCTTCGCGACGAAGCGGCCGCAGTGGCAGGGGACCCCCGACAAGCGCCGGAGCTCCAGAGTCTGGCGGCATTGACCTCTGCGGCTGCGGCCGTGATGATCTGCAAGCCGATGATCGATGCCGCAGTCCCTCCGGTAGCTGCTCCTGTCCCTGTGGCTCGGGACGCTCCTGCAGCAGGCGCGCCAGTGACAATCACGCCGGCTCCCGTTGCTGGAGCACCTGTGTCGATCGTCCCTGATAGTGTCGCGCCCGTGGCTGCCGCGCCCGTAACGGACGTATCTGAAACCCCGCTGCCTGTCGCGCCAGTCACTGACGCTCCCGCGCCTGCTGTACCCGTGCCCAGGTCGACCGCGTTGCCCTGAGCAGGCAGAGTCTTGACCGGCTCTTGCGCGCTGCGATCTTTCCGGGGCAATCATGACGCGAGTCCAGGTGCGCCGAGAGCGCAGCCCATGGCAGAGGGAAGCGCGCATGAAATTCCTTGTCGCACGAGTCATGACGCTCGCATTTCTACTGGGGCCTTTGGCGCTTGGCTCCGCGGCGAATGCTGCCGATCCCATCCGTGTCGGCGCGGTCCTGCCGTTTTCCGGCGGTGTCGAACTTTATGGCCAGCAGGCAAAACTCGGGCTCGATCTGGCGGTGAAGGAGATCAACGCCAGCGGTGGGATTCTCGGCAGGCCGCTCGAGGTCATCTATGTCGATGACAAGACCCGGCCGGCCTCTGCCGAGAGCGCGATGCGGTCGGTGATCGACAGCAGCGTCGTGGCGGTTGTCGGCCCTGTCACCTCGGCCAACTTCAATGCGATCAGGCCGATCGCCGAGAGCACGAAGACGCCGCTGCTCTACGCCACCAATTTCGAAGGCGGCACATGCAGCCGCTACATCTTCTCGTTCAGCACCGTGCCGAACCAGGACCTCGGCCAGTTGCTGCCCTATATGAACGAGGCCGTCGGCAATACCTATTTCCTGCTCGGCGCCGATCGCGTCTGGCCGCACCAGATGTTCGAACTCGCCAGGCCGCTGATCGAGAAGCTCGGCGGCAAAATCGTCGGCACGCAATATACGCTGGGGACCGAGACGGACTTCACGCCGCTGATCAAGCAGGTGGCGGCGGCAAAGCCGAAGGTGCTGCTGTTCGCGCTGAAGGGCGACGGCATGGATTTCATCCGGCAGGCCGATGATCAGGGCCTCTTCAAGGAGACGACGGTTGCGTTTCTGGGATTGTCGGAGATCGACGTAGGCATCTTCAAGGGCAAAGGCCAGAACATGATCACGGTGGTGCCGTCGCTGGCGACCAGCGATGCGCCGGAGATGAAGGCATTTGTCGCCCGAGTGCGGGCCGCAGCCGGCAATGACGTGCTGGTGTCGAACTATGTCATGACCCACTACAACACGCTGATCGCGCTCAAGGCTGCAATCGAGAAAGCAGGGAAGGTCGACAGGGAAGCCCTCGTCGACGCGCTCGGTGGGCTTACCATTCCGTCGCCGACAGGACCCGTCACCATCGATGCGAACCACTATGCGACCATGAGCATGTTCATCGCCAAGACGCAGGGGCAGGAGCTCGTCTCCGTCCGCGGACTGGGCGAGATCGCACCGCAGCCCGGTTGCACCATGGCCGGTCGCTGATCGCGCGGGCATGACGGCAACGGACTGGCGCCCGCCGCGCGGGATTGCTTAAGTCGGCATCTGCACAATTCTGCAAGAGCGAAGAGGACAACGAATGGCACGTGTGCGCTGTATCACCGAGATGGGCATGGGCGTCGACGTCCACGGCCGCGACGCCACCAAGGCTGCGAAACGCGCGGTGTCGGACGCGATCCGCCATTCCAGCGTTGGCTTCTTCCGGATGGTCGGCAAGACGCCGCATGACATGTTTGTCGATGTGACCGTCGCGGTGCCGAATCCGGACGACGTCGACACGGCGGCGGTCGCGAAGGAATTGCCTTACGGCACCGTAACCGTGACGGCAGTCAAAGGCGGTCTCGACATTCCCGCCGAGAGCGGCGGCGACGGCATCCTGATTGCCAATGCGGCGGTACTGGTGAGCCTCGACGACGGCAAGTAGATCGGCCGCCTCGGACGACGCCCGCGCTTTCCGCGATCCCGAAACTCCCTCCCATCCATTTCACGCTTGACCAACCCATAACTCATTGGTTATTGATCTAATCGATAACTGACGGGTTATGGATTGCGATGCCGACCACCTTCGATGTGCTCTTCAAGACGCTTGCCGATCCCACCCGGCGCGCGATCTTCGAGCGGCTCTGCCGTGACGGGGAGCAGACCGTCGCGGCGCTGACCGCGCAAGCCGGCGTCTCGCAGCCGGCGGTCTCCAAACATCTCGGCGTGCTGAAGCAGGCGGGGCTGGTGCTCGATCGCCAGAGCGGCCGTCAGACACATTATCGCTCGCAACCGGCGGCCCTGGCGCCGCTGCTCGACTGGACCAGCCAGATGGCCGGGTTCTGGGAGAGCCGGTTCGACGATCTCGAACAACTGCTGAAGAGGATGGACAATTGACCAGTACTGCAGCCGAAACACGTTCTGTCGTCGTCGAGCGGGAGTTCGGCCATGCGCCGGAAAAGCTCTGGCGCGCGCTGACCCAGCCGCATCTGATCGCGGAATGGCTGATGAAAAACGATTTCAAGCCTGTCATCGGCCATCGCTTTGATCTGAGCGCGAACTGGGGCGAGGTCGCTTGCCGGGTCACGGAAGTCGAGCCGAACCAAAAGCTCGCCTACACGTGGGAGGCCCTGGTCTCGAGAGTGTCGTGACCTGGACCCTTACACCTTCGAGCAACGGAACACTGCTGCGGATGGAGCAGATCGGCTTCCGACCGGATCAGGAGCAGGCCTATCAGGGCGCCAAGTTCGGATGGCCGCGATTCCTGACGTCGATGGAGCAGCTTCTGGCGCGACTGGACTGAATTCGGCCGACACAGAATCTCACGCCACTTCCGCATTGCACTGAGGGTTACTCAACATGAACCTATGGATCAGATACGCACACCGCTGGCTGTCGCTGGCTTTTACTGTGACGGTCATCGCCAATTTCGCTGTCCGCGGATTTGGCGAGCCGCCAGCCTGGGTGACCTTCTCGCCGTTGCCACCGCTGTTTCTGTTGATGTTCAGCGGTCTCTATATGTTCGTGCTGCCCTATGCCGCAAAGTGGCGTAGAGCAACGCAGGGCAGTGGACGGATGAACGCGTGAATTGGAATGCGCATGGATATTTTTGATCGTCTCAAATCAGCTGCGGCCGATGACTGGTCCAGCTATGTCGATCATAGTTTCGTCCGCCAACTCGGCGCCGGCACGCTGCCGGAGCCGGCATTTCGCAACTATCTGGTGCAGGACTATTTGTTCCTGATCCAGTTCGCACGCGCCTATGCGCTGGCGACCTACAAGAGCCGCACGCTTGACGACATGAAGTCGGCGCAGGGTGGGCTCGCGGCCATTCTCGGCGAGATGGAGCTTCACGTAAAACTGTGCGGGAGGTGGGGACTGTCGCCGGCCGATATCGAGGCTGCGCCTGAGCTGCAGGCGACGGTGGCCTATACGCGCTTCGTACTGGATTGCGGCGCCGCCGGCGATCTGCTCGACCTGCATGTGGCGCTGGCGCCTTGCGTCATCGGTTATGCCGAGATCGGCCGCAGGTTGGCGCCGGATGGTGTCGACGCGCTCGGCGATCATCCGTATCGCGAATGGATCGGCGAATATGCCGGCGACGCCTATCAGGATATCGCGGTGAAAGCGCGCCGCCATCTCGACGATCTCGCCGCGCGTGCGATGACCGAGCGGCGCTTTACGGAGCTCGCAAAACTATTTGGCCAGGCGTCGCGCCTGGAAGCCGATTTCTGGCAGATGGGGCTGGACGCGCGCTAACGCGGCGTGCTGGGGCAGGGCAGAGCATGGCACCCGTCAAGGTCGATCCCGCGAATGTGCGTGAGTTCAAGAGCGCCGACGCGTTCTATAAATGGCTCGGCAGGAACCACGACAAGGCGGACGAGGTCTGGATCAGGATTCACAAACTGAAATCTGGCCTTCCATCGATCACGCCGAAGGAGGCGATCGATGTCGTGCTGTGCTGGGGCTGGATCGACGGCATCCGCAAGGGGCTGGACGAGACGAGCTTTCTCCAACGCTATTCACCGCGCGGAAAGAAGAGCGTGTGGAGCAAGATCAACGTCGACAATGTTGCGCGCCTCGTCGCAGAGGAGCGCATGACCGAGCACGGCCTTGTCCATGTCGAGGCGGCGAAGGCCGATGGCCGCTGGGATCGCGCCTATGGCAGCGGCAAGGACATGGCGATCCCCGCCGATCTGCAGGCCGCAATCGACGCCGAGCCGAAAGCCAAAGCGATGCTGGCCAAACTCAGCGCCCAGAACCGCTTCTCGCTGGCATTTCGGGTCCACAATATGAAGACCGAAGCCGGCCGCAAGAAGCGGATTGCGGCCTTCGTCGAGATGCTCAAGAAGGGCGAGACGATCTATCCGCAAACCAGAAAGTGAAGTGGCGTCACTCGTTGCTTTTCACTTCCGCTTCGGCCGCCTGATCGCGCGTACCTTGCCGCTGGCTCCGCCGCCGGCGAAGAACTGATCGGCACCATCTGACTCGAGGCCGGAGACGCCACTGCCTGCGGGCAGTGCGAGCTTCTCCAGCGCTTCGCCGGTTTGCGGATCGATGCGCCTGATGTCGCTCTCGTCGTTTTCCCAGGTGCCGTGCCAGAGTTCGCCGTCGACCCAGGTCACGCCGGTGACGAAGCGGTTGCTCTCGATGGTGCGCAGGATCTTGCCGGTATCGGGATCGATCTGATGAATCTTGCGCTCGCGATATTGCCCGACCCAGAGCGTGCCCTCCGCCCATGCCATGCCGGAGTCGCCACCATTGCCGGGCGCCGGGATGGTGTTCAGCACGCGGCCGGTTTGCGGATCGATCTTCTGGATACGGTCCTCGGCGATCTGAAACAGATGCTTGCCGTCGAAGGCCGTGCCGGCGTGGGCAGCGACGTCGATGGCACGTACCATCTTGCCGCTTGCGGGATCGAGTGCGTGGAGTTTGTTTCCGGATGCGAACCAGACTTGCGTGCCGTCATAGGTGACGCCATGCACGCCGTCGACACCCTCGAAGGGGCCATATTCGCGGATGATTTCGGCTGCTGAGTTGGTCATGTAACTCTCCCTGATGATGTGACGATGACCCTAGTGATCCGGCAGCGGCGGCGGGAGTAACAACATCGTCGCGAGTCCCGGCAGGGACGGCGACGTCCAGCGGCGTGCGCGACCGCGACCGAGCGGCTGCACCTTGTTCTCCACCGCCAGTTCGTCGAGTGCCCGCTGAACGCTGCGCTGGCTCGTGCCGAGCGCCAGCGCCAATGCCGAACTCGACCAGGCTTCTCCATCGGCGAGAAGCGCGAGCACTGTGGCGTGTTCTTCCTCGACCGGCCGCGCCAGCACGACGACGTCGCGGGCGCGGCGCAGTACCAGCGCAAAACCGGGCTTGGTCGCGTTCACCTCGGCCAGCGGCGCAAGCAGTTTGCGCAGCCGTCCCATCTCGACGCGGAGCCGCGCGCGATGGGAGTCATCGGCATGTCTGGCGCGAAATGCGCGCGCCAGCAGCGTTTCGCGGGAAACATCCGCAGGCCATGCTTCGCCAAGTGCGCGGGCGAGGGCGAACAGGACGGGCCGGGTCGCCAGCGACAGCTCTGTCTTCTGACAGCGGATGACATGCCGGCACGCATCGATGACGATGGCTTTCGAATTCTGCAGCGCCTCGACATCGTCGAGCAGCAACACGCGTTCGCCGCCGCGTGCGATCAGACGCGCAGCGGGAGCATCGAGAAGTCGGGATGCCGTGTCCACTTCGGCCGTTAGCGCCGGAATGCGGGCAAGCCTGGCGGCACGCTGCGCGTCGGCAATGGCGGCGCGTGACTTTTTCGCCTGCAGGCGGCGCATCGCGATGCCGGCGACGACTAGCGCGTGCGCCGTACGCAAGGCGGGCGGCAGAGGTGCAGGATCGAGGGCGCCGAGCTTGCGTTCGGCTTCGTCGAGACGTCCGATCAGGAGAAGGCGCCTGACGTCGAGATAGCCGCCATAGGCCGCATTCACATGGTCGCCGTGGGCGTCGAGCGTGAGCCGCGCGGTGTCGAGCGCCTTGCTCGGCCAGTTCAGATCGCGCGAGACAAGCGCAATCTCCGCCTCGGCGACGATGCACCGCGCACGCGCCACCGGTTCCTTCGCACCGAAGGCGCGCGCGGCCCGTTTCACGAGATCCTTCGCGCGTGCGAAATCGCCGAGCTGTGCCATTGCGATGCCGCGCAGTGCGAGCGCTGGCGGATCGTCGCGCAATGCAACGCGCTTCAGGGCACCGAGCGGGTCACCCGCCGCGAGAGCATGTCCTGCGGCGGTGATCAGGGAGTCCATCTGAATCCCGCCACACTTGTCACTCCCACCCTCAAATTGTCCGGTCCTAATCTACCTCACGACGATCAACCGGCAAGTCGTGCCGGCAACGCATGACGATGGACGAAATGGAGAAGACCATGACGGCACCGATGAGAACACCACCGATTGTGTCACCGCAAGAGTGGGATGCCGCGCGCGCGAACATGCTCGTGAAGGAGAAGGCTGTGATGCGCGCGCGCGATGCGCTGGCGGCTGAGCGTCGGAGGATGCCGTGGATGGCGGTGGAGAAGGCCTATGCGTTCGAAGGGCCCGATGGCAAAGCCAATTTGCTCGACCTGTTCGACGGCCGTCGTCAGTTGATCGTCTATCGCGCCTTCTTCGAGCCAGGCGTGTTCGGCTGGCCCGATCACGCCTGCTGCGGCTGTTCGCTGGGCGCCGATCAGGTCGCCCATCTCGCACATCTGAATGCCCGCGATACCACTCTCGTCTACGCCTCACGGGCACCGCAGGCAGACGTCGCGCGCCTGAAGGCGCGGATGGGCTGGGAGATGCCCTGGGTCACCATCACGGATAGTTTCGACGCCGACTTCGGCGTCGACGAGTGGCACGGCCACAACGTGTTCTTCCGCGACGGCGATCGCGTGTTCCGCACCTATTTCATCAACAGCCGCGGCGACGAGGCGATGGGGACCACCTGGAGCTATCTCGATGCGACGCCGCTCGGCCGCCAGGAGGTCTGGGAGGATTCGCCCGAAGGCTACCCGCAGACTCCGACCTACAAATGGTGGAACTGGCACGACAACTACGTCGCCGGCGCTGCGCCCGACAAGAAATGGGTCGAGGTCTCGGCCGCCGGAGAGGCCACGTTCCGGAAGACCCATGAGTAGCATGCTCAACGATGTCACTGGTGGTGCGAAACCCGATCGCTGGACAATGGGTCACCTTGCGCCGGCTGCCGACTGGCTATGCCTTGCGGCCGCACCAGCCTTCGCATTGATGGCGCTGCTGACGGGTGTGCTCGATGGCAATTCGCCAGACCTATTCTGTTCAACGTCGCGTTCATCGCCGTGGAGCGGAATGGTGGTGATGTATGCCCTGATGAGTTTGTTCCATACCGTGCCCTGGCTCAGGCTGATATCCGGCCGATGCCACCAATAGCAGTGGCGGACGTGACGATTGTCGCGCGCTTCAGGCGCGCGACAACTTTTCGAAGCGCTTGATCAGCCGCTCGCGCTTGAGGCGCGACAGGCGCTGAATCCAGAACATGCCGTTGAGCTGGTCGATCTCGTGTTGGTGGCAGACCGCACGCAGTCCGTCGGACTCTTCGATCTGCGTATTGCCGTCGAGATCGTGATAGGCGAGTCGGATACGAGTATGACGTTGGATATCGTCATTCACACCGGGCATCGAGACACTGCCTTCCTGATGCATGATCATCTCGGGCGAGGCCCATGTGATCTCCGGGTTCACATAGGTCCTGGCGCTATCGCCGAGATCGAGCACGACGACGCGCAGGGAAAGGCCGATATGCGGCGCGGTGATGCCGATGCCGGGAGCGGCATGCATGGTGTCGCGCAGATCGTCAGAGAGCGCGCGCAGCGCATCGTCGAACACCGTGACAGGTGCGGCCGGCTGCGCGAGACGCGGATCAGGATAGCGGACGATCGGGCGGATCGTCATTCTGGCAGCCCCGCGGCTTTCAGGGCGACGGCGTAGGTTTGCGCCATCGATTCCACGGGGACGGGGATGCGCGCAAAGAAAGCGGAGACTGTCAGCTCCGGCTCGATGGTCAGCAACTCCTCGACCACCTGTGCGGCGCGTTCATGTTCGCCGGTCTTGACCAGTGCCACGGCGAGCGCGCGGAGTGCGACGGCGAAGCGGCGGTTCTGCAGCAGCGCCTTGTCCGCCCAAGCGATCGCCTCGCTGTAGTTCTCGTCGATGATCGCTGCTATCGCAAGCGCACCGGAAACGAACCAACCGTGCGGATCGAGCGGGTTCAAACGTCGCGCACGATCGAGCAGCGCGCGACCGGCCTGCTGCTGGCCGCGCATGGTCTCGATCCATCCGGCCAGTGCGAGTGCAGTGGCGGAGTTTGGATTGATCGCGAGCGAGCGGCTGAACAATTCGATGGCAGGGTCCTTCGCCGTCTGTGGTTCGGCAAGATTCCAGATCGCAAACGCGGCCATCCAGAGGATTTGCGGATCGTTCGGCATCCGCTCGATGGCGCGATGCGCGAGCACCAGGCCTTCGCTGCGATGGGCGTCGTCTGGGCTGATCCAGCCCTGGAAGTGTCGCTGCGCATGGCAATAGGCCGCTGCTGCCATCGCGGGCGCGTAAGTCGGATCGAGCGCCAGCGCCTGATGCAGGCAATCCAGCGCCGCGGTCATGCTTTCGGGCGTGAAATCGTGTTCGTAGCCGGAGGCGCGCAGCAGCAAGTCATAGGCATCGGGCTTGTTCGGACGGCTGTGCCTGCGCCGTTCGATTTCGGCGATGCGTAGCGTCGGTTCGATGGCGGCGACGGCTTGTTCGGTGATGCGGTCCTGCAGGTCGAATACATCGCTGCGGTCGCCATCGAATTTGTCAGCCCACAGATGCGCGCCGGAACGGGCGTCGATCAGTTGCGCGATGATGCGGAGCCGCTCGCCAGCGCGGCGGACGCTGCCTTCGAGCACGTAGTTGACGCCAAGCGTGCGGCCGACCTCGCGAATGTCGACCGGCTTGTTCTTATAGGTGAAGGACGAATTGCGCGCGATCACGAACAGTCCGCTGCAGCGCGACAGCGCGGTGATGATTTCCTCGGCGATACCGTCGCCGAAATAATCCTGTTCGGGGTCCGCGCTCATATTGTTGAAGGGCAGCACCGCGATCGACAGCCCTTCGGGGTCGGCGGCTTCGGGCAGGAGTTCCGTTGCGGGCGCCGTCACCACGAGCGGCGAGGGGCCGTCGGTCTGTTCGATGACCTCGCCGACAAAGCGAAACCCCTTCCGCGGTAAAGTACGGATCAGCCGCTGCTGCTCGCCATTGTCGCCGATGGCCGTGCGGGCCGCGTTGACCCGGCTGCTGAGCGTCGCCTCGGACACGATGCGGCCATGCCAGACCTCGGCTAGCAGATCGTCACGGCTGACGACCTTGTCCCGGGCGCGGATCAGGAATTCCAGCACGTCGAACACCTGCGGTTCCACCGCCACCGTGTCCGTGCCCCGCCGCAGCTCCCGCCGGTCAGTGTCGAGGACGAATTCGTCGAACTGAAACAGCAAGATAGGGGGTCCAATACCTGTTGTCGCGCCAAGGCCTTGTGCGCAGGAGCGTCCCCTAGCACACCCCGTCTCAACGATAAATCATGGCCTTCTCAAGAGAAAATCGGAGAAATCTTCAAGCGAGGATGCCGGTACCGCGGCATGGTCCGCACATCGACGGCCTTAACCGTCATTGCCCGGAGGATATGCACCATGACGAATGACAAGCGCCACACCAGCCACTTCAACCGCCGCAGTCTGCTGGGCGCGGCGCTCATGGGCATCGCCGCGGCCCAGTTCGGCGGCATCGACTCCGCCGCGGCGCAGGCCGCCAAGGCCGGCAAGCAGCTCCCGGCCATCAAGCGCGGTACGCACACCTCGTTCAAGCCGCTAAAGCAGATCAATGCCGGCGACCTCAGCGTCGCCTATGCCGAGGACGGCCCGGCCAACGGCCCCGTTGTGCTGCTGCTGCACGGCTGGCCCTATGACATCTACAGCTATGTGGATGTCGCGCCGCTGCTGGCCTCCGCCGGCTACCGCGTCATCATCCCGTATCTGCGCGGGTATGGCGGCACGCGCTTCCTCTCCGACGCGACGGTGCGCAATGGCCAGCCAGCAGCGCTGGCCACAGACATCGTCGCGTTCATGGACGCACTGAAGATCGAGAAGGCGGTGGTCGGCGGCTACGACTGGGGCGGCCGCACGGCCGACATTCTCGCTGCGATCTGGCCGGAGCGCGTCAAGGCACTGGTCGCCGTCAGCGGCTACCTGATCGGGAGCCAGGAGGGCAACCGGATGCCGCTGCCGCCGAAGGCGGAGCTCGAATGGTGGTACCAGTTCTACTTCACCACGGAGCGTGGTCGGCTGGGGTACGACAAGTACCGGCACGACTTCGCCAAGCTGATCTGGAAGCTGGCCTCGCCGAAGTGGAATTTCGACGACGCCACTTATGATCGCAGCGCCAAGGCGTTCGAGAACCCCGATCACGTCGCCATCACCATCCACAACTATCGCTGGCGGCTCGAACTCGCCCAGGGCGAGGCGAAGTATGACGAGCTCGAGAAGCGGCTGGCGCAGGGGCCGGTGATTTCGGTGCCGACCATTACGATGGAAGGCGACGCCAATGGCGCGCCGCATCCCGATCCCAAGGCCTATGCCAAGAAGTTCACCGGCAAGTACGAGCATCGCACGGTGAATGGCGGCATCGGTCACAACCTGCCGCAGGAAGCGCCGCGCGAGTTCGCCCAGGCGATCATCGACGCCGACGCGATGGCGCGCTGAAGGAGATCCGGGATGCGATGGATTCTTGCGGCGAGCCTCGCGGCAGGCGTGGTGTCATCCGGGGTATTGGCGGCCTTTGCCGCCAATACCCCCAATCCGGAAAACCTGTCGCCAATCTATGGCGTCGCACTTCCGGATGGCTATCGCAAATGGGAGCTGATCGCGCCGGCGCAGGAGGCTGAGCCTCTGAATGAGCTGCGCGCCGTGGTCGGTAATGACATTGCCATCAAGGCCTATCGGGACGGCAAGCTGCCGTTTCCCGATGGCACGGTGCTGGTGAAGCTGGCCTGGAAGCACACCCAGTCGCCGGAATTCGAATCCGCCTCGATCCCCGGCGCCGCGACCACGGTGCAGGTGATGGTGAAGGATTCGAAGAAATATGCTTCGTCAGGCGGTTGGGGCTTCGGCCGCTTCATTAACGGCAAGCCGGTCGATCGAGCCCAGCACGAAACCTGCTTTGCGTGTCACGAGGCACGCGTGAAGGAGCGGGATTACGTGTTCACGAAGTGGGCGCCGTGAGCGCCCATATCAGGACGCGCCGACCTCGCTCATGAAGGCGGTGAGGAACGCCTCGGTCCGCGCGTGGCGTTGCTGCGCCATGCGTCGGCCGGTGGCGGTGTTGAAGCCCTCCGCGAGCGTCAGCAGTTTGGCCGGCAGATGATCGATCGCAAAATTGCGATCGTCGAATGGGCGATGGCGTGCTGCCGGGTCTTCCGGATCGTACAGGAAGGACTGCATCCGCCCGGCGGTGTAGAAGCAGCGCGCGATGCCGATGGCGCCCATGGCGTCCAGCCGGTCTGCGTCCTGCAGGATCTGCGCTTCGATCGTTTCAGGTGTGATCTTCGCCGAGAAACTATGCGCCGCGATGGCATGGGCAACGCGCTCGAGCCGCTCGGTCGTCCAGCCGAACGGGGCGAGCAGGGTCACCGCGTGTTCGGCAGCGAGGCGCGAGGCACTGGCGCGGAGCGGTGAGCTCTTCTCGACGGCGACGCAGTCGTGCAGCAGCGTCGCTGCCGCCAGGATTTCGGGATCGCCGCCCTCGACTTCCTGGATGGTGCGGACGTTGGACCAGACACGCGCCAGATGCGCGACGTCATGCGATCCGTCATCGGTCTTGACGTGATGCAGAAGCGAAGAGGCCAGCGTTTCGAACGGAGCGAAGGCGGCAGCGATAGCGGTGATCTCGGTCATGGTGTCGTTGTTAGAGGGACCGGGCGATTTTGCCAACGCCACAAGCGCGCCGCAGTTGGCGATTAGTCAGCCGCCATCGTCATTTCAACAGGATGTGTGCTTCGATGGATTTCGCCCAGGTGACAACGCCAGTTCGCTTTGTTTCCCGGGAGAGTTTCGTCCATGCCTGCACACATCACTGTATCCGGTCTGTCTGTCGCGACGGCTGACGGCCGTTCGCTTTTCACCAACCTCAATCTTAGTTTTGGCGCCGAGCGCGCCGGCCTGGTCGGCCGTAACGGCGTCGGGAAATCCACGCTTCTGCGTGTGATGTCGGGCGATCTCGCGCCTCATCAGGGCAGTGTGAGCGTTCATGGCCGGCTGGCGGTGTTGCGGCAGGCGCTGGAGCTCCGTCCCGGCGAGATGGTTGCCGATCTGTTCGGCGCAACTGATGCATTAAATCTTCTCGACCGGGCGGAAGCCGGCACGGCCACGGTGGAAGAGCTTGCTCTGGCCGACTGGGATCTCGAAGCACGGGTGGCCCGATGTCTCGGGCGGGTAAGGCTCGATGTTAGCCATGACGTGGCGCTATCTGCACTTTCCGGCGGCCAGCGGACGCGCGCGGCACTGGCGGCGCTGATTTTCGCTGAGCCGGACGTCCTTCTGCTCGACGAGCCGACCAACAATCTCGACCGTGACGGCCGACGGGCAGTCATCGATCTGTTGGCCGGCTGGCGTGCGGGAGCCATTGTCGTCAGCCATGATCGAGAATTGCTCGACACGATGGATGCCATCGTTGAGCTGACCTCGCTTGGTGCCACGCGTTACGGCGGCAACTGGACACACTATCGCACCCGCAAGGCGCGCGAACTTGCAGCCGCGCAACGCGATCTGTCGGATGCGGAAAAGCGTATCGATGATCTTGCGCGGCAGGCGCAAGCGACGGCCGAGCGTCAGGCGCGTCGGGATCGGGCAGGGCGAAAGAAGGGCGCCAAAGGCGATATGCCACGGATCGCGCTCGGTGGCCTGAAGGATCGCAGCGAAGACACCGGCGGCGAGCATGCGCGGCTGGCGGAACGTCGGCAGGCGCAGGCAAAGGATGCGCTGGCTGCCGCGCGGGAGCACATCGAAGTCCTGCAGCCGTTATCAGTGGCCGTTCCGCCGACAGCGGTTGCGGCTCGCAGGGTGGTTCTGCAGATGGACGGTGTGAGCTTCAGTTATGCAGCCGAGGCGCCGATCATCCGCCATCTGTCTTTCGTCATCACTGGTCCGGAACGTGTGGCGCTGACCGGTCCGAACGGCTCCGGCAAGACGACGCTGCTAAGCCTCATCACCGGCGCGATCCAGCCGATGACGGGCGCGGTACGGATGATGGTCGACTTCGCCATGCTCGACCAGCAGGTCAGTCTGCTCGATCCGTCGCGGACGATCCGCGATAATTTTCGACGGCTTCATCCGCAAGCGGACGAGAATGCCTGCCGCGCTGCGCTGGCGCGATTCATGTTTCGCGCCGATGCTGCGCTTCAGATGGTTGGCACGTTGAGCGGAGGGCAGATGCTGCGCGCTGGTCTCGCCTGCGTCATGGGTGGTGTGTCGCCGCCGGCATTGCTGATCCTCGATGAGCCGACCAATCATCTCGATGTGGATTCCATCGAGGCGGTGGAAGCGGGTCTGCGTGCCTATGATGGTGCGCTCTTGATCGTCAGCCACGATGAGACGTTTCTGGAGAATGTCGGGATTACACGACGGCTGAAATTGTAGCTGACAGCAATTCAGTGTCGCGGTGGCTATCGCTTCAGCAGCTCATATACAACCGGATCATCCGCACAGGCCTTGAAGCCGCATTCGAGCAAGGTCGAGGCGACGTTCGCGGCCGTCAGGCCGATCACGAGCCAGACGGCAATATGCGCGAGGACACTGGGCGTCGAGTGAGCAGCGGGGTCCTTCTCGAATTGCCGGTCGAACAGCAGCACCAGCGACAACAGAACGATGGCCGCGATGAAGCCGATCAGTGCCCAGGTGTAATAGTGATAGCCGAACAGCGCGGTGCCGAAGCCGGGATCGCCGGGCGTGATGTGCAGCAGCACCTGCCGCGTCGAGACAGCGGCGCCGAAGACGGCTGCAAGCAGTGACAGCGCATAGTGGCTGGGGCGCGGGCCGAAGCGAATGCTGAGGATCGGTCCGATGGCAAGCAGTGCAAACATGATCCGCTGCAACAGGCATAGCGGGCAGGGTAATTCGCCGAGCAGCAGCTGTGCAGCAAAGGCGCCGGCAAGCAACGCCGCAAGGGCGTAGAGTGCGAGGACGTTGAGGGCGATAGCGCGCTGTGAGGTCATGATGGCCTCAGAACGACAGTTTCAGCGCGTCGGTGGCGTGGTGCAGGAAGGTCGCCACGCAGGCGATCAGCACCACGGCGAACAGCGACAGCGCGAGCGTGCGGCTGCCATACCATGCGACGAGCGTGGTGATGGCGATCGCCAGGAAAAGTGCGGTGAATTCCATGATCGCTCCGGCGCTGAATGTGTCCGGTATCTTACGACAGATTCGCTGGTGCCCTGTCGCGTGTCATCTGTGTCAGTCGGCGCTCTCCGCCACGGTCGCGCCTGTCTTGCCGGTGTAGTTGGCCACGGCATCGCGAAAAGCATGGACCTCGCTGTTCAGGGCGATCAACCGTTCTGGCGTCATGCCGGCCGCGGCGAACAACGTCTCGCCAAGGCAGCGGGATTTTTCGCGCAGACCCCTGCCTTTGGCAGTGAGGCTGACGACGACCTGCCGCTCATCTTCCGGATTGCGCTTGCGCGCGACGAAGCCAGCCTGTTCGAGCCGCTTCACCAGCGGCGTGACCGTGCTCGATTCCAGCGCCAGCCGGTCGGCGATGCCGCCGACGCTCTGCGCGCCGCCCTCCCACAATGTGCTCAGCACGAGATATTGCGGGTAGGTGATCTCCAGCGCGTCGAGCAGCGGCTTGTAGGCGCGGCCGATGGCCATGCTGGCGCTGTAGAGCGAAAAACAGAGCTGGTGATCCAGCGGAATGTCGGCGGGCACCATCACAATCTTCCTCACGTCAGTATCACAATAATGTATATCGCGATAAATAATACTGGACAAGGCGGGTGATCTGACCGGATAAACATATCGCGATATTAGTTATCGCAATATGTAATTCGGCCGAGGTTCATTCGCCATGCCGGTGGAGAGCGCCCGGTCCAAGCTTCGATGGAGACCAGCATGACCGTCCCACAGGGAACCGCCAGCCTGCCGGCCGTAGCGAGCGGCGACCTCGCACGTTATTACCTCGTCCGCGGCATCGTCGCGGCAGCCTGGGTGGCAGCCGCCTTCACCGTTGGCGTCTCGTCGCCCGGGGCCGCCGCCATCCTGCTGGTCAGCTATCCCGCCTGGGATGCACTTGCGAACTGGTTCGATGCCCAGGGCAGCGGCGGCTTGCTGGCCAATCCCTCGCAGGCGCTGAATGTGGGGGTGAGCCTCATTGCCGCACTGGCCGTGGCCATCGCCTTGTGCACGGGGATGAATGCCGTACTCGCGGTGTTCGGCGTCTGGGCGGCATTGGCGGGCCTCGCGCAACTGGTCACCGGCATCAGGCGCTGGCGCGCATTTGGCGCGCAGTGGGCGATGATCCTGAGCGGCGCGCAGTCGACCGCGGCCGGCCTGTTTTTTATCAAGCAGGCTGGCGGCGCCACAGTGCCGACCATCGTGGACATCGCACCCTATGCCGGTTTCGGCGCGTTCTATTTCCTGGTGTCGGCGTTGTGGCTGATCTTCGCGAACCGCAGGCGAACAGCCTGAAATCTGAGGACAAACCGATGATGCCGGCCCCAGCATCATCGGCCGCCTCTGTGGATGATCGCGGATTTGCTGTCAGGCGCTGCTGCCTGATCTGCTAGTCGGGTCTGAACGACGATCACTCTGGCAGGCACGGCGACATCTCATGGCCATCACCATCTACGGCATCAAGAATTGCGACACGATGAAGAAGGCGCGCACCTGGCTCGACAGCCATGGCGTCGCCTACAGCTTCCATGACTATAAGGCCGAGGGGATCGACAAGACGCGGCTGCAGCGCTGGGCCAAGGAGGTCGGCTGGGAGACGCTGCTCAATCGCGCCGGCACCACGTTTCGCAAGCTCGATGACGCTGCCAAGGAAGGTCTGAACGAGAGCAAGGCAATCGCGCTGATGCTCGAGCAGCCCTCGATGATCAAGCGGCCTGTGCTCGATCTTGGCGGCAAGCTCGTGGTCGGCTTCAAGCCGGAGATTTACGCAAAAGACGTAAAATAGCGATCAGTCGATCTCGACGACGTCGCCGGCTGCGAGCCGGTGTGGTGCACGATAGGACAGGCTGCGATCGATCACCGCGCGGAGTTTCGGCACCGGCACGCTGTGATGGCCGCGCATCAGATTTTTGATTTCGAAGCCGCCGTCCTCGCTGATGGTCTTGAGCGATGCGATGATATGGGTGACGCCATCGCCTGATGAGAACGGCATCAGCATCCGTTCATAGGCGACAACACGACCGTTGACATCGTCGATCATTGAGACGGTGTAAGTCGGCAGTTCGCGCGCGATACATTCATGATAGGCCGGCAGCACGACAGGACCGAGGATCGGGCCGAGATAGTCGTCGAGATAGCGGCCCTTGCCGGTGGTACCATAGGCGCTTGCCATGCGGGTGCCGTTACTGTCGATGATGAGCCGCGGCGGTGCCGTGCTGTGATCAACAATGTAGTCGACGAGATCGGGGCGTTCGTCGTCCATCCGCTCCGGGCGATAGTTGGCAATGTCGGGCAGGGCCTGTTGCGGTGCATAGAGCCGTAGCCAGCAGTTCAGCAGATCGCGCTGCCGAATGGACTTCACCACGGACGCGTCGGCGCTCTGGAAGTCCACGGCAACGATCCCCCTGAAATCGATCGAGGGTAGTATGAGTACAGCGAGCAAATAATCAATGAACGCGGGAAGTCCCCTCGCAATACAATTAACGAGCGATTTTCAAAGCTCCTTGCGGCGCAAACAGATGGTGCGTTCTGCACGGTGGACCGGTCGCCGGCGGACTCTGCTTTCTGTATGCGCAGGGGGGCTAACTGCCTACGACTAAGGGCGAAGTCAGTGCGACAGGCAGTCCACCCAATTCTGCCGCATTGCACCTTGCGTTCGCCGTCGCGTTGACGGCATATTCGCGCCACTCGATGTAGCCGCGCGGGGATGACTTTCAGTTTTCCCCGAAATGCGGCTGCGCAAAAAGTTGGCCACTGGCGGAGACACACGCCGGGAAGGTCGATGGGGGAAATTTGCTTGACCGATGAGTTCATTCTCGAAACCAACGGATTGACCAAGGAATTTGCGGGCTTTTTCGCAGTCCGCGATGTCAGTCTCAAAGTTCGCCGCGGCACCATTCACGCATTGATCGGCCCTAACGGCGCCGGCAAGACGACGTGTTTCAATCTGCTGACCAAGTTCATGCAGCCATCCGCCGGCCAGATTTTCTACAAGGGCAAGGATATCACCGCGACGGCGCCCGCCGACGTGGCGCGCCTTGGCCTCGTACGTTCGTTCCAGATTTCCGCCGTGTTTCCGCATCTGACGGCGCTGGAGAATGTCCGTGTTGCACTGCAGCGCCAGCATGGATCGTCGTTCGACTTCTGGCGCTCCAAGAGCGTGCTGGATCAATACAATCAACGCGCCGCTGAACTGCTCGACGACGTCGGCCTCAGCGAATTTGCCAATACGCCCGCCGTGGAAATGCCCTATGGCCGCAAACGGGCCTTGGAGATCGCCACCACGCTGGCGCTCGATCCCGAGATGATGCTGCTCGACGAGCCGATGGCCGGCATGGGCCATGAGGACATCGACAAGATCGCAGCGCTGATCAAGCGCATCTCGGCGAAGTATACCATCCTGATGGTCGAACATAACCTCAGTGTCGTGTCCAATCTGTCGGACATCATTACCGTTCTGACTCGCGGAAAGGTTCTTGCGGAAGGCAGCTATGCCGACCTGACCAAGGACGAGCGCGTCAAGGAAGCTTATCTGGGAGCCGGGCATGGCTGAGATCACAATGGCCGCACCGGCAACGACTGCAGCAACTGGCAATCCAATTCTCAGCATCGAGAATCTCGAAGCCTGGTATGGCGAGTCGCACATTCTTCACGGCATCAATTTCAACGTGAAGCCGGGCGAAGTCGTCACGTTGCTCGGTCGCAACGGCGCCGGCAAGACCACGACGCTGAAGTCCATCATGGGCATCATCGGCAAGCGCACCGGCTCGATAAAGTTCGAAGGCAACGAGATCATCAAGACCTCGTCGGACAAGATCGCGAAGCAGGGCATCGCATTCTGTCCGGAAGAACGCGGCATCTTCTCCAGTCTCGACGTGAAAGAGAACCTGATGCTGCCGCCGACGATCCGGCCGGGCGGGTTGTCGCTGGATCAGATCTTCGAGCTGTTTCCAAACCTGAAAGAGCGTCTCAACAGCCAGGGGACAAAACTCTCCGGCGGTGAGCAGCAGATGCTGGCGATCGGGCGCATTCTGCGCACCGGCGCGCGCTTCCTGATGCTGGACGAGCCAACCGAAGGTCTGGCGCCCGTCATCATCCAGCAGATCGGCCACACCATTGCGCGGCTGAAGTCGGAAGGCTTCACCATCCTGCTGGTCGAGCAGAACTTCCGTTTCGCTGCCACGGTGGCAGATCGCTACTACATCGTCGAGCACGGCAAGATCATCGATGGCTTCGCCAATTCGGAACTGTCGGCGAATATGGACAAGCTGCATACGTATCTCGGCGTCTAATATCGAATAACGGACCGAGCCAACGGTCCGACGATAGACACAATCATCAATACGGGTAGGGAAGCACAGAATGAAAAAAGCCGTTTCGACGTCGCTGCTGGGTTTTGCGCTGATGATGAGCGCAAGCTCGTTTGCGTTCGCCCAGGACAAGACCGCCAAGATCGGCGTGTTGAACGACCAGTCCGGCCTCTATGCCGACGTAACCGGTGTCGGTTCGACGCTGGCCGCGCAGATGGCCGTCGAGGATTCCGGCCTTACGGCCAAAGGGTGGAAGATCGAGGTCGTGGTTGGCGACCACCAGAACAAGCCGGATATCGGCGTCAACATTGTGCGCCAGTGGTTCGACCGCGACAAGGTCGACGTGATCGTTGATGTGCCGACGTCCTCCGTCGGTCTCGCCGTCAACAACGTCGTCAAGGAAAAGAACGGCGTCTATCTGAACTCCGGCTCCGGCACATCCGATCTCTCCAATGCGCAGTGCTCGCCCAACACCATTCACTGGGCCTATGACACCTATCAGCTTGCCAACGGCACCGGCTCGGCGATGGTCAAGAGCGGCGGCGATACCTGGTTCTTCCTGACCGCGGATTATGCTTTCGGCACCGCGCTCGAGCGCGACACCACCAACGCCGTGACCGCCATGGGCGGCAAGGTGCTGGGCAGCGTGCGGCCGCCGCTGAACACCGCTGACTTCTCGTCGTTCCTGCTGCAGGCGCAAACCTCGAAGGCGAAGGTGATCGGCCTGGCGAATGCCGGTGGCGACACTATCAACTCGATCAAGCAGGCCTCCGAATTCGGCATCATCAAGGGGGGCAGAAACTCGCTGGCCTGCTGATGTTCATTTCGGACGTCCATGCCCTGGGTCTGCCGGTTGCGCAGGGATTGAGCTTCACCGAGACCTTCTACTGGGACCTCAATGACGGCACGCGGTCGTTCTCCAAGCGCTTCCAGGAGCGCATGAAGAACAAGGCCATGCCGACCACCGTGCAGGCCGGCGTGTATTCATCGCTGATCCATTACTTCAAGACGCTGGATGCGATGGGCGGCAACTCTCATGACGGGTTGAAGATCGTCGACAAGATGAAGGCGACCCCGACCGACGATATCATCTTCGGCAAGGGCACCATTCAGCCGAACGGCCGCAAGCTGCACCCGGCCTATCTGTTCGAGGTCAAGAAGCCCGAGGAGTCGAAGGGACCCTGGGACTACTACAAGCTGGTGGCGACGATCCCTGCCGATCAGGCCTTCACGCCACTCGACAAGAGCGCTTGTCCGCTTTTGAAGAAGACCTAATTTAGAAGCCCGTCGTCCAAATCATTGAGAGGAAGTCATGAAAAACAAGATTTCAATCGCACTTCTCGGCACGGCGCTTTCGCTGGCCATGGCAGGCATCGCCATGGCGCAGGACAAAACCGTCAAGATCGGCGCACTCAGCGATCAGTCCGGTCTCTATGCCGATCTCGGCGGCCCGGGCTCAACCCTGGCTGCGCAGATGGCGGCAGAGGACTCCGGTCTGATGGCCAAGGGCTGGAAGATTGACATCATTTCCGGCGATCACCAGAACAAGCCGGATATCGGCTCCAACATCGCGCGGCAGTGGTTCGACGTCGACAAGGTCGACACCATCGTCGACGTGCCGAATTCCGGCGTGGCACTGGCGGTGAACAACATCGTCAAGGAGAAGAACGGCGTCTACATCAATTCGGGCGCCGCGACGTCGGATCTTACCAATGCGCAGTGTTCGCCGAACACCGTGCACTGGACCTACGACACCTACATGCTCGCCCATTCGACCGGGCAGGCGATGGTCAAGGCCGGCGGCGACAGCTGGTTCTTCCTCACTGCCGATTATGCCTTCGGTGCAGCGCTTGAGCGCGATACCTCGGAAGTCGTCAAATCCTCGGGCGGCAAGGTGGTCGGCGGCGTCAAGCATCCGCTCAACACCGCGGACTTCTCCTCCTTCCTGCTGCAGGCGCAGTCGTCGAAGGCCAAGGTCATCGGCCTGGCCAATGCCGGTGGCGACACGACAAACTCGATCAAGCAGGCGGCTGAATTCGGCATCTCCAAGGGCGGTCAGAAGCTCGCGGCATTGCTGCTGTTCATCACCGACGTCAAGGCGATCGGTCTCGAAACCGCGCAGGGCCTGAGCTTCACCGAGACCTTCTACTGGGACCTGAACGACAAGACACGCGACTTCTCCAAGAAGTTCGCGGCGCGCATGAAGAATGGCGCTCCGCCGTCGATGGTGCAGGCGGGCGTGTATGCGGGCCTGATCCACTACTTCAAGGCGCTGGAAGCGCTCGGCAGCAATCCGCGTGATGGCGCGAAGATCGTTGCCAAGATGAAGGAATTGCCGACCGATGATCCGCTGTTCGGGCAGGGCAAGATCGAAGCCAATGGCCGCAAGATTCACCCGGGCTATCTGTTCGAAGTGAAGAAGCCGTCGGAATCGAAGGCGCCGTGGGATTTCTACAAGCTTGCCGGTACAGTGCCAGCCGATCAGGCCTTTACACCGATCGAGAAGAGCACCTGCGCGCTGCTGAAGAAATAAGATCGTTGGCCCGGCGGCGCCGCGCTGCCGGGCCAAGACTTTCCTGCGATAAAAGTTGAGAACAACATGTCGATCAATCTACAGGCCCTGTCTGCGCAATTGCTGGTCGGACTCATCAACGGCTCGTTCTATGCGCTGTTAAGTCTCGGCCTCGCCGTGATCTTCGGCATGCTGAACATCATCAATTTCGCCCATGGCGCCGTCTATATGATGGGCGCGTTTGCGGCATACTTCCTGCTCAATCTGGCCGGCATCGGCTACTGGCCGGCGCTGATCCTGGCGCCGCTGGCGGTCGGCCTGTTCGGCATGGTGATGGAACGCACCATGCTGAAATGGATCGCCAATCTCGACCATCTCTATGGCCTGCTGCTGACCTTCGGTCTGGCGCTGATCATCCAGGGCGTGTTCCAGAATTATTTCGGCTCGTCGGGTCTGCCTTACGCGATCCCGGATGCGCTTAAGGGCGGCATGAATCTCGGCTTCATGTTCCTGCCGATCTATCGCGGCTGGGTCGTCATCTTCTCGCTGGTGGTCTGTATCGCGACCTGGTTCCTGATCGAGCGTACGCGGCTCGGCGCCTACCTGCGCGCGGCGACGGAAAACCCGACGCTGGTCCGCGCCTTCGGCATCAACGTGCCGCTGATGATCACGCTGACCTACGGTCTTGGCGTCGGTCTGGCGGCACTCGCCGGCGTGTTGTCGGCGCCGATCAACCAGGTGCGCCCGCTGATGGGCGCGGACCTGATCATCGTCGTGTTCGCGGTCGTCGTGATTGGCGGCATGGGCTCGATCATGGGCTCCATCATCACCGGTTTCGCCCTCGGCATCATCGAGGGTCTGACCAAGTATTTTTACCCCGAGGCCTCCAACACCGTCGTCTTCGTGCTGATGGTGCTGGTGCTCCTTGTGAAACCTTCCGGACTGACGGGACGGGCTGCCTGATATGACAACGATCACTGAAAACGCCATTCCGTCACCCCGTCGCACCGTCAAAGACGAGATGGTCGCCTTTGCGATCATGACCGCGCTGTTGCTGGTCGTACCGCTCACCGGCGTCTATCCGTTCTTCGTGATGCAGGCGCTCTGCTTCGCGCTACTCGCCTGTGCGTTCAACCTCCTGATCGGCTATGGCGGTCTGCTGTCCTTCGGCCACGCGATGTTCCTGGGCACCGCCGGCTACTGCACGGCGCATGCGCTGAAAGTGTGGGGCCTGACGCCCGAACTCGGCATCGTCGTCGGTGTCGTCGCCGCCGCTGCGCTCAGCGTCATCACGGGCCTGATCGCCATTCGTCGTCAGGGCATCTACTTCGCCATGATCACGCTGGCGCTGTCGCAGCTCCTGTACTTCGTCTATCTGCAGACGCCGTTCACCCATGGTGAAGACGGTATCCAGGGCATTCCGCAGGGCATCCTGTTCGGCCTGTTCAATCTTTCGAAGCCGATCACGCTGTATTATGTGATCCTGGCCGGCTTCACGCTGGGCTTCCTGATCATCTACCGCGCCATCAACTCGCCATTTGGCGAGGTGCTCAAGGCGATCCGTGAGAACGAGCCGCGTGCGGTGTCGCTGGGCTACAAGACCGATCAGTACAAGCTGCTGGCCTATATCCTGTCCGGCACGCTGGCGGGCTTCGCCGGCGCGTTGAAGGTGTTCGTGGCACAGAACGCCTCGCTCACCGACGTGCACTGGAGCATGTCCGGTGAAATCGTGCTGATCACGCTGGTTGGCGGCCTCGGCACGCTGTTCGGGCCGGTGGTGGGCGCCTTCGTCATCATCGCCATGCAGCAATATCTCGCCGGCTTCGGCCAGTGGGTGACGGTGATCCAAGGCGTGATCTTTGTGGTCTGCGTGCTGACCTTCCGCCGCGGCGTCATCGGCGAAATCGCGCATTACTTCAAGCGGTCGCTCTAAATCCAGGCACTGCCTCAGGAAAAGCAGGCTGTCATAAAGCGGTGGATGATCGGGCCTAAAAGGTGCGCGATTGCCCGCCTTGACCGGAAATGCTTTATGACATCCGTGTGACACAGGGCCGCCCGGCGGTGGCCCCGCGGGACCATGTCCGCCATCTGGCGGTCCGGTCGCTGCGTTTTCCTGACAGTTGGATGAGATGATGCTGCGCTGGTTCCGGTCCTTTCTGCCCCGGGAGGAAAGGTTTTTCGACCTGTTCGCCCGCCATTCAGTGACCGTGGTCGAGGGCTCCAAGGCGCTTGCGGGGATGCTGGAAGGCGGCGACGAGACGCCGGTCTACTGCCAGCGCGTCAACCAGTTCGAGAACGACGCCGACGCCATCACCCGCGAGGTGCTGACCGCCGTTCGCCGCACTTTCATCACGCCGTTCGACCGCGTCGACATCAAGAACCTCATCACGGCGATGGATGATTCCATCGACCAGATGCAGCAGACGGCGAAAGCGGTGATGCTGTTCGAGGTGCGCCAGTTCGAACCGCCGATGCGCGAAATCGGCACGCTGCTGGTGGAGTGTGCCAACCTTGTCGGTCGCGCCGTGCCGCTGATGAGCGCCATCGGCGACAATGTCGGCCTGCTCACCGCGATCACCGAGGAAGTCGGCAAGCTCGAAGGCCGCGTCGACGATCTGCACGACATCGGGCTCAAGGAGCTCTTTCTCAAGCATCGCGACGCCAACACCATGGATTTCGTGGTCGGCGCCGAGATCTACAAGCACCTTGAAAAGGTGGCCGACCGCTTCGACGACGTCGCGAACGAGATCAACAGCATCGTCATCGAACAAGTATAAAGCAGGGCCATCAGGTGGACGCCACGCTCGCCTTTCCGGTGCTGATCGGCCTCATCGCCATCGCATTGCTGTTCGACTTTCTCAACGGCCTGCATGACGCTGCCAATTCGATCGCGACGATCGTCTCGACGCGCGTGCTGCGGCCGCAATATGCGGTGCTGTGGGCGGCATTCTTCAACTTCATCGCCTTCCTGGTGTTCGGCCTGCATGTCGCCAACACCATCGGCACCGGGATCATCGAGCCGAGCGTCATCGATCCCGCCGTGATCTTTGCGGCCCTGATGGGCGCCATCGTCTGGAACGTGATCACCTGGGGCCTCGGCATTCCCTCGAGCTCGTCGCATGCGCTGATTGGTGGCTTGCTCGGGGCAGGCGTCGCCAAGGCAGGACTCTCGGCAGCCTTGTGGACCGGACTGTCCAAGGCGCTGCTGGCGATCGTGCTGTCGCCGCTGGTGGGATTCCTGCTAGCGCTGGTGCTGGTGGCCATCGTGTCATGGGCCTCGGTGCGCTCGACACCCTTCGCCGTGGACCGCGCCTTCCGCATTCTGCAGTTCGTCTCGGCCTCGCTCTATTCGCTCGGCCATGGCGGCAACGACGCGCAGAAAACCATGGGCATCATCGCGGTGCTGCTGTACTCGCAGGGCCACCTCGGCACCGAGTTCTCGGTGCCGTTCTGGGTCGTGCTGTCGTGTCAGGCGGCGATGGCCCTGGGCACGCTGATGGGCGGCTGGCGCATCGTCCGCACCATGGGCCTGCGCATCACCAAACTCACGCCGATGCAGGGCTTCTGCGCGGAAACCGGCGGCGCGGCGACGCTATTCGCAGCGACATTCCTCGGCGTGCCAGTCTCCACGACCCACACCATCACCGGCGCGATCGTCGGCGTCGGTGCTGCACGTCGTGTGTCAGCGGTGCGCTGGAACGTGGCGAGTTCGATCGTCTATGCCTGGGTGATCACGATCCCGGCCGCGGCGATCGTCGCCGCCGCGACCTGGTGGATCGTGAAGCTGCTGCATCTGAGCTTTATCTGACGCAGGTCATGACACCAGCTTCAGCCCGGCAATGCCCGCCACGATCAGCCCGATACAGGCGATCCGCGCCACCGTCGCTGGGTCGCCGAACAGGTACATGCCCAGCGCTGCGGTGCCGACCGCGCCGATGCCGGTCCACACCGCATAGGCGGTTCCCATCGGCAGTTCCTTGAGGGCGAGTGCGAGCATGCCGACGGACGCAGTCATGCTGATCAAGGTAAGGACGGAGGGGACGAGGCGGGTGAAGCCTTCGGTATATTTGAGCCCGACGGCCCAGCCGACTTCGAGCAAACCCGCGATGAACAGCAACAACCAAGCCATGGAACGGCCTCCTGATGAAAGTACAGGGCCGTCCCTGCAAGCAAAGGTTTCCCTTTGCCGGATGATGATGATTTGGAGGTCGTCCTCGCAGGGGTTATATGGGACCCACGCAGCCGGATCGCAACGCGGCCGATGGTCGCCACTTCGGCCAGTTTCCCGCCCAAAATCCCTTGATTGCGCCCGTTTTCCCTGCCACAGGCACGTTTATGTCCGATATCGCCCTTTCCGCCGACTCAGCCGCGCGTTCCCCGCTTGCCACTGAGGTCGCCCGCCGCCGCACTTTCGCGATCATCTCGCATCCTGACGCCGGCAAGACCACGCTGACCGAAAAGCTGCTGCTGTTCGGCGGCGCCATCAATCTCGCCGGCCAGGTCAAGGCCAAGGGCGAGCGCCGCAACACGCGTTCTGACTGGATGAAGATCGAGCGCGACCGCGGCATCTCCGTCGTCACCTCGGTGATGACCTTCGAATTCCAGGGCCACGTCTTCAACTTACTCGACACGCCGGGCCATGAAGACTTCTCGGAGGACACCTATCGCACGCTCACCGCGGTCGACTCTGCCGTGATGGTGATCGACGCCGCGAAGGGCATCGAGGCGCGGACGCTGAAGCTGATCGAGGTTTGTCGTCTCCGCGACATCCCGATCATCACCTTCGTCAACAAGATGGACCGCGAGAGCCGCGATGTGTTCGATCTCCTGGACGAGATCGAGAAGACGCTGGCGCTCGACACCACGCCGATCAACTGGCCGGTCGGCCGCGGCCGCGATTTCATGGGCACTTATGATATCGAGACCGGTGGCATCCGCCTGTTAGAGGGCGGCGGCGCCAAGACCGGCGCAGCCGAGAAGATTGCGATTGCCGATCTCGCCGGGCGCAATGCCAATCTCGATGTCAACGAGATCACCGAAGAACTGTCGCTGGTGAAGGAAGCCTCGAAACCGTTCGATCTGCAGTCGTTCCGCGAGGGCCATATGACGCCGGTCTATTTCGGCAGTGCGCTGCGCAATTTCGGCGTCGGCGATCTGCTCGAAGGTCTCGGACGGTTTGCGCCATCGCCGCGCGCGCAGGAATCTAATTTGCGCAAGGTCGAGGCCGACGAGCCCCGGATGTCGGCCTTCGTGTTCAAGATCCAGGCGAACATGGATCCCAACCACCGCGACCGCATCGCCTTTGCGCGGCTTTGCTCGGGTAAGTTGACAAGGGGCATGAAAGCCAAGCTGGTGCGCACCGGCAAGAACATGTCGTTGTCGTCGCCGCAGTTCTTCTTCGCGCAGGACCGCGCCATTGCGGACGAGGCCTATGCCGGCGACGTAGTCGGCATTCCCAATCACGGCACGCTGCGGATCGGCGACACGCTGACCGATGGCGAGGACATCACCTTCATCGGCGTGCCCTCATTCGCGCCGGAAATCGTGCGCCGCGTGCGTCTCGGCGATGCGATGAAGGCGAAGAAGCTGAAGGAAGCCCTGCAGCAGATGTCGGAAGAGGGCGTCGTGCAGGTGTTCCGCCCGCGCGACGGCGCGCCGGCCTTGGTCGGCGTCGTCGGCCCGCTGCAGCTCGACGTGCTGAAGGCGCGGCTCGATGCGGAATATCAGTTGCCTGTAAGCTTCGAAGTCTCGGAGTTCTCGCTGGCGCGCTGGATTTCGTCCGAGGACAAGAAGAAGCTCGAGACCTTCATGTCCAACAACAACTCCGGCGTCGCGGACGATGTCGACGGCGATCCGGTGTTCCTGGCGAAGAACGACTTCTATCTGAACTATACGAAGGAACGCGCCGAGGGGATCGTGTTCTCTGATATCAAGGACGTGAAGAAGCAGGGGTGAGTAGCCACTTATCACCTGCAGTTATTTTTACTCGCGCCCGTCATCATTTCACTCCAAATGTTGCGCCGCATCCATGTTTGCTCAGAGCGAGATTTAAGTCCGTAAACTTTGCTGGCGGATCGGTCTTATCGTGCAACCACTAGTAGCGTAGAGTTGATTTTCTCTGTAGGTTTTTCCCGGGCTGATGCGCCGTGCGACATTGGCGGCAACGGGGGAAACGATGGTCACGCGTAAGACTGAGCTAGAAGAGATCGACGGTACACCGGAGAAGCGCCTCTTTCTCTCGATCATTAGTGACTACGATTTAAAGACCGGACTTTGTGAGTTAGTCGATAATGCCATAGATTTCTGGATATCCAACGATAAGAGCACCTCGTTAGAGGTCGAAATCATTTTGGATTTCAATAGGCAGATCATCTCTATTCGCGACAATGCTGGGGGAGTAAAAGAGCAAGATCTAAGATTGCTGATTGCGCCTGGAGCCACTGGTAATAAGTCGCACGAGGAAGTCATTGGTACGTTTGGAGTCGGGGGCAAGAGAGCGGGTGTCGCTCTAGGCGAGCTCGTTGAAATTCGTACGAGGTACAAAAGAGAGAAGAGCCTCGAAATTGATCTTACTAACGAGTGGCTGCAATCAGACGACTGGGCTCTTGCAGCTTACGAAATTCCGAATGTTGCGCCGGGGACTACATCAGTAGAGATTTCTAAACTTCGACAAAGTTTCGACGAGGAAGATATCGATATTGTTCGTGAGCATCTAAGTGAAACCTACGATTGGTTTATTCGTGACGGGTGCAAGATCACACTCAATGGTGAGGGCTTGTCACCAATCCGTTTTGATGTGTGGGCATATCCGCCTGGCTTTGAGCCAAAGGAGGCAGTTTTCACGATAACTCCTCGAGCTGAACAGAGTCTCAAGGTGACCATGACTGCCGGCCTGATTAGGGACCGAGTGCCGGAAAAGGACAATTACGGAGTATACGTCTACTGCAATCATCGGCTAATCGTTAAGGAGCTTCGTACGCGTGACGTTGGCTATTTCGTTTCTGGCGAGGCCGGCGTACCTCATCCAGACGCTTCTCTTTGTCGTGTGATTGTGCATGTCCAGGGTGCGCCAGATGTTATGCCTTGGAACAGTAGTAAGAGTGGCTTGAATTTTAATCATGCAGCATTTTCTCAGCTTCGCCCCACGCTTATCGGCTTGGTGAGCTATTTCAGTAGTCTATCGAGACGAACAAAGAACAATTGGGATAACGCTGTTTACCCACATGCCCGTGGTCGAGTGCAGACCATCGAGCCATCGGAAATATCAATTGGCAGGAAAATTACTTTACCAAAATTGCCGCGAACGCGAAAACCTGCGCGCATTGATGCCCTGAGGTCCAAGAATAAGGCGGTGCTTCGGCAGAAGCCTTGGACGCTAGGGCTGATTGAGGCAATGGGGCTGGTCGATCTAATATCGAAGCAAAAGCTTGATACAAAAAATAGAGTCGCTCTAATTTTGCTTGATAGCAATTTCGAGATAGCTCTTAAGGAATTTATCGTAAATCGAACTGATATATTTCCGCCCCACGTATACAATGACGCAAAGATTGTTCAATTATTTAAAGCGCGGCATTCTGTTATCAATGACGTGAAGCAGCATGTAAATTTGACTCCCGCACTTCTCGCGAAAGTTCAGCATTATTACAATCTTAGAAATAAACTCGTTCACGAGCGTGCAACTGTCGGAATCACAGATGCTCAAGTGCTCGATTATCGTAAGACAGTTGAAAAGGTTCTTAGGCTGTTATTCAATCTAAAATTCCCGTCTGACTAGCTGCTCTACTTTTTCTCCTTCACAATCCCTTGATATTCGCCAGCCCCAACTCCGCCTCCGCATCGATCTGCGCAATCATCTCTGCCGTCGGCGCCTTCGATTGCGCATGGTTGCGGACGGTGCGGGTGAATTTCGTGCCACCCTCGACTTCGTTGCAGGCATATGCACCACGATGGGGCCGATGACGCTCATGTGCGTCAGGCCGATCCAGAGCTGCGGGCGCTCGTAGGTAATTACCAGCCAGTCCAGCGCGACCGGGCCCGACCGCGTTGACCAGCGCTCGTGAAAGGTGTCACCGGAGCGTATCGGGCGGTCTTCGCAGTCGATGGCATGCGGCGAGGGCAGCTATTGCGGCCATGATTTCGGATTGGTGATGTAATCGAACACCGGCAGGTGAGGGACGACGCGTTGGACCTCGGCCTTTCGTAGGCCGATGCAGCTGTCTCCCGACAGAGCCAGGACGATCCGCCGGGTCGCTCCGGCGGATCTTGACCTGCTAGCGGTACGCAATACATGAACCGCTTGAGTGAACCGTATCGCTGAACTCTTAAAGAAAGATTCCTGCGCGCTAGGCGTGTCAGCAAATCTTGTGGGATGAAGCAACCCAATCGGTCGCTGCCCCAACATAGTTGTTTTGAAGTGGATATGAAGTTTGTGCGGCCTTCAGGCCGCAGCCTCAGGTGCCGAATTCCACGATCCTCTTGATATTCGCCAGCCCCAACTCCGCTTCCTCATCGATCCGCGCAATCATCTCCGCGGTCGGTGCCTTCGGCCGTGCCGGATTGCGTACCGTGCGGGTGAACTTCGTCCCGCCATCCACCACATCGCACACATATTGTACGACGATTGGGCCGGTGACGCTCATATGTGTCAGGCCGATCCAGAGTCGCGGACGCTCGCAGGCGATTACCAGCCAGTCCAGCGCGACCGGGCCCGACCGCGTCGACCAGTGTTCGTGAAACGTGTCGCCGAACCGCATCGGCCGGTCCTCGCAGTCGATGTCGTGCGAGGAGGGCAGCCATTGCGGCCACGATTTTGGATTGGTGACGTAATCGAACACGGCTTCGGGCGCAGCCGCGATCACGATGGAGTGGCTGCGCTCGAACGGATGCGTCGGTGTCTTGGGTGTGGTCATGGCTGGCAGTTCCTCCGCGGTCTGTTCGTGCAGTTGTGAACGGTCTTGTTCTTGATGAGCGCGCAACGGCACTGCGTATTGTGTGTTGAGGCTTTGTCGGGGAAGATGGGTACCTGGGTCAAGCCCGCGTATGACGTATGAGTTGAGCGATAAACTCTCCCCACGTTTTGGCCGCGCGAAGCGCGGCTTCGCGAGATGACCCGGCCATCCATCTTCCCTTGTGAGCCAGGCGGCTGACGATGCATTCGCGGCGTATGACGTCGAGGCGTGAGGAACCCCGTTCCCATCAATCGACTCGCATTTGAGGCATTTCCGGTCAAATTTGATAGTGTTCTTTGGCTACGAGGCACTGATGCCCGGGTCGTGCATCACGACGGCCTGGCCTATTGGAAAGTTTGAGCGAAATGGATGGGGTCATCGTCAAGACTACGCTCCAACTGATAACGCCGGGAATATTGTTTGTCTTCGGAGCTGCCTTCGTCTGCGCGTGGCTCGTCGAGAAGAAGCGCAACTACCTGCTGTTGCTGGCCGGCGCGTGCGTCCTGTTTGCCCTCGGTGCGATGTCGCAGATTTTGAGTTGGCCGCCCGGCGCGGGGCCCAACGCCATCGTCTCGGGCGCGCTCTACACGTCAGCGGTGATCGCCGCCGTGGAGGGCATCCTGCTGCGTTCGGGCAAGCCGTTCGGCCCAATCATCGATATGGCGATCCTGGCCGTCTTCGTCCTGCTATTCGCCTATTTCTTTTATATCGACCGCAATCTCGTCGCCCGGGTCTACATCCAGAATTTCGGCTACGGCCTCCTGATGGTGATCGCAGCGTGGCGGCTCACCGCTTTGGCGCGCGGGCGGACTGTCGACCGGGCTTTGTTCTGGGTGCTGCTGCTGTTTGGGGTGCACTTTTTTCCGCGAACCCTGCTCACGGTCGGATTTTCCATGCCGGTCGACAGAACTGCTTTCGCCAATTCGATGTTCTGGCAAGCACTCCAGCTTTCGCTCGCCGTGCTCGGCGCCGGCCTGGCGCTGGCCATCCTCGCCGCGGCGGTGTCCGACATGATCGACGATCTCCGTCGCGAACGCGATCTCGATCTGTTGACCGGCATTCTGAACCGGCGCGGCTTTCAGGAACGGGTATCCGCCCATCTGCGCAAACACGGACCGAGCCGTGCTGCGCTCGCCTTGTGCGACATCGACAACTTCAAGAGCATCAACGACACCCTCGGTCATGACGTCGGAGACGATGTCCTTGGGGAGGTGGGGCGCATGCTGTGCAACGCGTCGCGCAAACGCGACATCGTCGGGCGGCTGGGCGGCGAGGAATTTGCGGTGTTCCTTCCGGATACGGACGAACAGGAAGCGGTTGATTATGCCGAACGGTTGAGGATCGCGATCGAGCAGAACAGTTTCGCCGTCCCGGGGGGAGCGAGGCAGGTCACTGCGAGCTTCGGCGTGGGGACGCTGCGGCCGGGAGATAGCTGGCCGAGCCTGTACAAGCGGGTCGATGGGCGACTTTACGAAGCGAAGCGGACCGGCCGCAACCGCACGATCTCCCATGCGCTATCGAGCGCCTCCGCCGACGCGCCTGTCGCCGGATCCGGATACGCGCTCCCGCAGTTGCAGAGCCAGGACAGTGCCCGCCTATGACGTCGAGTTCGGTTCCGCAAGGATGGGGTGGGGTTATCCAGTTTTGCGTCAGACGATTCAGTTGCGACGTATTCCATGTGCCGTGCGATGCGGCCGCTATGTCGGCAACGACTCGCCGCTCTGCTCGCGCACGATATAGTCGGCATACCAGTCCGGCCAGTTCTCGTCATGCTGGCCGCCAGTGCGCTTTTCGTGTTCGCCATGCGCGATCGCCGCTCGCCGCAAGGCGGCTGCAAGGTCAGCAGATGAATTGAAAGTCGTGGCACTGGCGTCGATGCGTCCGGGCAGTCGCGTGGTGATCTCCTGAAACAGCCAGCCGTTGCCGTCCGGGTCGCTGAATGATGCGAAGGAGCGATAGCTGGCCCGCGCGGGATCCGGGCCATTCACCCGAAGTCGCCCGAACAAATAGGGCTCGTCCGGCCCGACATTGACATCTCCGGCGTGGAAGGCGTCGCTCACCTTGACGCCGCGGCCGAGCAGGTCCGCACGGGCGGCCTCGATGTCGGAGACGATCAGATACAGACCCTGCGCCGATCCAGGCGTCGCGGCGGTGACGTTCTTGCCGAAGATGACCGAGCAATCCGACCCCGGCGGCGTGAACTGGATCACGCGATAGTCGGCACCGACCACGAAGTCGGCGTCGAGCCTCCAGCCGAGGTTTGCGTAAAAACTCTTGGCCGTGTCGACATTGGACACGGGAATGACGACGATTTCGAGCTTCATGGTGACGGAAGTATCACGGTGCACCTGGGGACTGCTCATGTCGGTCTCCTGAGGTTGGGGTGTGATGACGACGACGTGTGGTGCCGGGCTGCGCGCGGGCGCAACAATGTCTGCAATCGGTCGTTCGGCCGGCGTTCCGTTTGTTGGTCTGCTCGTGCGGTTGTGACCCATCCCGATCTTGATGACGCCACACGCCTGTATCATTTCAGGTGAGGGCGCATTTGCAAGGGTGTCCGAATGACACGGAACCTCACATTGCTGTTGATCGCCGGCGTAGTGGCGGCATTCGCCGGCCAGGCGGAGGCGCGGCGGCTGCGCGCCGGCGATGCAGTGCCGTTTTCGCACAGGCCGTGCAGCGTGCTCGATGGCGAGCCGTGCACGCCGTCCACCTGCAGCGTGTTCGATCATGGGCCGTGTATTCCCGAGATCGATTATCCGATCGGCCAGAACCTGCAGGTCACGGTGCTGAGCGTGCCGCCGGGCGATCAGCAGGCTCTCTACCGCCGGCCCGATCATGATCTCGATACGATCGGCGACCTGTTCGCTACCTTGCGGTCGTGCTGGTCGCCTCCCGCGACGGACGCTGCGCGTGCAGGCATGCAGATGTCGGTGATGTTCTCGTTCAACACGGCCGGCACGCCCATCGCGCCGCCGCGGGTGACCTTTGCCAGCAAGGATGCGCCGCAGGACACGCGCGACACCTATCTCAAGGCCATCAACGCCTCGCTCCATAGCTGCCTGCCGTTGAAACTCACCAAGGGTCTCGGTGGCGCGGTCGCCGGGCGCCCGATCATGATCCGCTATGTCGATAACCGGGAGTTGGAGAAGCAGTCTGGGAAGTAGCGTGTGGCGTGAACCGCTGAGCCACCCGCCGCGACGAAGGGGAAATCACTCCGGAGGCGGCGATGTTTGGACGCAGGTTCGTGTTGATTGCGACGATTGTTGGCGCTGTCGGTGCGCTCACCGGCGGCAGCGCGCTGTTGTTCTGGCCCGAGCCCGACAACTGGACCGAGGAAGCCAAGGCCTGCGTCGGCGACAAGTATGTCGGGTTCTGGCAGGACAACGGCAAGTATTCGTTCAAGATGGATTTTGAGAACAACTGCGCCCGCAAGATCGCCTGCGGCATCGACGTCACGGTAACCAACGCCAAGGGCTCGGTGAAGGACCACGGCACGGTGATCATCCCCGCACGCGGCCAAACACCGAGCGAGGCGAGCTACAGCATTCCGACCTCGTCGTCGTCCGGCATGGCGCAAACCGCGCGAAACTGCCGGTTCGTGTGACGGTCTTTCTTACCTCGCCCCGCCTAGCGAAGCTTCGCTTCGCGCGGGGCGGGGCGAGGTTAGGAAGTCCCTCAATCGATCCTGATCTTCGCCGCCTTGATCACCTCGGCCCACAGTGCCTTCTCGTCGGCCATGCGCTTGCGGAGCTGATCCGGCGTGGTCGGCGACGGCGTGATGAGCTGCAGCTTCAGTTTCTCGATCACGGCGGGCTCGGCCAGTGTCTGCGTCACTTCGGCATTGATCGTCGCCACCACTTCCTTCGACAGCCCGCCCGGGCCGACCAGCGCATTCCAGGCGTCGGACTGCACGTCGATGCCGCTCTCGGTGAGCGTCGGGACGTCCGGCAGGAACGGCGAGCGCTTCGCGGTGGTGACGGCGAGAATCTTCACGGCGCCGGTGGCGAGCTGCGGCGTCACGCCGATGGCGGGGAGGCACGCGACCATCACATCGCCGCGGATCAGCGCGGTGGTCGCTGCGGGGGACGACGGGTAGGGGATGTGCACCATATTGGCGCCGGCCTTCTGCGCGATCGCTTCCATGCAGAGCTGCGACAGCGTGCCGACGCCGATCGAGCCGTAGCCGAGGCCCTTCGGATCGGCTTTGGCCTTGGCGAGGAATTCCGCGACCGTATTGACGCCGAGGCTGGTCGGCACCGCGAGCACGCTGGGGAGCTGCGTCAGCAGCGTGATCGGCGCGATGTCGGTGTCGGGATTGTAGGGCAGCTTGGCAAACAGCAGCGTGTTGATGGCGAGCGGGCCGCCGAGCGAGATGCCGATGGTCGAACCATCAGGTGTAGATTTGGCGATGGCGTCGGTGCCGATATTGCCGGAGGCTCCGGGCTTATTCTCCACCACGAAATTGGTGCCGGGATGCCGCGCCTGCAGACTGTCGGCGAGCACGCGGCCGACGATGTCCGGGCTCGCGCCGGCGCCGAATGGCACGATGATGCGCACCAGCTTGGGCGGCCAGACGGGTGTCTGCGCGTGCGCTGCGAAGGGCAGCGTTGCGAACAACAGCGCTGCGAGCGCAAGGCGAAAGCGGTCAGATGTCGTGTCGTTTCGCAGCATTGCGTGCGTCCCCTGAAAAGTGATACCCGGAAGCCGTCTGACCGGCGCCAAAGGCGGCTAAAATCCGCTGGCCGGGCGGGACCATAGTGGGAATTTCAGGGCGGGCAACCCATCCGGCACGCAACCGCCCGGGCGAGAGGACTGGACATCATGGGACTGATCGTGATGATCCTCGGCCTCGTGCTGTTTCTCGGCATTCACCTGTTCATCATCAGGCGCGAGGCGCGCGCGCAGTTGATCGCGCGTCTGGGCGAGAGCGTCTACAAGCTCGGCTTTGCGCTGATCTCCGCCGTCGGCCTCGCGCTGATCATCTGGGGCTTCGCGCAATATCGCGCGACTGGCTGGATCAATGTCTGGACGCCGCCGCTGGCGATGAAGCACATCACCGTCGCGCTGATGCTGCCGGCGGTTATCATGGTCACCGCGTCCTATATCCGCGGCCGCATCTACACCACGCTGAAACATCCGATGCTCGCCGGCATCAAGCTGTGGGCCGCCGCACATCTGCTCGCCAATGGTGATCTCGGCTCGATCATCCTGTTCGGATCGTTCCTGGCCTGGGCGGTGATTGATCGCATTTCGCTGAAGCATCGCGCCGATGCCGGCGGTCCGCCGATCCCGGTGGGCGGTCCGATGAATGACGCGATTGCGGTCGCGGTCGGCATCGTCGCCTATATCGCTTTGGGTTTCGCCTTCCATCCGGTGGTGATCGGCGTTCCCGTGTTCGGAGCTTAAGTTCATGTCAGTTCAGTCGGCCATCAAGCGCAAGACGGCACCAGATATTCTCGCGCGCAAGAACGGCGAGCCGATCGTGATGCTCACCTCGTATCATGCGCATACGGCCTCATTGGTTGATCGCTATTGCGACGTGATCCTCGTCGGCGACTCGCTCGGCAATGTCATGCACGGTTTTGAGACCACGATCCCCGTGACGCTCGACATGATGATCCTGCAGGGCCACGCGGTGATGCGCGGCTCCAAGCAGTCGCTGGTCGTCGTCGACATGCCGTTCGGCTCCTATGAAGCGTCGAAAGAGCAGGCGTTTCATTCCGCCGCGCGCATTCTGAAAGAGACCCATTGCGGCGCCGTGAAGCTTGAGGGCGGCGCCCGCATGGCCGAGACCATTGCGTTCCTCACCGAGCGCGGCATCCCCGTGATGGCGCATATCGGCCTGACGCCGCAGTCGATCGCAGCGCTCGGTTCGTTCCGCTCGCAGGGCAAGGAAGAGGCCGAAGCGATTGCGCGCGGTGAGAACGTGCCGGGGCCGATCCAGAACGATGCGATTGCTATCGCGCAAGCCGGCGCGTTCTCGGTGGTGATTGAAGCGGTGGCTGAACCGCTCGCGCGAAAGATCACCGAGACGATTCCGATCCCGACCATCGGTATCGGCGCGAGCTCGGCTTGTGACGGTCAGGTATTGGTGCTCGAAGACATGCTCGGCCTGTCGGCGCGGGTGCCGAAATTCGTCAAGCGCTACGGCAATCTTGGACCGATGATCGAGGCGGCCATCGAGGGCTACGCCACCGATGTGCGTTCGCGCGCGTTTCCGGGGCCGGAACATGTCTATGGTGGCAAGCCGAAGGGCTGACGCACGTTTGACGCAAGACGGTCGCAGGATGTTCGCCGGAATTTTGCGGTTCGGCCGGGGTTGAAAGAGCAGGGGCAACGCGAAGGATGTTGATGATGAAGGCCTTGAAGTTGCTGAGCTTTGTCGCCGTTTTGGCGCTGCTTCCCGCGGTTTCCCACGCCGATCCGGCCAAGAAGGAGCGGAAGCCCCATTATCGTGTCGAGGAGCCGCGTCCGGTCGTAGGCCCGCTTAACGACACCCGCGGCAATGCGGCGCTGGGCGGCAACAACGCCAACTCGGCCTTCGGCGATAACAGCGCCGGGTCCAATGCCAATGGCCGCACCAGCGGCGGTGCCGGCGGCATGAACTGACGGGCCTAAAAGGCATCGTTCGAAATTAAGCATTTCGGGATAACGCTTTGATCGCGCTGGCTTTGCCTTGCCAGCGCCATAACGCTAGGGTATCGCCGCCGCCATGCCGGAGCGTATATGCCCGGCGCCGCTCGGGGTGAGCGCGGCCCATCGGGGACAGGATACCTTTAAGTGTCTGAATTATTTAATGAAGTCGACGAAGACCTGCGTCGCGAGCAGCTCAAGAAGATCTGGGAGAAGTATTCGCTCCTGATCATCGCAGTCGCGATTCTGATCGTGGTCGGCGTCGGTGGCTGGCGTGGCTACAGCTATCTTGAGGCCAAGAAGGCCGCCGTGGCCGGTGCGGCGTTCGACCGCGCGGTCGAGCTGGCCGAGCAGAACAAGCATGCCGAGGCGGAAGCCGCCTTCACCAAGCTCGCCGCCGAGGCGCCGTCCGGCTATCGCACGCTGGCGCGTCTGCGCGCCGCTGCTGAGGCTGCTTCGCGCGACCCGCAGGCCGCAGTGAAGCTCTATGACGACATTGTCGCAGACCGCACCGTTCCAGCACCTGAGCAGGATCTCGCGCGTATTCGCGCCGGCAGCCTGCTGTTGGAGACCACGCCCTATGAGGCGATGCAGACCCGCCTGGAGCCAGCGACGACCAATACCAGCACCTATCGCCATTCGGCGCGCGAGCTGCTGGCGCTGTCGGCATGGAAGGCTAACAACGCCGTGGCGACGCGGCAGTGGCTGGACATGATGTCCAACGATGCGGAGACGCCGGCGAGCCTGCGTACCCGCGCCGAAGCGTTGCAGGCGCTGCTGCCGCCCGCCGCGAAAAGCTGAGCAAGACAAGAGCGGAATTAAAGCTGACCTGAAGCCGATCGTTCAGATCACGAGTTGAGTGAGAAGTCGTCCATGCGCCCGATGCAACGCCTCGTTTCCGCCGCCGTCCTGATCGCGCTGTCCAGCGCGCTCTCGGGCTGCGGCAGCATGACCGGCTGGGACCCGTCCGACATGCTCGACTTCCTCGACACCAAGAAGAAGCTGCCCGGCGACCGCAAGCCGGTGTTCCCCGACGGCGTCCCCGGCCTTGAGCAGGGCGTGCCGCGCGATCTCTACAAGGAGAATGTTGAGCGTCAGCGCGCGCAGGAGGCTGCGCCCGTCGCAGCCGCCCCACTGCAGCCGCCGCCGGGCGCGCCAGAGCCGAAGGGCCGCAAGGCGAAGAGCCGTGGCTCTGTTCAGGTCGGCACCGTCCGTCAGGACGGCGCAGCGCCCGCCGATCCCGATGCCGCACCGGCCGAGGAAGGCAGCACGGCTGCCGCACCGCCTCCGCCGCAGGGCAAGAAGGTCGCCCGCCGCCGCAGCACCACCGCGCCGCCGCCGGATGAGCCGGCAGCAGCCGCACCGGCCCAGCAGGCCACCACACCATTCCCGGCACCAGTGCCGTCGGGCAGTTTCTCGCGCTGAGTTCGCGCGCCCTCTCATTGACAGGCTGTCCGTAAAGGGCGCACGGATCACCTATGTCCTATACCATTGCCATCATCGGCCGACCCAATGTCGGCAAATCCACGCTGTTCAACCGTCTGGTCGGGCAGAAGCTTGCGCTGGTCGATGACACCCCAGGCGTCACCCGCGACCGCCGCGAGGGCGAGGGCAAGCTTGGCGATCTCGAATTCACGCTGGTCGACACCGCCGGTCTCGATGAAGGCCCGAAGGGCTCGCTGACCGCGCGCATGCAGGAACAGACCGAGACAGCGATTGCGCTGGCCGACGCGCTGTTCTTCGTCATCGATGCGCGCATGGGTCTGACGCCGAACGACCGCGCCTTCGCCGATTTCGCACGTCGCGCCAACAAGCCGGTGCTGTTGCTCGCCAACAAAAGCGAGGGCAAGCACGGCGAAGTCGGCGCAATGGAATCCTATGCGCTGGGTCTCGGCGATCCGATCCAGATCTCGGCCGAACACGGTGAAGGCTTGGGCGAACTCTATGACGCGCTGCGCGTGCTGATGCCGGAGCCGGTCGAAGAGCCGGAAGAATTCGACGATGACGACGTCATCATTCCCGAAGAAGAAATCGAGACGCGGCCGATCCGCGTCGCTATCGTTGGCCGCCCAAATGCCGGCAAGTCGACGACCATCAACTATCTGCTCGGTGAAGAGCGCCTGCTGACCTCGCCGGAAGCGGGCACCACGCGCGACAGCATTTCGGTCGAGCTCAACTACAAGGGCCGGGACTTCCGCATCTTCGATACCGCCGGCCTGCGTCGCCGTTCGCGCATCGAGGAGAAGCTGGAGAAGCTCTCCGTCGCCGACACGCTGCGCGCCGTGCGCTTCGCCGAAGTCGTCGTGCTGATGATGGACTCGCAGAACAGGTTCGAGGAACAGGATCTGCGCATTGCCGATCTGGTTGAGCGCGAGGGACGCGCGCTGGTGATCGCGGTCAACAAATGGGATCTCGTCGAAAAGCAAGGCGGCCTGATTGGCGCGCTGCGCACCGATGCCGATCACTTGTTGCCGCAGATCAGGGGGGTGCCGGTCGTAGCGATCTCCGGGCTGATGGGCGAGGGCGTCGAACGGCTGATGAAGGCGATACAGGATTCCTACGCGGTCTGGAATCGCCGCATTCCCACCGCAGGCCTCAATCGCTGGTTCGAGGATGCGATCGACAAGAATCCGCCGCCGTCGGTATCAGGTCGCCGGCTGAAACTGAACTACGTCACCCAGGCGAAAGCACGTCCACCGAGCTTCATCGTGTTCTGCTCGCGCGCCGATGCGGTGCCGACGAGCTATCTGCGCTATCTCACCAATACGCTGCGCGAGGCCTTCAACCTGCCGGGCACGCCGATCCGCATCACGTTGCGCGAGAAGGCGAACCCGTTCGCGCATAAGCGCAAGCGGCCGAACTGATCAGCCAGCAAAAAAGCCGGATCGCGGTGCACGCGATCCGGCGTTTCCGTTTTGTGTTCTATCGCTCGCCGCTGAGCCCGAACGGATTGGCATGCCTCTGCGTAGGCGGACGCTCTGATTTGCGCCACGGCAGGATCATCGACACCCGATCGCGGTAGCGGCGATAGTCGTCACCGAACAGCTCGACGAGATCGCGCTCTTCCAGGAAGATCCCGACGAAGATGTAGGCGGTGGTGACGGCCGCGAACAACAGGTGCCCGACCGTCATCATCGGCGTCGCCCAGAAGGCGATGATGAAGCCGAGATAGATCGGGTGGCGTACAAGCTTGTAGTAAAGCGGTGTGCGAAACACCGGCGCTGACGGCTTCTGATCAGACAGATTCTGCACCACCTGCTGCACGCCGAACAACTCGAAATGGTTGATCAGGAATGTGCTGGTGAAGACGATGACCCATCCGAACAGGGAAAGCCCCGTCATGGCCATGGCCAGTTGTGGATTGCTGATCTGCCAGACGATCGCCGGCATCGGGCGCCACTGCCAGAATAGTAGCAACAAGCTCAGGCTCGCGAACAGCACATAGGTGCTGCGCTCGACCGAAACCGGGACATATTGCGTCCACCACTGCTTGAACGACTTCCGCGCCATGACGCTGTGCTGGATTGCGAACAGCGACATCAGGGCGAGATTGACGAGCACAGCTTCCAGCCACGGAACCTGCGTTCCGGCGTTGATGTCTTTTGGTACCATCATTCCTTCGACGAAACCGATGGCGTAAAGGATCGTGATGAAGAAGATCGCGTAGGATGCGAGCCCGTAGATGAGTGCAATGAAGCGGGTCATGAAACTATCCTTTGTTGGTTGTCTTGTCGATTTGAACCAAGCGTTTCCTTAGCCGGCCCGTCCTGGAGGACCCGCGCGCGCTTCGGGTTGCCTGGCGCGCGGCGGCCTGGGGAGGAGGGATGCCTCGGCCACGCGCTCGCTCGACGGCATGATCGGCGATAGACGAATGAGATTCGGCCGCAGCTGACAGCGCGCGGGCTGATCACGGCGGATTTGTGCCGCATTGTGATCGGGCAGGCTGCCGGAGCAAGCGCTCAGGGCGCCGACGGCGACGAGCACGCCGGCCGTCAGGATTCGCATGCGGAAGCTCACCATTTGTCGGATCGCATGCATGATGGTTCCCCGGTGAAGCGTATCGGTCTGCGCGTGATGGTTGTCGAAAACGATCGAGTCATCTGGCTGAAGATGAATCGGGTCCGGTTGGGCCAGAGACACTTGGATCGACCCGCGTGCGGTATCGCTGTCTTGCAGATCGCGCTGCGCATGCTTGCGGCTGAAGAAGCGGTGCGGGTCGGTCCGAACCGGGCTCTCAAGGAACTCGGCCACCGCGGCGCGCGATAATCCAGCCTTGGATAGCGATCTGTCGTCGATGCGGATCAGCCGCGCAATGGCGCGCCGCATCAACATTGCTGCAATCAAGCTGAAGCTACGATCGGCGGCTTTCGACAGCCGTTTCTTGATCATCATCGTCTCCATCGGATACAATGCGCCACATGCCGCGCATGGTTGGGGCAGCGGACGATGATCGGAGGTTCAGGACCTCGCATGATCGAGACACCGCCATCATTTGCAGCGACGCCGGATATTGATCGCGGTGGGGATTTGCTCGCAGATATGCTGCGGTCGATCCGGCTCAGCGGATCGGTATTTCTGAACGCCAGCCTGACCGAGCCATTCGGCCTCATCAGTCCGAAACATTTCGACGAGCGCACTCCGATGGCGCATTTGCGCCATGTCAGCATTTTTCATTTGATCGCGGCGGGCGAATGCACCGTTGAACTCGCCAGTGGCGAGCGAGGCACCATTGCCGCGGGCGACGTTCTGCTGATGCCGTTCGCCGACACGCACAGGTTCTACAGCGGCGACGGCGCCGAGTTGTGTTCCGCGATGGAACTGGTGCGTGCCGGTCCACTATCCGGCATGTGGACGATCGAGCATGGCGGCGGAGGGCGGGAGACCCGCATGGTCTGCGGCTTTATCGAGATCGTCGGAGTTGCTGCATTCTCCGGTCTTTCGAACCCTGCCGCCGATGCTGATCGATCGCGCCGGCGACGACAAGGTGAGTGCGGTTCTCGCCACGACGGTGCGCGAAATTCTCTCACTGACCGAAGATGCGACGCCCGGCAGTGAGATCATGCTCGGCCGGCTGATGGAACTGCTGTTCGTCGAGGTGCTGCGTCGCTACGCTGCGGGATTGCCGCCAAGCGCGCATGGCTGGTTCGCGGCGCTGAACGATCCTGTGCTCGGACGTGCGATGTGGCATGTCCACGGAAATCCTGGTCATCGCTGGACGGTTGATGATCTGGCCCGCGAATGCGGTACGTCGCGCACGGTGCTCGCCGAGCGCTTCAACGAGGTGTTGGGCCAGGCTCCGATCGAATATGTGACCAGCTGGCGGATGCAGTTGGCAGCGGAGCGCATGCGAACGGGTAGCGACAGTCTTGCTGTCATCGCCAGCGATGTCGGCTACGACTCCGAAGCGGCCTTCAATCGCGCGTTCAAGCGCGTGACCGGAATAGCGCCGGGTCGCTGGCGTGACGGCGCGAAGTCGGCGAAGCCGTATCCCAGCCCCATGCGCAGGGGGTGACCTCGACTTGAACCGGCTATTCCTCGCGAAATGATCGTGCAATCTGGTCGCCGATGGGCTTGACCAGAAAAGAGAGGACTGTGCGTTCGCCGGTCTGAATGAAGGCTTCCGCAGGCATCCCCGGAACCAAAGCGAGTTTACCGAGGCGCGCCAGTTGCTGCGGCGGGATGGTGATCCGCACGATGTAATGGGAAAGCCCGGACTTCTGATCCAGCGTCAGGTCGGCGGCGATGCGGCTGACGCTGCCGTTCAGTTCGGGAGTGGTACGCTGGTTGAAGGCCGACATGCGCAGCACGGCTGGCTGGCCGAGCCGTATCTGGTCGATGTCCTGCGGGTTGATCTGTACTTCAAGTGCCAGCCTGTCGCTGTCGGGTACGATCAGCATGACCGTGTCGGCCGGCGAAATCACGCCGCCAACGGTGTGAACCGCGAGCTCGTGGACCAGTCCGCTTTGCGGCGCGACAATATCGATCCGCTTGAGCTGATCTTCTGCAGTCACCTTCCGTTCGACATATTCCGCCGTCTGGCCCTCGATGTCGCGCAGGCTGCTGGCGACTTCGCTGCGGAGATCCTGGTCGACCTGAATCATCTGCAGCTGTGTTTCGGAAATCTTGCCGCCGGATTGCGCCTGCGCTTCGACGAGCCGGCCGCGTTCGCCGTCAAGGTTTGCCGCTTCGCGTTCCAGCGCCATCATCCGCTGAATGGGTACCAGCCCTTTCTCCCAGAGTTCGCGCACGCCTCTCAGTTCGCGTTGGATCAGACCGATGCCGCGAATTTTCGCTTCCTCCTGAGCCACGAGGCCGCGCACTTCCTTGCCGTATTGAAGCGCGCGTTCGCGAAGCTGCGCCTTCTGGCCCAGGCGGGCATCGCGGCGCAGTTCGAACAGCCTGTTCTCGCCTGCCATGAGCTGCGCGATCTCCGGATCGGCGGCGCGCGATCTGATCTCGTCGGGGAAGGCGAGGACGTCGGCCTCGTCGCGCTCGGCGCGGAGCCGCGCCCGTCGCACTGCGAATTCGTCGAGCCGTTTGGTTACGATGGCGAGATTGGCGCGCGTCTGCGTCGCGTCGAGGCGCATTACAATGTCGCCTGCAATCACGCGCTGTCCTTCGCGGACCAGAATCTCACCGACCACGCCGCCGGTCGGGTGCTGGACCTTCTTGACGTTGGTATCCACGACGAAGTGTCCTGCGGCGACGATTGCGCCGGCCAGATTGGTCGCCGCAGCCCATCTGCCGATGCCGCCCACCAGCACAACACCTGCCAGCGTGGCGATGCCGAGGTGACGCAGGATCGAGTGGGAGACCGCCGAGACATTGCTATCGGACATCGCGATCTTCCATATCGTCGTGAGGATGTGTGCTCATTCCCGACTTGTCAGCGGGATTGGCGATCACCCGCAGCGGCACGAGAGACCGCGCGCTGGCCGTATGGCCGGTCGTCGTGCCGCTGCCGTGTACTGCGGGGGCGGGAGCCTTCAGTGCTTTGCTGAGGACGTCCGCGCGCGGACCGAATGCCTTGGCGCGACCGCCTTCCATCACCAGGACGAGGTCAACAGCGCCGATCGCACTCGGACGATGAGCGATGACGATGGCAATGCCCTTGCGCTCGCGTATGGCGGCGATGGCCCGGATGACCGCTGCTTCGCCCTCGACGTCGAGATTGGCGTTGGGCTCGTCGAGCACGACCAGGAATGGATCGCCATAGAGCGCGCGTGCCAGCCCGATGCGCTGGCGCTGGCCGGCGGACAAGGCGGAGCCGGCTTCGCCAATCCGTGTCTGGTAGCCATGTTCCAGGCGCAGGATGAGATCATGTACGCCGGCAGCTTTGGCCGCAGCGACGATGGCCTCGGAGTCCGGGTCGTCTTCGAAGCGGGAGATGTTCTCGGCAATGGTGCCATCGAACAGTTCGACGCCCTGCGGCAGATAACCGATATCGCGACCGAGCATCTCGCGGTCCCACTGGTCGAAGCTGGCGCCGTCGATGCGCACCTTGCCGCTGGCCGGGCGCCAGGCCCCGACCAGTGCGCGTGCCAGTGTGGACTTGCCGCTGCCACTATGGCCGATGATGCCAAGAGCGCTTCCGGCGGAAACGGTAAAGCTCAGCCCCGTGACCGTCGGGCGTTTCTCTCCGGGCGGCGCGATGGTCATCGCCTCGACGCGCAGATCGATATGGGCGCGTGGCAGTGCCATCGTCTTCGGGGCTTCCGGCATGCGCGTCAGCAATTCATCGAGCCGTGCCCAGCTCTGCCGCGCCATCAGGAACGGCTTCCATGTCGAGATGGCCAGATCCACGGGCGCGAGCGCGCGGCCCATCATGATCGAACTCGCCACCATCACGCCGGCGCTGGCTTCCTGCCTGATCACGAGATAGGCGCCGACGCCGAGCATGGTCGACTGCAGCAGCGCACGCAGCGCGCGGGCCACGCCGCCGAGGCCTCCTGCCACATCGCCAGCCCGGCGATTGGCCGCCAGATAATCCGAATTGGTGCGATGCCAGCGCGCGGCCATCCGGCCGCCGAGGCCCATTGCGCGCACCACTTCGGCATTGCGACGGCTGGCCTCCATCAGCGCGTTGCGAAACATGCCATGCTGGACGGTCTCGCGGGCGGGTCCCCTGGAGCGGGCATTGGTGAGAAGGGTGAGGGATATGAGGATGACGGCACCTACGAGGGCCGTGATGCCGATCCAGAAGTGAAACACGAAGCAGATGGCGAGGTAGAACGGCATCCACGGCAGGTCGAAGAAGGCGGTGGGACCGGGGCCGGACAGGAAGCCGCGCACATTGTCGAGATCGCGCAATGGCTGCAGGCCATCGCCTGGCAAAGGCATCTCAAGCGGCAGGCCGACAACGGCATCATGCACGCGGTCGGAGAGCCGATGATCGAAGCACTCGCCGATGCGCAGCAGAATGCGCGATCGAATGATGTCGAAAAGGGACTGAAAGGTGTAGAGCGTGGCCGCCAGCACACCGAGGCCGATCAGCGTCGAAACGCTGCGGCTGGCCAGGACGCGGTCATAGACCTGCAACATGAACAGCGGCGCGGTCAGCGCGAGCACGTTCACGATGCCGCTGATCACGGCGATCCCCGCGATGGCGGGCTTGAGTGGCGAGATGGCCGCCGCAGCCAATGGCTGCGACGGAATGCGCTGCGGAGCTTTCACCACGACAGCTCTGCTCAGACGGTGAAGTGGCCGTCCAGGATCAGACCAAGCATGTCTGTCCCGACATAGCCATCGAGCTGGATCGAGTTCGCGCCATCGGTGATGGTGAGCACGTTGCTATTGTCCCACCAGTTGCTGTGGTTGAAGAACAGGTCGACATAGTTCGAGATGTTGGTCACGCCCTGCAGGTCGAGGACGTCGAAATCGCCCGCGGCTGCGTGAAAATCCAGCACGACGTCATTGGCCCATCCGTCGGCGAAAACGAGCGTATCGTTGCCAAGACCGCCAGTGAAGCTGTCATTGCCACCGAAGCTCAGCATGACATCGTCGCCGGCGGTGCCGGTCTGAATGGTGCCCTGTTCGGCAAAGTAGCCGTAGAGGCCGTTCAGGCTGCCATTCTGCGACAGGTCGGTGATCGCGGCATCGAAGGCCGGCGTCAGCGTTGCGCCGCTGAATCCGATCGACAGACCGGGATCCTGGACCCACAGGTCGGTCGATGAGACATAAGCCAGATTGCTACCAAGTGTCAGGTTGGTGACCGTGCCATCGATAACGCCCGGCGTATAGGAGAAGTCATCGCCGCTCACGATGATCGACGACTTGTCGTTATCGACACCGCCGACGATGCGTGTGCCGGCATACCATTGGTCGGTTGTGTTCTTCACGGCGTTGAAATTTCCGGCGCCGCGATATTCGAAATTGTCGATCCAGTTGTCGAGGTAAGCGGGCAGATTGCTGCTTGCTTCGCTGTAGGTGACAGTCAGTGCCATTGTCGTTCCTCAGGATTTGGGTTGTCGGGACGTCGTGATCCGGCAGCGCGTCGTGATCAGCTTGCGGGCGACCCCGATGCAAGGGGCTGACGCGACATCAGTGTCGCGTCAGCAGGTTGCGTGGCTGCGAATTCGCAGCGAAGCCCGTTAGACGAAGGCGATATCGCTCCAGTCCAGCGTGCCGCCGCCAGCGAAATTCACCGTAATGGTGCTGGTCAGGCCGTTGGTCGCGTCGGCATAGGTGAGGACATTGCCGGACAGGCTGCCGCCTGCGCCCTGGAATGCTGTGGCATTGGCCCAGCCGAAGCCGGAGATCTGGATCTGGTCGGCGCCGTCGAAGAAATCCGTGATGACGTCGTCGCCCAGCCCTGCGCTGCAGTGCCGGCGGCAGTATCGTAGTAATTCGCGCTCCAGAGGAACGTATCGACCAGCACGCCCCCATTGCCGGTCAGAACGTCGTCGCCAGCGAAGCTGACGAGAACATCGTCGCCAGCGGTACCGGTCTGGTTCGTCCCTTGTTCGGCAAAATAGTCGGTCAGACCAGCGAATGACTGACCGAAGAACGTCCCGCCATCGACCTGCCCGCCATGCGAAAGCGAATAGATCGCCTGATTGAAGGTGGTGGTGACGGGCATGTAGCCACTGCTATTGGTGATGATCAGTTCCTGATCTTGCACCCACAGATCCGTGGCCGGCACATATTCAAGATTATGACCGAGTGAGAGCGATTCCACGTCGCCGTTGAATGCACCGGGCGAATAGCTGTAGTCATGGATATTCATGATGACGGAAGGCAGACTATTGTCGGTTCCTTCGGTATCGACACCGGCCGACCACTGATCCTGGCCGGTGAACGAGGTGGAGAACCAGCCGTTTCCATTGTAGGTGAAGTTGGCGTCGTACGACGCCAGATATGTCGCGAGGTCGCTGCTTGCTGCCGTAAGCTGAAGATTGAGTGCCATTCTCGAAACCCTTCTCTGCTTGTTTTGCCCGCCTTGTGGCGGGCCTCCATCCACGCCAATGGGGCGGGAATTCCTAGAATTTGTAGTTCAGCGACACCGTCGCGGTACGGCCCGGTGCGGCGTAGAAATTGGCGCCGACGGCGGGCGCATAGGCGACGTCGGTGAGATTGTTCACCGCGAATCGTAGTTTGGTCGCTTCGTCGAAGGCGTAGGACCCATAGATGTCGTAGACGCGATAGGCCGGCATATCGTATCCACTCCGGAGTGAACCCATGGCGGGCTCGGTCTTCGATACATCGACGATACGTGTTCCGAGCGTGAGCTTCTCATCGAGCAGCCGGATGCCCGCATCGATGGTGACGCGCAGTTTCGGCTGCTCGAAGATGACAGGGGCGCCGAGGCCGCTGTTGATCGGCATGTCCCGCCCTGTTGGGCTGGTGAAACTGTTGGCGAAATCTGTGTCGATGCGCGTGACGGTGCCACCGATATAGAGGAAGCGCGCGTCGTAGTTAGCCTCGATCTCGACGCCCTTCATTCGCGTGACGCCGTTGAGATTGACGTAGGAGGTGTATTGTTGTGCGTTGTTCGCATTCTCGATTCTGACCGAAGCTGATATAGTCGGTGATCTCGCGATAGAAGCCGACGGCCTTGAAGCGCACGGTGTCGCGCTCGGTCAGGATGCCGTTGGCCAGAACATTGAAGCCGGCCTCGTAGGTGTCGCCGCGTTCCGGACGCAGGAACGGGTTCGGGGCGTAGCCATTGATCTCATTTGCATCGTGGCCGCCGTTCAGGAATGATTCCATGATCGTTGGCGGCCGATAGCTCTTGGAGTATTTTACGAAGGGCTGCAGCCAATCGACTGGTTGAAACGCGACCGTGAAATTCGGGAGCCAGGTCCCGCCCGATTTATCGACATCGAGATTGTACGGCCTATAAACGGTGCCAATGATAGGCACATATGTCGGTGGGACGGCTGCGCCGCAGCCGCGCGCATTGCAGATGGCCGGTCTTCCGGGATTGGTCATCCGTTGCCCGACGATCTCTTGGCTTTCGCCGTAGATCGTCGCATTGCCCGCGACATGATACCAGTCGTAACGGACGCCGCCGATCAGGGTCACCCATTCCGCCGGCTTGAGAGTCGCGGTGCCGAAACCGCTGGCGACGTCGCGGTTTCCGCTCGGCGTGCCGCCGGTCAGCGTGCTCGAATAGTCGACACCGTTGCCAGCGACAAAACCGCGCTGCAGCGTCGTCTTGCCGGTGTCGCTGAACGCTTCCACGCCGTAATTGAGTGCCAGTGCACCGATGCCGGTCGCGAAACGGCTGGTATTCTCGACGCTTCCGCCCAGTGTCGAGAACACGAAATTCGATGGCCCGGTCAGTGCAAATGCGCCATCGGAAACCGTGTCGTTCTTGAGGTGGTTGTAATAGAGCTTGGCTTTCAGATCGACGATGTCATTGCCCGGATTCCAGTCGACCGCGGACGTGAACGTGTCGTTGGCGACTTGCTCGCTGGACTTCAGGATTCCGCCGCGTGCGATCGTGTCATCGTAGTTTCCGGTATTGTACCGGGAATCGTTATGCAGCCAGCCGATCGTGATCTTCACGTCCTCGGTCGTCAGCGCCTCGGCCTTGAGGATCGTCGAGAACACCTCCTGGCCGGAGAACAGGAAGACATTGCCGTCATAGGCCTTCATGCCATCACCGATGGTACCGTTCTTGCCGATATCGTAGGCGCCGATATTCTTGTAGCTGACGCCGCCGAGCACCGAGAAGCGTTCCGACACGCGGACGGCTGCTGCCGTCGAGCCATCGAAATTGTAGGCGTTGGTACCCGTGGTGGCATTCACCACGCCGCCATACTGGTTGCCGGGCTTGATCAAATCGTCGGCGATGAAGGTGCGAAAATTGACCAGGCCGCCAAGCGCACCGGCGCTGCCGACGCCCGACGTCGTACTTTTCTCCACGTCGATCTGGCGCAGGAAGGCGGTGTCGACATAGGTCCGTTGCGTCGCACCGTGGCCGCTGCGCTGGAAATTCTGCCGCGCGCCGTCGATCATGGTGGCAATGCGGTCCTGGTCCTGCAGGCCGCGGATATTGACGCTGATGCCAGGGTTCTGCGCCGCCGAGCGATTGGCATAGACGCCGGCCACATTATCCAGGAGATCGCGCGCATTGCGCGTCGGGCTGCTCTCGATCGCCTCGCGGGAAATCACGCTGATGGCTGCCGGTCGCTGATAGACCCAGTCCGGTGTTCCCTGATAGCCGGAGCCCGTCGTATTATCGCTCCTGGCCGCATCGACGACGATCGTATCGAGTTGGACGCCGTCGCCGGAAGGGACGGGCCCCGCGCGGCTCTGCGACGGATCGATCAGCAACGCGGCTTTCGGGCCGGTGATGCGATACGTAATTCCTGTGCCGGCCAGGAGCTGTGCGAGCGCCTGTGCCACCGTGTAATTGCCGTTCAACGGCCGGCTGCGCATGTCTGGCGCGAGCTGGATCGTGTAGAGGATGCGCCATCCGCTGCTGGCGCCGAGATCCGCAATTGCCGCTGCAAGAGGCTTGGCGGAAATGTTGAACGGGTAAGTCGCAGGGGTAGTCGCTGTTGCGTCGACATTGTTTTGGCCAAAGGCCGGTATTGTCGTGATCAACGGCAATATGCCGATCAGCCCGCTCGCCACATGGCGAGCGACGCCCCGTCCACCCCCGAACCGCATTACGCACGAACTCCGCTCTCTCGTTGTTTGCTGTGCGCCGCCCCAGCGCCGCGAAGAGCGTCTGCTCTTCATCCAGTTCAACGAGTCACGAAATCAAACCCACATCAGGTCTGTGGGTGTTGCGGTTTAGAATTCCGGTAAACAGCGGAGGAGTTTAGTAGATGACAGTCACCCAAGGGGTGAGATGGGCGACGTTGCCCTCGATCATGCCGGCAATGGCTGTGAGGCTTTCATCGACATTCGTGGTCGGAAACGTGCCGGAGACGAGCAGATCGCTGAAGCGACCGCGGATGACGATGCGGCTTGACGTCTGGCGCTGCAGCGCTTCGACGACCCGATGCAGCGGGACGCGGTCGAAGACCAGACGGCCGGATATCCACGCGAGCCTGGCATCGATGTCTCCGGTTTCAACGGCGCCGAGCTTTCCGCCGGACACGCGCACATGCTGGTTTGCCGATAGCTTGACGGTCGCATCGCGGTCCTGGCCGGCGACCGACACCAGTCCGCGCTGAACTGTCACCTCGACACCATCGGCCGTCCGGTCGATATTGAAGGCAGTCCCGAGCACGCGGATTTCGCCTGCGCCGCCGTCGACCGTGAAGGCGGTCTGGTCTGGCTTTACATCGAAGAAGGCCTGGCCACGGCGTAGAACGACCCGGCGTCGACCATCCTTGAAGTCTAAGTCCAGGGCAGTGTCGGCACCGATGTTCAGGCGGGAGCCGTCCGGCAGGTCCCGGGCGATCACCTGACCACGCGCCGTGACAATATCTGCCTGCCAGTTCTCGAGCATCGATGGATTGACGAACCAGATGACGCAGGCCGCGGCGATCGCTGCCGGCAATGCCGGCCACCATCCCATCCGGCGCCGGGCAGCGATGTTGCCGCGACGATGGTCGCGTGCAGCCAGTCGAATGGCAGGCTCCTCAAGCTGCTGCCAGATCGTCGCTGCTTCACGATAGGCAAGTTGATGACGATGATCCTCATCGAGCCATTGCCGAAAGGATGCCTCGTCGGCCTCGGTTGTCGTCCCGTCGCGTCGGATGAGCCAAAGATCAGCGGCGGCGCACTGTGCTTTCGTTGGCCGGTCGCCAGGTTTCATCAGCAATTCCTTCGATCGATCGAAAAGGCGACGCGGGAATGCTCCTGCCGTTAGAAGCGTTCCAGCTACTCCTACCTTTACAACGAGCGACGAGAAAGAACCCACATCCATTTTAGCGGAAATCTTTGCTGGCGAGGTTGAGATGATCGTCCACGGCGGCGCGGCAGTGCTGCATGGCGCGTAGCAGATGTTTTTCGACGGCACTTACGGAAATGCCGAACCGCTGTGCGATCTCGGCATTGGACTCGCCATTGACACGTCGGCGAACGAAGATCTCGCGGGTTCGGGCGGGGAGCTGCGCGAGCGCGCGATCCAGTGCAGCGACGGCTTCGCGCGCCTGCAATGCTGCATCTTCCGATGGTTGCCCGGGACTGAGTTGTTCAGGCAGCACGTCGGCGAGCATATGATGCCGCCGCGATGCCGTCAGATTGTGATCGATTGCGGCGTTCCGGGCCGCGGCGTACAGGACGCGCTTGTTGTCTTCGTCCGAGCCATTGGTACCGGCAGCAAGTACCCTGGCGAAGACATCCTGGACGATCTCCGAAGCTACTTCACGATCACGAACCCGGCGACGCACCAGCGTTTCGAGATGAGCGCGATGTGACGTAAAGAGCCTCGCGATCGTGCTCTTCCAGAGGGTCATGATGTCACGCGTTCGAACAAGACGGGATTCGATGCGTTGCGGTGATCATTGAGAACGGGACGATAGCTGATCGATACAGACGATACGTTGTCTGTATGACGAGATCATCAATCATGTCGCCGACGGCGCTGATGTCGCTATCGGAAATCTCGCTCATCACCGGTTCCTGCGGTCAGGATGCTCCTGATTGTCCGGCAGAGATAGACGGTACCACCGTTCAGCTCAAGTTATTGATGAGGACGTGACATAGAACGGTTCGAAACTCACGGAAGCCTGGCCACGCGAAGTGTCGGTGCGGGATATTCCGACATTCAGGCCACAGCCACGATCACATGCGCCTGAATCTTGGCAGCAATCTCGCCGTTGCCATGTCTGCGCGCAATTTCAGATGCTGCGTAGTCGGTTGCAGCTTCCAGTTTTCCGGCGTCTCTGGCTTCAATTTCGGTGCGAAGAACAGTTCCCTGACAATAGGCAACGGCTGGAAGCCGCGGCGAGGATGCGCGGCTTTGTTCGGCTCTCGTCTCGATCGTGACGTGGGAGAAACCTGCGTCCTCCAGCTCGCGATGGATCAGTGCCGTATCGTGGTAGCCGTGTGGCGTGCGCGCCAGAAAGCGCGGCGGGTCGTCCGGAAAGATCTTTGCGAGAGCATTCGTCACATCGTCAGCAAATACATTGTCCTCGATGCGATCCCATACATTGAATAGAAGATGCCCTCCGGGCTTCAGAACTCGCTTCGCTTCGCGGTAGGCGGCTGGGCGGTCGGGAAAGAACATCGCACCGAACTGACAACACACGAGATCGAAGGCGGCATTTTCAAACGGGAGCGCCAGAGCATCCGCTTGTCGCCATCTGATGCTATCGTCGGGAGCTTGTCGCGATGCGGCGTAGTCGAGCATCGGCTGGTTGAGGTCGGTGACAATATAGCTTGCGCCAGGGGACAGTTTTGGCGCCAGCGCGCGGGTGACAACCCCGGTGCCCGCGGCGATTTCCAGAACGGCGCCTGGCGAGAAAGACGCTGCGCGTTGTGCAAGATCTGCGGCGTAGGGCTCGAAAATCAACGGCACCATATAGCGGTCGTAGTTTTCCGGAATCGAGCCAGCGAACAACTTGTCGGTTTCCAGCATTGCTATCACCCGTCGTCCGTTTGATGGCGCGCGAGACTAGCATGGATTGTCGGCTTCGTCCCGAAGGGCGAGAGCCGGACCAGGGCCATTGCGTTTGGCTGAACGTCAGTGATTCAAATTCCCAAACCGGGAGCGCGAACAATGCGGCTGTCCAGATGATGGACAGCTCCATTGTTCGCATGCATCAGCATGGGGCACGCGTCATCGGGACCAGAACCCGTCGGTCTGATTATAACTTGTCGCGATGATTACTTCAGCGCATCCGAGACCAGCCTGAACTTCTGGATGCGCTTTCCGGTGTCGACTTCGGCTGTATAGACGTTGCCCTTGGCATCGACAGCCATGGCGTGAATCCAGTGGAACTGGCCGGCTTGGCGGCCATTTCTGCCGAAGGTGCCGACGACCTTGCCATCGTCGCGATTGATGACGCGGATCTCGTTGTTCTCGCCGTCGGCGGTCAAGAGCCAGCTCTGTTTCGGGTCGGGCCACACCGCGAGATCCCAAACCGCGCCATTTCCAAGCGTGGCCTTTTCGTAGAACCACTCCTTCACGAAGCTGCCGTCTTTCTTGAACACCTGCACGCGGTTATTGATGCGGTCGCAGACATAGACAAGGCCGTCATTGGCGAGCTTCACGCAATGCACGGGATTGCCGAATTGCTGTGCCACCGGCGCGTTCGGGTCGTAAGCCGCCTGCTTGTCGTCATTCGGCTTGTTGCCATAGGCGCCCCAGTGCCGCTTGTAGGCGCCGGTGGTGGCGTCGAATACGATGACGCGGCGATTGCCGTAGCCGTCAGCGACGTAGATTTCGTTGGCATCCTTGTCGATGGCCGTCTCGGCGGGCTTGCCGAGCTGCGTGGTGTCGTTGCTGCCCTTGCTCGGCGCGATCTTGCCGATCTGCATCACGAACTTGCCGTCAGTGGTGAATTTCAGGATCGCATTGTCGTTGTCGAGATTGCCACCGACCCAGACGAAGCCGTCATCGCTGACCTCGATACCATGCTCGCGGCCGACCCACTCATAGCCTTCGCCAGGCCCGCCCCATGAGCGTAGCAGATTGCCGGCGGCATCGAATTCCAGCACGGGCGGCGCGGAGACGCAGCACTTCGAACGCGGCGGATTGAGTGCCGCGCCTTTCTCGTCATCGGTCAGCGAGCGCGGGCGATGGATCACCCAGACATGGCCGTCCTTGTCGGTCGTGATGCCGCCGACCTGACCGAGGATCCAGTTGTTCGGCAGCGGCTTCGGCCAGGACGCGTCGACCTCGAAGCGGGGGATATCGGCGGCGCGGGAGGAGGGAGGTGCGAGGGACAGCGCGGCGAAAGCGAGGGCTGCGGTTGCAAGTGCACGCAGTGACCGCGCGCGATGAGTTGGCGACGCCATGACGACCTCCCTGATTGTCGGTGCGGGTTGTCCCGCTTGGGAGGGAGTGAAGGCTTGAGATTGGGAAGAGTCAATCCTGTGCACTCTCGGTCGTCATGCCCGGATTTGTTCCGGGCGTCCACTCCTCGGCCGCAACGTTGGACGTGGATGGCCGGGACATCTAGCGAAGCCGCGCTTCGCGCTTTGCCCGGCCATGACGGAGTGAGGGTCGTTCTACGAAATCGTCACGACGGCGGATGAAAGCCCATCACCTTGCCGGTTTTGTAGTCGACGAACTTCCCGGTCTCCGTCCAGGATGGCAGACACAACGGCACGATGTGCTCTGCGACCTGCGCCGGTGTATCGAGTGTCTCGGGATCTTCGCCGGGCATCACGATGGCGCGCATGTGGGTGCGGATTGGGCCGGGGTTGAACAGGTTGACGCGGATCTTCGTCGTGGCGGTCTCGTTGGCCCAGACGCGCACCAATGTTTCCAGCGCGGCCTTGGAGACGGCATAGGGGCCGCGATAGGCGGAGGCCTTGCTGGCGGTGCCGGATGTGAGGAACACGGCGCGGCCCGCGTTGGACTGCTGCAGCAGCGGCTCCATGCAGCGGATGAGCTGGAAGTTCGCGGTGAGGTTGGTGGCCATGGTGTCGTTCCAGGCCTTCAGCTCGATATGGCCGAGCGGCGACGACGGGCCGGCGACGCCGGCATTGCCGACCAGAATATCGAGCTTGCCATGACGCTCATGCAAAGCGGCGCCGAGGCGCGACAGGCCGTCGAGGTCGGTGATGTTCAGCGGAACCAGCGTGGCGCTGCCGCCACCCTCGGCGCGGATCGCGTCGTCGAGTTCCTCGAGGCCGCCCTGGGTGCGCGCCACGGCGACGATGTGCGCGCCGGCCTTGGCCAGCGCCAGCGCGGTGGCGTAGCCGATGCCGCGCGAGGCGCCGGTGACGAGGGCGATGCGGGAGGCGAGGGGAAGGGTCATGGCGCGGCTCATAAATCTCAGGCGTCATCCCCGCGAAGGCGGGGATCCATACACGGGAGGGTTATGATGCGGAAAGGTGGTCGTGTCTAATCCAGAGCCAAACAAATTAGATCGTGGCTATGGATCCCCTCTTTCGCGGGGATGACACCCGATAAGACTGCGCTCAGCTCGCTTCCGCCAGCAGCGAGAGCTGCCGCGGGGCATCGATCTCGCTCATATCGGTGAGCGGGGTCGGATAGTCGCCGGTGAAGCAGTGGTCGGCGAATTTCGGATGGGCGGGATCGCGGCCGGGTTCGCCCATGGCGCGGTAGATGCCGTCGACCGAGACGAAGGCCAGTGAATCCGCGCCGATGAGGTCGCGCATTTCTTCCAGCGTGTGCGTGGCGGCCAACAGGCCGGCGCGGTCCGGCGTGTCGATGCCGTAATAGTCGGGATGGGTGATCGGCGGCGAGGCGATGCGGAAGTGGACTTCCCTGGCGCCGGCGTCGCGCATCATCTTGACGATCTTCTTCGAAGTGGTGCCGCGCACCAGACTGTCGTCGATCAGCACGATGCGCTTGCCTTCGATGGCAGCGCGGTTGGCCGAATGTTTCATGCGCACGCCGAGTTCGCGCACGCTCTGGGTCGGCTGGATGAAGGTACGGCCGACATAGTGATTGCGGATGATGCCGAGTTCGAACGGCACGCCCGAGGCGCGGGAATAGCCGATCGCGGCAGGCACGCCGGAGTCCGGCACCGGCACGATCACGTCGGCTTCCACATGGGTCTCGCGGGCGAGCTGTTCGCCCATCGCCTTGCGGGTGTCGTAAACCGAGCGTCCGCCGACGATCGAGTCCGGACGTGCGAAGTAGATATATTCGAAGATGCAGGGGCGCGGCGCTTGCGGCGCGAACGGCTTGTGGCTCTGCGCGCCGTTCTCATCGAACACGATGACTTCGCCAGGCTCGATGTCGCGGATGTACTTGGCGCCGATGATGTCGAGCGCGCAGGTTTCCGAGGCGAGGATCGGCGAGCCGTCAAGTTCACCCAGCACCAGCGGGCGGATGCCGAGCGGATCACGGGCGCCGACCAGCTTCTTGTTGGTCAGCGACACCAGCGCATAGGCGCCTTCGATGGCGCGCAGGGCTTCGATGTAGCGGTCGATGAAACGGTTGCGCTTGGAATGCGCGACGAGGTGCAGGATCACCTCGGTATCGGTGGTCGACTGCATCATCGCGCCGTTCTTCACGAGCTCGCGGCGCAGGGTCAGACCGTTGGTGAGGTTGCCGTTATGGGCCACTGCAAAACCGCCGGCATTGAGTTCGGCGAATAGCGGCTGGACGTTGCGGAGAATGGTTTCGCCCGTGGTGGAGTAGCGGGTGTGGCCGACGGCGGCGGTCCCAGGCAGACGCTCGATCACTTCGCGGCGGGAGAAGGTGTCGCCGACGAGGCCGAGGCGACGTTCGGAATGGAAACGCTTGCCGTCGAAGGCGACGATGCCGGCCGCTTCCTGGCCACGATGCTGGAGGGCGTGGAGACCGAGCGCGGTGATCGCCGCCGCATCGGGATGGCCGTAGATACCAAATACACCGCATTTTTCGCGGAGCATGTCGCCGTCAAGATCGGGATTTCGCATGGTGGTGCTCGCGTCGTCGGAAGGGCTCTGCATCGGATCCATCGCGCCTTTCAGGTGTCGCGAGAAACTAAGAACGCCTAGCGTCCCGCCGGTTTGCCATCGATCAGCTTTTTCAGGCTGTCGCGGGCAGGTTTGGAATAGCCATCCGCGGCGCCGGGCGCTGCGGGCTCGGCGTCGGTCGTATCCTCATCGGGTTTGTTTTTCTTGAACCTCTTCAAGATGGTGTTTTCAGGGTCATCCGGCAAGAGTGCCATTAGCCAATCGCCGGTTCCTTGCAGAACGACGCGCGATTTTGCACCCGTGACCCAGTCCGGACGCTGCTTGTCCGGTACCAGCCAGGAGAAGAACAGGAAGGCGACGACCACGATCAGGAGGCCGCGGGCGAGGCCGAACAGGAAGCCCAGGGTGCGGTCCAGCGCGCCGATGCGCGAATCCAGGATCATATCGGAGATGCGGACGGTGATGATCGAGACCACGATCAGCGTGCCGATGAACACGCCGGCCACCACCACGATGCTGGCGACGGTATCGTTGTTGAAATAAGTTTTAGCGGTCGGGAGCAGCTTCTGGAAAGCAAACAGCGTGACCAGCGCCGCCGCGCCCCAGGCCGCGATCGACAGGATTTCGCGCATGAAGCCGCGGACCATGGCCAGCAGGCCGGAGATCAGCATGACGCCGAGCAGGACAAGGTCGAGAATCGTGATCGGCATCGGCTGGTCAGGTCCGCTCGTGAATCAGAAACCGCGAGATCGGCACAGGCTGCCGCTTCAGGTGACGGTGATATGGCACGTCTCGCAAGGCCGGAAAACCGCTATCGGCCGCAAGAGCACACCTGATCACACCATTGTTCCGCTTTCGGCAGAGTGCCTTAACGGAGCGTGTTGCACATCTGCGCAGTCTGTCGCGCGCGCATTCTATAGCGGCCGCAGCAGCACAGGTCACGTCGCTGTCAGCCGTCCTGGCGCTTGAATCGCGCCGGTACGGTATTTTTCTCGGCATCTGTGCTTTTGCTGTTGTCGCGCGTGGGTTTGACGCCGCGGGCAGCGATATCGGCGACCAGCGAGGTCAGGCCGCCGATGGTATTGAGGGACAGTCCGGCATCGCCGCCGGGATCGCCGCGCGCCGATTCCGGCAGCACTGCGCGGCCGAAGCCGAGTTTTGCCGCCTCTTTCAGCCGCGCCGATGTCTGCGCCACCGGGCGCACCGCGCCGGACAGCGAGATTTCGCCGAAATAGACCGCGTCGGTGGGCAGCGGGGCGTTGCACAGCGACGACACCAGTGCTGCGGCCGCGGCCATGTCGGCGGCGGGCTCGTTGATGCGCAATCCGCCGGCGACGTTGAAATAGACGTCGTAGCCCGACAGCTTGACCCCGCAATGGGCCTCCAGCACGGCCAGCACCATGGACAGCCGGGAGGAATCCCAACCCACCACGGCGCGGCGCGGCGTGCCCAAAGTCGTCGGCGCAACCAGAGCCTGCAGTTCCACCAGCACCGGACGGGTGCCCTCCATGCCGGCGAAGACGGCGGTGCCCGGCGAGCCGAGATCGCGATCGGACAGGAACAGCTCGGAGGGGTTGGAGACCTCGCGCAGGCCGAGCCCCGTCATCTCGAACACGCCGATCTCGTCGGTCGGGCCGAAGCGGTTCTTCACCGCGCGCAGGATGCGGAACTGCTGCGAGCCTTCGCCCTCGAACGACATCACGGCATCGACCATGTGCTCGACGACACGAGGCCCGGCGATCTGGCCGTCCTTGGTGACATGGCCGACCAGGATGATAGTGGCCCCGGATTTCTTGGCGAAGCGAATGAGCGCCTGCGCCGAGGCGCGGACCTGGGTGACGGTGCCGGGCGCGGATTCCACCGTGTCGGTCCACATGGTTTGGATCGAGTCGATCACGATCAGCCGCGGTACCGTGCCTTCGGACAGCGTGGCGACGATATCTTCGACCGAGGTTTCGGACGCGAGCTGTACCGAGGCGTCCGCGAGGCCCAAACGCGACGCGCGCAGCCGCACTTGCGCCACGGCTTCTTCGCCGGAGATATAGACGACGCGATGGCCGGCGCGCGCCATCAGGCTGGTGGCCTGGGTCAGCAAGGTCGATTTACCGATGCCGGGATCGCCGCCGATCAAGAGCACCGAGCCGCGCACGAAACCGCCGCCGGTGACGCGGTCGAGCTCGCCCATCCCCGAGGCTATGCGCGGCGCATCGTTGCTCTGGCCAGTCAGGCTTTCGAGATTGAAGGTGCGCCCCTTGCGCTTGGAGCGCGCGCTGACCGGAATCGTGGTGACGCCGGTGGTGTCCTCCTCGGCCAGCGCATTCCACTCGCCGCAGGCGTCGCACTTGCCCTGCCACTTGTTATAGGCGGCGCCGCAATTCTGGCAGACGAAGGAGAGGAGGTTCTTGGCCATTGGCGGAAGGAATCGCGGCTGTGGTTGTTTTTGGTTTGTTCTCTTGGTCTACGCGGTTGAACGGGGCATTTGCAAGTTTCTTCTCGAAGGGGTCGCCAGCCTCGCCGGGGGGACGCATCGACCGGCACATGGGCAAGGTCTATTCGGTTGCCAAAAATTCCGACGCGCGAGAGCTGGTCGGCAATGTCGGCCTGGATCGCCTTTGCCGCGGCGATGCCGGAGGTGCAGCCTCTGCAACGGTCCTTCTTCAGCTTGGCGATTGCTTACGCTCGGTAGACGCGCCGAGAGCAGAATCCAGATGCAAGCACTGGTAAGGAATCGAGGCTGCTCGACCAACCAGCTGAGCCGCAGTCCAGCGCTTCACGAGTCTAATTCATTCCGCGCAGGAGCTCGCGTGGAACTGCCATGCGACGAATCCTTCATTAACCTCCGCTCGATAGCCTCACCGCAGTGACGTCAGCGTGAGGTGTGCCGTGCGTATTTTGATGATCGTGCTGGGTGCGGCGACGCTGGCGACGCCGGTACTTGCCTCTGACTACCGCGATGCGCGCTATCGCGCCGGCACGGCGCGCTATCCCATCACAATGGATACCGGCATTCGCGCGCCGCCGCCGCTTTACTATGTGGAAGCGCCGCCGCGTTATGTGCGGGATTTGAGAACGGGCGAACCGGGCCAATGGGTGGTTCGCCAACCGAGTGTGTTCGAGCACCTCTTCGGGCTGCCTCGCGACGGCTATTAGGTTGGCTGCAGAGGCCGATTGATCTCACGTCGCGCTCTGCGGTGAATCCAGGCGCAGTGCAGCTGTGCCTGCCTTGGCATCCTCATATGTTGCCGTCATCAAATCTTAAGCACGTTCATCAAGGTAAATATCAGGACCGCGTTGACCGGTGGTGGTGCTTGGCTAAGTGTCGCGCATCAAAGCGATACGAACCCATTTCAAACAAGCTCGCCACGGGGTCTCATCATGACAAAATTGATTGCTGCTGCGATGTTCGCCACTGTCGCCGGAATGGCGATGCCCAATGCGGCCTCGGCGGGTTGCTATAACTGCTACACACCGCCGCCGTGCCAGACTTGCTATCAGCAGCAGGTGGTGCCGCCGCAGTATCGCACTGTCGAAGAGACGGTGATGGTGGCTCCCGGCCGCACCGTCGCGCGCCGCACGCCGGCGCAGTACGAGACGGTGATGGTGCCGAAGACCGTGATGGTTGCGCCTGCGCGCGTCGATTACGAGCGCATCCCGGCACAATATGCCACGCAGCAGCGCGTCCAGATGGTCGCTCCGGCGCAGGTCTATTACGCACCGGTGCAGCAGGGCTGCTCGACCTGCAATCGCGGCTTCAGCTTCGGCTCAAGCTACGGATACGGCCACTAAGCCGCGGTAGCTCAGATTTTCAGGACTGCGATTGGCCGCCTCAGGGCGGCCGATTTGCGTTTGGGGGAGGGCAGTCGCGGCAGTCAGGACAAATCGCTCTTGGCTTTCACGTATGTCGAGAATATATGTTTCATATACGAATCATATATCGAGGTCCCTGTGGGCATTGTGAACATCGATGACGATCTGCACGATCAGGTGCGCAAAGCGAGCACAGTCTCGTTGCGTTCGATCAACGCGCAGGCCGCCTATTGGATCAAGATCGGCATGTTGTGCGAGACCAATCCGACGCTCAGTTTCAACGAGATCATGGCGCGTGAACTCAGCTCCGCAGGCGTTTCGGCTCAGCCGCTGGCTGTTAGCGCAGCATGACGAAGCGGCCCGAGGAACTGGCGTTGCTGGCCGAATCCGGGCGGCTGCTGGCGTCCGTCTTCGGGCTGTTGGATCGTAGCTCGCTCGCCGGCCTCTCGACGCTTCAGGTCAATGAAATGGTCGAGCGGTTCATCGTCGACGATCTCCAGGCCCGACCCGCAAGCAAGGGCCAATATGGCTACGGTTTCGTGTTGAATGCGTCGGTGAACGATGTGGTCTGCCATGGCGTTCCATCGCAATCGCACGTGCTTCGCGGCGGCGACATCGTCAATTTCGACATCACGCTCGAGAAGAACGGTTACATCGCGGACTCCAGCAAGACCTATCTCGTTGGTGAAGTGAAGCCGGCCGCCAGAAGGCTGGTCGAGACCACCTATGAGGCCATGTGGATGGGCATCCGGGCGGTTCGTCCGGGTGCGCGGCTCGGAGACATCGGCTGGGCGATCGAACGACATGCCAGGCGCAACGGCTATTCCGTGGTGCGTGAATATTGCGGTCACGGCATCGGCCGGGAGATGCATGAGGACCCGCAGGTTAGGCATTTCGGAAAGCCAGGGACGGGCCTCGCGCTGCGTGAGGGGATGGTTTTCACGATCGAGCCGATGCTCAATCGCGGCCGGCGGAGTGTGAGAACCATGGATGACGGTTGGAGTGTTGTGACCAGAGATGGGTCGCTGTCCGCGCAATTCGAGCACACCGTTGCCGTGACAGCTTCCGGCGTGTCGGTGCTGACGCTGCGTCCCGACGAACCAGGGCGTGGACTCATAAGCGCGTAGCCAAATCCGAATGGCGCTTCCGGAGCTGTGGCCGATGTCGCGCTTCGTTGCAGCAGCGGCGTGGCCTACTTGATCGCCGTTTGAAACGCGGCGGTCATCTCCCTGCGGTGATGACCTCTGCGCACAATTCGCCGTCAGCAGCACCATTTCCAAATGAAACTGCCGCATCGAGGTCGAATTCGGAGAGCGGGACGGGCCGACCGAACAGAAAGCCCTGGACGAGGTCTACGCCTGCAGCCTGCAGATATTCAAATTGCTCTTCGGTCTCGACACCCTCGGCCGTCGTTGCGATGCCAAGACCACGGGCCAGCGCAAGCACCGAGGACACCACCGCTGCGCAATCGCGACGATTGGGAGCGCCTTGTGCGAAGGATTTGTCGATCTTGATCCTGTCGAACGGGAAATTGGTCAAATAACTCGCCGTTGAATAACCAGTGCCAAAATCATCGAGCGCGATGGAGATACCGAGATTCTTCAGCTGCCGTATCGTCCCCAGATGCGCCGTCGCGTTCTCAAGAAGAGCCGTCTCTGTAATTTCCAACTCCAGCCGTTCAGGCGAAAGACCCGTCTCCATTAGAGTATCCAGCATGACGTCGAGCAGCTTTCCCTTACTGACTTGAACCGCAGAGATGTTGACCATGATCTTGAGGTGAGCCGGCCACGACGCTGCATCTGTGCAAGCCTGGTGCAGGATCCACTCGCCAAGAGGAAGGATCAGCCCCGTCGCTTCCGCGAGCGGAATAAATTGATCGGGAGCGATGAGCCCTTTCGACGGATGCCGCCAGCGGACCAGCGCCTCAGCACCGCGGATCTGCCGCGTCTTGGCGTCAACCACCGGCTGGTAGTGCACCTCGAATTCATTTCTCGCGATCGCGTCCCGCAGTTCGTTTGCCAATATCTTCTGCGAGTGGGCAGCCTCGATCATTTCGGACTGGAACAGGCGGAAATCGTTTCGCCCGCCCGTCTTGGCGTCGTAGAGCGCGAGATCTGCTTTTCTCAACAGGTCCTCGGGATCGACGCCCTGTTCCGGAGCGAGGGCAATTCCAATGCTGATCCCGATGCTGGCCTGGTGGCCGTTGAGATCAAATGGCTGAGCAATGGCATCGATGATCCTGAGGGCAAGCACGATTGCACCTTCCTGCGGATTGGGGCCTCCGTCCTGGATGATCGCAAACTCGTCACCCCCAAGGCGGGCCAGCACATCGGTTTCGCGAGTCGATGATTTCAGCCGTTGAGCGAACTCAACAAGCAAGCGATCCCCAGCGGGATGTCCCAGCGTGTCGTTGACGGTCTTGAATCTATCGAGGTCGAGCATGACCACGGCAAAGCCATCGTCATGGCGGCCAAGACGCTGGCTCGCCTCCTCAAGTTTCTCGGTAAACAGTGTTCGATTGGCAAGTCCCGTGAGCGCATCGTGACGCGCCAGATGAACGATCTCGGCCTCTGCGCGCCTCCGTTCGGTGATATCTTCATGCGTTGCAACCCAACCGCCGTCTTTCATTGGCTGTCGGGTGACGAGTATCAATCGCCCATCCGCAAGTTCATCGACCCTGGCCGAGCTTGAATCTGTCGAATGCTGGTCCAATTCAGCTATTTTTTTCCTGATGGCTGGTTCGCTCGTCCCGCCCTTGAGAATGCCACGAGAGACGCGATCGGCGATGATAGCCTCATGTGGCGTCCCGACTTTCAACAAAGCCGCAGGCAACTGGTACAATTCCGCATAACGATCATTCCAGACAACGAGCCGTTTTGCTCCGTCGAACATGCAGAGACCCTGCGACATGTTGGTCAGTGCAATGTCGAAGCGTTCGTTCGTCTGCTCCAGCTCCACGGCTTTCGCGGCCAGCAATTGCTCCCTGTGTTTTTGCGCCGTGACATCCTCATGAGTCGCCAGCCAACCCTCGTTCGGCATCAGATGGCGCGTCATCGAAATGAGGCGCCCATCGACAAGCTCCTGAACTTCTTTCTCCAGTTTCAGTTTGGCGTCGACAAGGACGTCCGCAGCCATTTCGCAATTTGTTCTATTCGCCCGGCGATATTCAATGATTTGCCGCAGCGTTGTCCCTGGCTTCACCTGTTCCTCGCTGAGGTGATAGATTTCCGCATAACGCGCATTTGAAAGAATGATCCTCTGCTCTCCATCAAACAGCGAAAGACCCTGCGACATGTTGTTCATCGCGGCGTCGAAGCGCATGTTGATCCGCTCGAGTTCAGCAGCTTTATCAGTCAATAATCGCTGTGCGCGTTTCTGCTCGGTGATGTCTTCATGGGTTGCGACCCATCCGCCATCCGCAATCGGCCTGCGTTGAATTAAAATCACGCGACCGTCGGCAGACATAAAAATCTGCTTTTGCTTCGTCGGAATCTCCTCAACGTCCCCCTCGATGGACAAATCGTGCTTTCCGCGATCTTTGAGGGCCTGCAGCATGAGAGACAAGGGTGTTCCGGGCCTGACGAGTTCTTCCGGGAAACCATACATCTCGCGGAAGCGGCCATTCGAAACCACCAGATTCTTGTTCGCGTCAAACAGGCAGAGCCCTAGCGACATGTTGCTCAAGGCGGCATCGAACTGCATGTTCGTTCGTTCCAGAATCCTAGTTTTCACGGCGAGACTATTCGTCTGGCGCAAAATCCTAAACGTGCCGAACAAGATGACGGCAACGATCATGGCGACGAGCGGGCCTACCAGGTAAAGATGCTGGCGCCACGGTCCCAGCACCTCGCTGCGGGCATATGTGATGACCAAGACCAGCGGCAGTCCGGGCACAGCCTTGTATCCCGCGAGGCGCGCGATGCCGTCGATAACGCCTATCGTCTCGTAGGAGCCCGCTTCCGATTTTGGCAGATATTCGGAGACGAGCGGGCTATCCGCGAAAGATTTTCCGATGGCTCCTTTTCTCGCGGGCTCTCGCGCAAGAACCCGCCCCGTGCCCGCGCGATGCAGCAACAGCACGGATCCGCCCCTGCCGACATCGATCGCGCGATAGACCTGCGTGAAATGGGTCGGGTCGAGTGGTGCAGTTACAACTCCTGCGAAGCTGCCGTCGGCGTTGCTTAACCGGCGCGACGCCGCCGTCAACCATTTGTCGGTGACAGCCGAGGGATAGGGGGGCGCAATAAACAGCCGGCCATCGGCCTGATCGCGTTGAGCGGTGAAGTGCAACATGTCGGAGATATTGCTTCGCGGCGGCGTGCGATCGTAGGAATGCGCCAGAAGGTTACCGGCGGCATCTGTCCAGCCGACAGCAACGACGATCGATGAGGCCTTCTTGAGAAGACGCAAGGCGGTATTTGCGGCTTCGGGCGTTGCATACTTTCCCGAGAGACTATCTTCGCGAATTCTCTCGGCCTCGAGCAGTGTTCGATCGATACTCTCAAAGGTCAGCGCCGTGTGTTCGGCGAGAATCTCGGCGATGTTCAGTGCCGCTTTTTTTGCCTCAGCGAGGGCCGCATGATGGCGCGCCTGCAGATCCACCAAAAACACAACGATGATCGACGTCGCAAAGAAGACGCCGAGCACCACCAATGAAAATCCTGGCAGCCGGGCCAGTCTTCCATAGAACGCGCGCATGAAGCGTCCACGTAGTCGTTACAAATGAAACAAATGAAATTCCGGATTTTAGCGTGGATGACGAACCTTAATAATAGGTTGGAAATGTTGGCATTACTGTACGTGGCGAGGCAAAGGATTATGTTGCACTGCGCACGTTGGAAATGCGGACTCGCGAGATACTAATACCTGTTGCTGGTTGATCGCCATCTATGAACATCAGTTGCACGTGCTTCTAAGTAATAGATACAACTTTAAACAGCGCAGCACCCAACGGCCTGCTGTCCGGCTTGAGCCTGCAACTCGCGGGGTAGCGGACATACTTACCGCGATTTGTGAGTACACGCCCTAGATCAGCGCCATGCCCGACAGCACCATGCTTGCGCCCGCCAGAAGCATGATCCCGTCCATGACCAAGCGGAACGTCTCGACGCTCAGTTTCAGTACGTAGCGTTTGGCGATGAACGCGCCGGCCATCAGCGAGGCGCCGGCGATCAGGCCTTTCACAAGCACGTCGAGATCGAGCGCGCCAAACCGTTGGAAGGTGCCAGACTTGCTGAGATACAGGCCGAGCGAACTCGCGGCTTCGGTGGCGAGGAAGGCGCCCTTGGCGAGGCCGTAAAACAGAAACAGCGGCACGCTGAGTGGACCGCTGGAGACGACGATGCCGGTTAGATAGCCGATGATCGCGCCGCCAAGCGCGAGTTGCCACAGGCTGATAGTGAAGGAGCGCCGCGCCAGCCAGTGGCGCAGCGGCACCATGGCAATGAAGAACAGTCCGATGGTGAGATCGACCACATGCGACGGCAGCACCAGCAGCGTGCGTGCGCCCAGGGCTGCAGCTGGAATGCCGGTGAGCGAATAGGCGGCGGTGGCGCGCCAGTCGACCTCACGCCACCAGGCGAGGATGCGCGACAGGTTGGCCATTACGGCGGCGACCGCCATGATCGGCACGGCTTCCTTCGGGCCGAACTGCCAGACCAGCACCGGCATCAGCATGATCGATGAGCCGGTGCCGACGATCCCGGAAATGGTGCCGGCGATGAGGCCGACCGTGCAGACGAAGATGAAGTTCAAGCCGCGACTCTCCAAGCGCGGGACGTACAAGAGCGCTCCAGTCGTGTAGGTGCAACCGATCCGATGGGAGAGGGCGATGCCAGTCACAAGAATTGTCACCGGAGAATGGGCGCGGGGCCGCGAGATCGAGATCATCGAGGCCGTGCAGTCGGCGATGCTGGCGGCGCTCAAAATTCCCGACTGGGACCGCGACGTGACGGTGGACACCTATAGCGACACGCAGCGCATCGTTCCGACCGGGCGCTCGCAGCGCTTCACCCGGGTCGAGATCACGATGTTCGCCGGCCGCTCCATCGAGGCCAAGCGTAGCCTTTACAAGACGATCGTGCAGAACCTTGCGGCGCTCGGCGTTCCGGAACTCGAGATCAAGATGGTGTTGAACGAACAGCCGTTGGAAAACTGGGGTGTGCGCGGCGGCCTGCCGGCCTCCGAGATCGAGCTCAGCTTCAAGGTCAACGTCTAGGACGCGGCAGCGGGCTCTGCCGCGGCGGTGCCGTCGCCGCCCTTATAGACCCGCAGGTAGCGTCGGCCGAGGCTGGTCAGCACCTCATAGGCGATGGAGCCGTAGTGATGCGCGAGCTCGTCGACGGTGATGCCGTCGCCGATCAGCGTCGCCAGATGGCCGCGGCGGGCGGCGTTGTGGGGCAGGTCGGTGATGTCCACCGCGAGCAGATCCATGGAGATGCGGCCGGCGATCTGGCAGCGCTGGCCGGCGATGATGACCTCGGCGCCGCGGGTGCCGTCGCTGCTGCCGGCCGCGCGGAAATAACCATCGGCATAGCCGGCCGCGATGATTGCGAGCTTGGTCGGACGCCGCGCCACCCAGGTGGCACCGTAGCCGACGCTGTCGCCGCGCTCGACACTGCGGGTCTGCAGGATGCGCACCTTGAGATCGACCACAGGTGCCATCGGGTTGTCGGCTTCCGGCGTCGGATTGACGCCGTAGAGCGCAGCACCCGGACGCACCAGATCGAACTGATAGGCCGCGCCGAGATAGATGCCCGACGAATTCGCTAGGGATGCAGGCACGCCGGGGAACAGCGAGGAAGCCTCGCGGAAACTGGAATATTGCCGGGCGTTCATCGGATTATGCAGTTGTTCGGCGCAGGCGAGGTGGCTCATCACCAGCGTGAAGCCGTGATCGCGCGAGCCGAGGCGCGGGATCAGGCCCTGGACGTCGACCAGGCCGAGGCCGAGCCGGTTCATGCCGGTGTCGATGTGCACGGCCGCGCCACCCTTCCAGCCGGTTCGGCGGCAGAACATGTCCCATTCGGCAAGTTCGTTGAGATCGCCGATCACGGGCTGCACATTGATGGCGGCCAGCGCATCGCCGGAATTCGGCGGAAAACCGTTCAGCAGATAGATCGCCGCGTCGGGCGCGGCCGCGCGGGCGGCGCGAGCTTCGTCGAAGGTCGCGACAAAGAAGGTCTTGCAGCCCGCCTTCGCCAGCGCGCGCACCACGGGGATGATGCCGCAGCCATAGGCGTCTGCCTTCACCGCCGCGCCGCATTCGGCAGGCACGCCGTGTTTTTCGAGCTTGCGCCAATTGGCGACTATGGCGTCGAGGTCGATGGTCAGCATGCCGCTGGCGTCTGCCGGCAACTCCATGTCGGCGGGAGTTGTTGGTTTCGGGTCGGAGACGCTGTTCATCGAAATGTCCTGGCACAGGGATCCTGTGATGGGATCACACGATCGAATTCTGCGCCGCACAATATGCGCGCGTCAGAGACGGTTCAACCGCACGCGCGTCATTCCTGCGGGGCGCGGAACTGGGCGCCACCGGCGAGATCGCTGAAGCGGGTGAACTGGCCTTCGAACTGCAGGTCGACGGTGCCTGTGGGGCCGTGACGCTGCTTGGCGATGATGACTTCGGCCTTGCCGTGCGCAAGATCCATCTCGAGCTGCCATTTCTCGTGTTCGGGAGTGCCGAGTCGCGGCTCCTTGGCCTGCAGATAGTATTCCTCGCGATACACGAAGACCACCACGTCGGCGTCCTGCTCGATCGACCCGGATTCACGCAAGTCGGACAGCTGCGGATGCTTGTCTTCACGATTTTCGACCTGACGCGAGAGCTGCGACAGCGCCACTACCGGGCAGTTCAATTCCTTCGCCAGCGCCTTGAGGCTGGTGGTGATCTCGGTGACTTCCTGCACGCGGTTGTCGGAGCGTTTGCCCGAGCCCTGCAACAGCTGGATGTAGTCCACCATGATGACGTCGAGGCCCTTTTGCCGCTTCAGGCGGCGGGCGCGGGCGGTGAGCTGCGAGATCGACAGGCCGCCGGTTTCGTCGACGTAAAGCGGCAGGTTCTGCAGCTTGATGGTGTAGTCGCGGATCTTGTCGAATTCGGCTTGGGTGATGCCGCCGCGGCGGATCGCGCTGGAGGAAATCTCGGTCTGCTCGGCGAGAATACGCGTGGCGAGCTGTTCGGCGGACATTTCGCAGGAGAAGAAGCCGACGACGCCGCCATTGATGGTCTTCATGCTGCCGTCGGGCTGCACTTCGGACTGATAGGCGGCGGCGATGTTGTAGGCGATGTTGGTGGCGAGCGAGGTCTTGCCCATGCCAGGACGTCCGGCGAGCACGATCAAGTCGGAGCGCTGCAATCCGCCCATGCGGGCGTCGAGGTCGCGCAATCCGCTGGAGATGCCCGACAGTTTGCCGTCACGCTGATAGGCGTTGGCGGCCATGTCGAGCGCGGTGGTCATCGCCTGGGAGAAGCGCTGGAAGCCGCCGTCATAGCGGCCAGCTTCGGCCAGCTCATACAGCCGGCGCTCGGCGTCCTCGATCTGGGCGCGGGGAGCGAAGTCCACCGGCGCGTCATAGGCGACGTTGACCATGTCCTCGCCGACATTGATCAGCTGGCGGCGGATCGCCAGTTCATAGATCGTGCGGCCGTAATCCTGCGCATTGATGATGGTGGTGGCTTCGGCGGCCAGGCGGGCGAGATACTGGCCTACAGTCATGCCGCCGAGATCGGTGTCGGTCGGCAAGAAGGTCTTCAGCGTCACGGGTGTGGCGATCTTGCCGGCGCGCACGATGGCAGCGGCCGTTTCGAAGATGGTCTGGTGGATCGGCTCGAAGAAATGCTCGGCCTTGAGGAAGTCCGAGACCCGGTAGAAGGCGTCGTTATTAACCAGGATCGCGCCCAGCACGCCCTGTTCCGCCTCGATATTGTGCGGGGCCGACCGATAGGCCGGGGTGCCGGCCTCGGGGGTGAGCTTGAGAACGTTCAGAATCGAATGCGGCCATGGTCTCTATTGGGTCTTCCGAATTGGGCGGATGAACGGCGTGGTCACGCGGGCGTCGGCGACTAAGCGCCTGACGGTCTCCGAGTGGAAGGACGAAGCGGCCTTATGCACGATTCACACATCAAGGCGGGGGAATTCCGGCCGGTCGCGCGCATTGCGCTTGACGCTTTGGTTGCAGCAAGGGGAGGGGTCTGAATCATTGCTTAAGGAACCCGGAAAAATTGCGCCCCGCGCCTGAACCGGATGGCGATCTCTCGCACTTATAAGAGAGCCAGCCGCTGGCAGGCACGGCAGTGCCGGAACCCCACGGGGAGCCGGGCGTTGGCTTCAGAAGAAGAAGAGGCGAAGGATAGATCCATGGGCCAGCGTCACCAGCATCCCGATGCCGGAACTCAGGCTGCCGGAACCGACGGTTCTGCGTGGTTGTCCACGCTGATCGACACGTTCGAGCGCACCGCGCAGCTCGAAAATGTCCCATGCGATACGAAAGCGCTCTCCGCCGTCAAAGCGCGCCTCCAGCGCCCCGCCATTTTGCGGCCACGGCCTGTCTTGCGCCGCCGGCAGGCGACGCTCCTATTCCAGCACTAAATCAGCCTATTCGCCGGCAATCTGCAGACGCGGTTGCTGGGTCCGTTCCTTGGCTCGAAGCCGATCTTCCTCCCGCCCGATATAATCGCGCGTGAACGGCACCACGTCCTGACGTTTGGTCAGCTGGATCTGGAAGTTCATCACGTTCTGCATGCGAAACGACATTTCGGACGCCGCCAGATAGAACTCCCACATCCGCGCAAAGCGCTCGTCATAGAGCCGCACGGCTTCCTCGCGTCGTGCCATGAAGCGCTCGCGCCATGCCTTGAGCGTCTCGGCATAATGCAGCCGCAGGATTTCGATGTCCGAGACCAGTAACCCGGCCCGTTCGATCGCCGGGAGAACTTCCGACAGAGCAGGGATGTAGCCCCCGGGGAAAATGTACTTGGCGACCCATGGATTGGTGATGCCGGGTCCCTCAGGGCGACCGATGGAGTGCAGCACCATGACACCGTCCTCGGTCAGGAGTTCTGCGCATCGCTTGAAGTAGGTGTCGTAATGGTCGACGCCGACATGTTCGAACATGCCGACGGAGACGATGCGGTGGAATGGACCGGGGATGTCGCGATAGTCCTCGAGCAGGAATTTCGCGCGGTCTTTGAGGTTTTTCTCGCCGGCCCGGGCATTGGCGACCTGCAGCTGTTCGGTGGACAGCGTAACGCCGGTGACATTGGCGCCGGTCATCTCTGCCAGATAGAGCCCAAGCCCACCCCAGCCGGAGCCGATGTCGAGTACGCGCTGACCTTTTTCGATGAGCATCTTGGCCGCGAGGTGGCGCTTCTTGGCGAGCTGGGCGTCGTCCAGGGTCGCGTCCGGTCCTTCGAAATAGGCACAGCTATATTGCTTGTCGGCATCCAGAAATAATGAGTAGAGCCGGGCGTCCAGATCGTAGTGATGGGCAACGTTGTTGCGGGAGCGCTTGCGGGGATTGAACTGCTGAGCGTGGCGCAGGACGTAGCGGAGCCACCATTGCAGCTTGGCCCAGCGGGGCGCCAGGTCGGGCTGGTTCAGGGCGATGGCGAGCAGGTCGGCAATGGTGCCACGCTCCATAACAAGGAGCCCGTCCATGAATATCTCGCCGAGTGCCAGTTCGGGATCGAGAAGTAGTCGGCGTTGGGCGGCTTTAGTGACGAAGCGGGCAGAGACGGGAGGCCCGGAGCCATCACCGAAGGTGAATTGTTGGCCGGAGGCGGTGGTGAAGGTTATTGCCCCTCGGCGAATGTACTGACTCAGGAAGAATCGTAACAGACGGTCCATCGAAATCACCCCAATGATCCGATCACGCGCGAGCCGAAGCAGCAGCGTATCTTCCCGCCGTGCACGAGATCAACTGTCTCCCTAGCTCTTGAGTAGAAGATAGTAGTGGTGCACCGCATGTGCCAATGCGCACGCTGCAATGCCGCTATCCCGATTGTTCCGATCACATCGTTGCGATATGTCGATGCTTCCATTCACGTCACAATCGGATACAAGGTGATCCGCGTGATTAAGCTAGCCACATCAGGAGATTGAAATGTTGAGCCGAGCGCTCAGTTTAGCGACGGTGATGCTCCTGATTAGCTTCGCGGCAGTCCCGGCACAGGCCCAAAATCTCGAAGCCGGAAAGTCACCCTCCCAGATTTTCGCGGGCGGCTGTGCCGTCTGCCATAAAAGTCCGCGCGGGCTGCTGAAGACGGTGGCGCCCGGTCAGTTGCCTGCCTTCCTGCGCCAGCACTACACCACAAGTACAGATATGGCGGCGTCGATGGCCGCTTATGTCGTGTCCAACGGGGCGGCCGACCGCCGCCCGGCCGGGGATAACCTGACGCGTCAGGGCCGTGAACTCACGACCGAGCAGAAGCCGGCCCCGGCCGATGCCAAGCCCAGTGCAGCGCCGCCGCCCGAGGCTCCGCCGCCGGGCCGCCGGCTCCGTCCGCAGGAGGCCGCCAAGCCCGATGCGGATGTTGCACCAGCGCAGGCCGAGCCCGGCACGCGCCAGGGCCGCAATGCGCGGCGACAGGCCCGCCCGGCGACAGACAATCCCGAAGCGAAGCCCGATGCGGCCAAGCCCGTAGACGCACAGTCGCCGGCTGCCGCCGAAGCAGAGCGTCCCGCGCAGAAGCAGAAGCTTGGCAAGAAGGGACGCCGCCATCAGGAAGAGCCGCCGAAGGCCGAACCTGTGAAGGACGAGCCCAAGGTCGAACCCAAGTCTGAGCCGAAGGCTGAACCCAAGTCTGAGCCGAAGGCTGAGCCCCGGCCGGAGCCGGCCAAGACCGAGCCTGCGAAGCCCGCGGAAGAGAGCAAGCCTGAGGCGAAGCCAGAAGCCAAGCCTGAGACGCCGGCACTTCGTCCAGATCCCGTTCCGTCGGTCACGCCGGCACCGAAGGCGCCTGAAGGGGAAAGCCGTCCGGCGCCAGCCGAGCCGGTGCCTCCTGCGCCGGCAGCCCCTGCGTCTCCGCCCGCAGCAACGCCGGCCCCGGCACCTGTGGCTCCAGCGCCTCCGCCAGCCGCAGCTCCGCCGCCAGCGGTCGTGCCTCCCGCAACTCCGCCAGCGCCCGCGCCGACTTCTGTGGCCCCAGCCGCGCCTTCGCCGACACCGGCCGCGCCGCCACCACCGCCTCCGGCGTCGGCTGCACCACCGGCGCCTCCGGCCTCGTCAGGCTCGCCGGTGCCGCCGATCTCGCAGTAGTAGATCAGCCGTCGTTTGAGTGACGATACAAAAAAGCCCGGCCAATCTGGCCGGGCTTTTCTCGTTTGAGCAGAAGCGTCGTGTGGACTTAGCCGTTGTCTTCTTCGGCGTTGCCCTGTGCGTCCGGATCGAAGAACTCGCCGGCGGCGGCGAGTGCTTCGGCGGCTGCGTCCTGATCTTCCTGACGGCTCGAGATGTCTTCGCCGCGGTTGATGCGCTCGGCTTCGTCGGCCGAACGGGCAACGGTGACGCTGACGCTGACTTCGACTTCAGGATGCACGGCGATCGAGATCTTGTGCTGGCCGATGGTCTTGATCGGCGCGTCGAGCAGTACCTGGCTGCGGGCGAAGGTGACGCCGTCAGCCTCGAAGGTGGCGATGATGTCGCGCACCGACACCGAGCCGAACAGCTGACCGGTTTCCGATGCCTGACGGATGATGACGACGTTGCGGCCGTCGATCTTCTCAGCAACCGTGGTGGCTTCCGCCTTGGCCTTGATGTTGTTGGCTTCGAGGTCAGCCTTCATGCCGTCGTACTTGGCGCGGTTGTCGGCGGTGGCGCGCAGCGCCTTGCCACGCTTCAGCAGAAAGTTGCGGCCGTAGCCGTCCTTGACGCGGACGACTTCGCCCATCTGGCCGAGCTTGGCGACGCGTTCGAGCAAAATGACTTCCATGATCGTTCTCCTTTAAGTGTTGAGCAGGTGTTGAGTTGAGGTGAGTGGGTCAGGCCACCGTCGAAGAAGGTGGCTTGCGTGCGAGAAAACGTTGGCGAAATCCGAAGAAGGCATCGGCGAGGCCGAGGCCAACCATGGTGAGGATGGGCCAGCCGAGGACGAGCACCATGGCGTAGGTCAGGCCCAGCACCATCACGCGGCTTTTCATGCCCATGGTCAGCGTATGCAGCGCGGCGAAGCCGGTGAGGGCATAGGCCATCATCAGCGCCGAGGTGACAATCTGCGAAAAGATGCCGACGATGCCGCCTATGAAAGACAGCGCGATGGCCAGACACAGCGCGACCATCGTCATCGGCGGCAGTGCTGCGGATTTCAGCTCCGGCCACGGCCGATTCAGCCGGCCCGATGTCACGATGATGCGGCCGGCGAGCCAGAGATTGAGCGTCAGTGTCATGATCGCGACGATGGCGGCAGCAGCCGGCGCGATCGTCACCAGCGCATTGATGACCTGTTCGGAGTCGCCAGCGCCGCCGCGCGATCCCAGGATGCGGGTCAGAGCGCGGCGCAGCGCCGAGACGATAGTGTCGCCATCGGTGCCGAGGGTCAGCAGCGCGCCCATGGTTGTGAATGCGGCGAAACCCGCTGTCCATAGCAGCATACGGCCGACCGGATACCATTCGACCACGGGCGGTGTCGCGGCCGCGCCATTCACGCCCGGCACTTCTGCAGTCACTGGACGGCCGAGCAATGCGAGATGGCCGAGCCACCAGGCGGGCAGGGCCACGGTGAAGACGAAGGCGGCAAGATAGGGCATGCCGAACAGCAGGCCGAGCGAGGTGCCGGCTGCGATGCCGCCGATGGCAGCAGTCACCGGACCCCAGCCGAGAGCGGCCACCATCAAGGGCAGCGGCGCGAGATAGAACAGCAAAAGGGAGATCAACGCGCCCGAAATGATCGAGGCGAACATCAGCGCTGAGGCAGCGCCGGCGGCAAACGCGATGAGAAGACTTGCGATCATCAGCTGTCCCGCCCCCTTTGAGCGGTTAGAGGCATTTGCCCCAACCATCGGCGACCGGACGACCCGGAAGCCTTATGAGAAATGGAAGCGACCGGCGGCACGAGGCCGCCGGTCGAAAACCGCCTTAGCGGATAACGTAGGGGAGCAGACCGAGGAAACGCGAGCGCTTGATGGCGCGGGCGAGTTCACGCTGCTTCTTGGCGGAGACGGCAGTGATGCGGCTCGGCACGATCTTGCCGCGCTCGGAGACGTAACGCATCAGCAGCTTGGAATCCTTGTAGTCGATCTTCGGCGCGTTCGGACCTGTGAACGGGCAGGTCTTGCGACGGCGGAAAAACGGACGACGTGCACCAGCTTCAGCCATTATTCTTACTCCTCAACCGATGCTGCTTCGTCGTCACGCGGACGACGCGGACCACGATCACCACGGAAGCCACCGCCTTCACGGTCGCCACGGAAACCGCCGCCTTCGCGGTCGCCACGGAAGCCACCGCCGCGGTCGTCGCGCTCACGATCGCGATCAGCCTTGCGCATCATGGCGCTCGGACCTTCCTCGTGCTCTTCGACGCGGACGGTCAGATAACGGATGACGTCTTCGCTGATGCGCTCCTGGCGCTCGATCTCGGTGACCGCCGCGGACGGGGCATCGAGATTCATCAGCACGAAGTGCGCCTTGCGATTCTTGTTCATGCGATAGGTCAGGGAGCGCACGCCCCAGTTTTCCATCTTCACGACCTTGCCGCCGAGACCTTCGACGATGCCGGTCATCTGGGTGGTGAGGTCTTCGACCTGCTGTGCGCTCGCATCCTGACGTGCGAGAAATACATGCTCATAAAGAGGCATGGCTGTCCTTTCCAAGGTTAGCGCGTTTCCCGGCGGCAAGCCCTTCGAACCCTTATGGAAAGGACTCGATATTGCTCAGAAGGCGGGAGCACGGGACGACGGACCAACTGGCCCTATCGCAACAAACCTGTGTGTGATTTTGCTGTGACCGTCCGTTCAGCTCCCGGCCGGGATCTGCGGATCGGGGCCTTATACGGATTTTCCCAGTAATGGCAAGCGAAACAGGGGCCAAATGAGCGGATTCCGGGAGCGGGCGGGAACCCGGATCGTGGTGCATCCTGGGCGCTGCGGCTTGACATTCCCCGTCGTGCCAGTGTCTTACGGCGCACGTTTGAACGAGTTTAAGCCAAAAAACATGACGGGGCGTCAATGACCGCAGCATTTACCTTTCCGGGGCAGGGTTCCCAGGCGGTCGGCATGGGCAAGGCGCTGGCGGAGGCATTTCCCGCCGCCAAGGCCGTATTCGACGAGGTTGATTCGGCACTCAGCGAGAAGCTGACCGGCATTATCTGGGATGGCCCGGCCGAAACCCTCCAATTGACCGAAAACGCCCAGCCGGCGCTGATGGCGGTGTCGCTGGCGACCATGCGGGTGCTTGAGGCCGAGGCCGGCATCTCGCTGGCCAGGGACGCTGCTTTCGTGGCCGGCCACTCGCTCGGCGAATATTCGGCGCTGGCGGCGGCTGGAAGTCTGTCCGTCACGGATGCAGCGCGCCTGCTGCGGACCCGCGGTCTGGCCATGCAGAAAGCCGTGCCGGTGGGCGTCGGCGCCATGGCGGCGTTGCTCGGCCTCGATTACGAGACCGCCGTGGCCGTGGCTGAAGAAGCTGCGCAGGGCGAAGTGTGCCACGCAGCCAACGACAATGGCGGCGGTCAGGTGGTGGTGTCCGGCAACAAGGCTGCGGTCGAACGCGCGCTGGAGATCGCCAAGACCAAGGGCGCCAAGCGTGCGATGCTGCCGGTGTCGGCGCCGTTCCATTGCAGCCTGATGCAGCCCGCCGCGGATGTAATGGCGGACGCGTTGGCCAAGGTCACGATCAACAAGCCGGTGGTGCCGCTGGTATCCAACGTGCTGGCCGCGCCGATCTCGGATCCCGATGAAATCCGCCGCCGCCTGGTCGAGCAGGTCACCGGCACTGTGCGCTGGCGCGAATGCGTATCCTATATGGCAGGCCAGGGCGTGACGCGTTTCCTTGAGGTCGGCTCCGGCAAGGTGCTGAGCGGGCTCGTCAAACGCATTGCCGAAGGCGCCGTAGGCGTCGCCGTCGGTGGACCCAATGACATTGCCGCCGCCAAGGATGCGCTCGCAGCAGCGCGTTCGGCGTAAGCGGCCAGAGGAGAAGACAAGATGTTCGATTTGACAGGCAAGATGGCGCTCGTGACCGGCGCGACCGGTGGCATCGGCGAAGCCATCGCCACGGCTTTGCATGCGCAGGGCGCGACGGTGGCGCTGTCCGGAACGCGCAAGGCGGTTCTCGAAACGCTGGCCGCGAAGCTCGGCGATCGCACGCATGTGCTGCCGTGCAATCTTTCCAACGCCGCTGAGGTCGAAGAGTTGGTGCCGTCAGCCGAGAAAGCCATGGGCCAGCTCGACATCCTCGTCAGCAATGCCGGCATCACCCGCGATAATCTGTTCGTGCAGTTGAAGGACGAAGACTGGGATGACGTGATCAACGTCAATCTGACCGCGACCTTCCGCCTCGCACGCGCCGCGACCAAGCTGATGATGCGCAAGCGCTTCGGCCGCATCATCGCCATCACCTCGGTGGTCGGCGTGACCGGAAATCCCGGGCAGGGGAATTACACCGCGGCGAAAGCCGGCCTGATCGGCATGATGAAGACACTGGGTGCGGAATACGCCAAGCGCAACGTGACGGCCAATTGCATTGCACCCGGTTTCATCGCAACGCCGATGACCGATGTGCTCAATGACAAGCAGCGCGAAACGATTCTGACCAAGGTGCCGGCAGGGCGTCTCGGCTCGCCGGAAGATATTGCGGCAGCTGCGGTCTATCTGAGCTCAAATGAGGCGGCTTACGTCACCGGACAGACGATTCATGTCAATGGCGGCATGGCGATGATCTAAGCGTCGGGGAACCCCAACGTCGTGATTTAATTGAGGTTTGGACAGTCACCGGGCTATGTGGCCAAGCCAAATGAAGTATGGTAACCGAACCTCCAACGGTGGGGCAAAGAAGGCCATTGCAGGAATTTGAAACCCTGTATATTGGCGGGGACGAACCTGCCGTTTTCGCGAGGCTCCGTCCGGGACGACGGGGTCAATCCAGAGACGCGCAACTGCGCAAGGTTTAACGAGTTAAACGCTCCACGATGGCTCGTATCGTCTGCGGACGGGCCCAATGTAACAAGCACGAGGTTGATATGAGCGAGATTGGCGAGCGAGTGAAGAAGATCGTGGTTGAACACCTTGGTGTTGAACCCGAGAAGGTGGTCGATGCCGCGAGCTTCATCGATGATCTCGGCGCTGACAGCCTCGACACGGTCGAGCTCGTGATGGCGTTCGAAGAAGAGTTCGGCTGCGAAATTCCGGACGATGCGGCCGAGACGATTCTGACCGTCGGCGACGCAACCAAGTTTCTCGAGAAGAACGCAAAGAGCTGACACCTTCGCGCGACACATTTTGAAGCCGGCCGGATCGCGTTTGTGCGATCCACCGGCTTCTTGCTGTGACGCGTAGGCATTGCTCAAAGGCATTGGCTCAAGGATGGGCCATGGAGGTACGACAATGAGGCGGGTGGTCGTCACAGGCCTTGGCATGGTGTCGCCACTTGGCTGCGGCGTCGAGCCGACCTGGAAGCGCATCCTCAACGGTGAGAGCGGCGCAAAGCGGATCGATACGTTCGATGTATCCGATCTCACCAGCCAGATCGCCTGTGTGATTCCACGCGGCGACGGCACGGGCGGTACCTTCAATCCCGACCAGTGGATGGAGCCGAAAGACCAGCGCAAGGTCGACGACTTCATCATCTATGCGATGTGCGCCGCCAAGCAGGCGCTCGACGATGCCAACTGGCACCCCGACAATGAAGACGATCGCTGCGCCACCGGCGTGATGATCGGCTCCGGCATCGGCGGCCTGTCCGGCATTGCCGATACTGCATTGCTTCTGAAAGAGCGCGGCCCGCGCAAAGTGTCGCCGTTCTTCATTCCCGGCCGCCTGATCAATCTCGCTTCGGGCTATGTCTCGATCGAGCACGGCCTCAAGGGCCCCAATCATTCCGTCGTCACCGCATGTTCGACCGGCGCGCACGCGATCGGCGATGCCAGCCGTCTGATCGCGCTCGGCGATGCCGATGTCATGGTCGCCGGCGGCACCGAGTCGCCGATCAGCCGTTTGGCGATGGCCGGCTTCGCGGCAGCACGCGCGCTGTCGACCAATTTCAACGAAGCGCCGGAGAAAGCGTCGCGGCCTTACGACAAGGATCGCGATGGTTTCGTCATGGGCGAGGGCGCCGGCGTCGTCGTGCTCGAAGAGTATGAACATGCCAAGGCGCGGGGCGCACGCATCTATGCCGAGATCATCGGCTACGGCATGTCGGGTGATGCCTATCACATCACCTCACCGACGCCCGATGGCGATGGTGCGTTCCGCAGCATGAACGCTGCGATGAAGCGCGCCGGCATTGCTGCGGCCGACATCGACTACATCAATGCGCACGGCACTTCGACGCCGCTCGGCGACGAGATCGAACTCGGTGCAGTTCAGCGGCTGCTCGGCAATGCCGCGTCGAAAGTGTCGATGTCATCGACAAAGTCGTCGATCGGCCATCTGCTCGGAGCGGCCGGTGCGGTCGAGGCCATCTTCTGTGTGCTTGCGATTCGGGATAACATCGCGCCGCCGACGATCAATCTCGACAATCCGTCGGTGGAAACCGCGATCGATCTCGTCGCATTGACCCCGCGCAAGCGCGAGATCAACATTGCCTTGTCGAATTCATTCGGTTTCGGCGGTACTAATGCGTCCGTGATCCTACAGCGCGTGGCTGGTTAGAGAACCTCCACCGTTTCGCCGTATTCCGCGCTAATTCCTACACTGGGCGTATGTTATTGACGGGGATCGTGTTTGTCCCCGTCACGATTGAACCGACAGGATCAGGTACTATCGATGAGTGAGAGGCCGCCCATTTCGCCGAGGAGTCCGCGTGCCGCGCTGGAGCCGGAGCAGGTTCCGCCGCCGCCGAAGCGTTCCGATCATGCGCGTAATCCGCTCGTGGTTGCCGGTAATGCCATCATCACTATCATTATCGTCGCGATGCTCGGTGCAGGTGGCGCGTATGTCTATGGTCGCCAGGCGCTGGAAGCGCCGGGACCGCTGCAGGAAGAAAAGGTCGTCAATATCCCCGCGCGTGCGGGCAAAGGCGACATCGCCGAAGCGTTGCTGCGCGAAGGCGTGATCTCCGCCAATCGCTGGGTTTTCATCGGCGCCGTGTTTGCGCTGAAGGCCAGCTCGGAGCTGAAACCCGGCGAATATCTGTTCCAGAAGAACGCCAATCTGCGCGATGTCATCGGCACCATCGTCGAAGGCAAGGTCGTGCAACACTCCATCACGATTCCGGAGGGTCTGACCTCCGAGCAGATCGTCGCGCGTTTGACCGATAACGACATCTTCACCGGCTCGATCCGTGAAATGCCGCGTGAAGGCACGTTGTTGCCCGAGACCTACAAATTCCCCCGTGGCACGCCGCGCGACCAGGTGATCCAGCGCATGCAGCAATTGCAGAAGCGCGTGCTGGCCGAAGTCTGGGAACGCCGTAACGCTGACATTCCGGCGAAGACGCCTGAACAACTGGTGACGCTCGCCTCGATCGTCGAGAAGGAAACCGGCCGCGCCGATGAGCGCAGCCGTGTGGCCGCCGTGTTCGCCAACCGTCTGCGCCAGAAGATGAAGCTGCAGTCCGATCCGACGATCATCTATGGCATTGTTGGCGGCAAGGGCACGTTGGGCCGTCCGATCAAGCGCAGCGAGATCCAGCAGCCGTCGCCATACAATACCTATGTGGTGGAAGGCTTGCCGCCGGGCCCGATCGCCAATCCGGGCCGTGCGTCGCTTGAGGCGACTGCCAATCCGGCACGCACCCGCGACCTGTTCTTCGTTGCCGATGGCACCGGTGGTCACGCCTTCACCGAAACCTACGACGCACACCAGAAGAACGTCAGCAAGCTGCGCGCGCTCGAGAAGGCCGTCCAGAACGACGCCGTCGAGCCGCCGGAAGAGGCTGCTGCGCCCGCTGGAGCTCCCGCGGATCCCGCTGCTGCGACCGGTACAAGCCCGGCTAGACCCGCACCGGCCAAGCAGCGCGCCCGCACGGCTCCTGCGCCAGCCGCGCCGGCCCGTCAGGGCGCTGCGCAGTCGACGGGTACACCGCCGGTTGTTCAGCAATAGGCCGTACTACCAAGCCTGCGCTGGCTTCTGCTTCGAATTCCCCTTGGCCTGAAAAGGCCCTAACCTGAGCCGGTTCGCACCTTGCGAGATCTTACTCGTATTCTTTGGAGACGTTCCGCGATGGCGTTGTCGAGCATGACCGGCTTTGCGCGAAGCCACGGCACCAGCGGGCCTTACAGCTTCGAGTGGGAGCTGAAATCCGTCAACGCCAAGGGCTTCGACCTACGCTTCCGGATGCCCCCGGGCTTCGACGAAGTCGAGGCGGTCGCCCGCAAGCGCGCCACTGAAGTGCTGTCGCGCGGCACGGTTTACGCGAACCTCACCGTTAAGCGCAGCAACGCGGCCTCGACAGTGCGGATCAACGAAGAGGTGCTGAATTCGGTGCTGCGTATTGCCGCCGAATTGGCCAGCAAGATCGACGCCGTCGCGCCGAGCGTCGATGGCCTGATGAATATCAAGGGCGTGATCGAAGTGGTCGAACCCGAGACGGATGAGGCCGAGGACAAGGCGGCGAAGGCTGCCGTGGCCGCGGCATTCGAAGAAGCGCTGACTGCGCTGGTCGCGATGCGCAAGCGTGAGGGCACGACGCTCGGCGAACTCCTGTCCCAGCGCCTGAACGAGATCGAGGCATTGTCGCACAAGGCCGAGGCCGCACCGGGCCGCAAGCCGGACGCCATTCGCGCGCGCCTTGCCGAACAGATCGCGACGTTGCTCGAGGCGACGGATCGTTTCGATTCCGATCGGCTGAGCCAGGAAGCGCTGATGATGGCAACCAAGGCCGACATCCGCGAAGAGCTCGACCGCATCGCGTCGCACATTTCACAGTCGCGCGAGATGATCAAGAAAGGCGGTCCGGTGGGGCGGCGGCTGGATTTCCTGTCGCAGGAGTTCAACCGCGAGGTCAACACCTGCTGCTCGAAATCCAACGATCTGGAATTGACCAGCACCGGCCTCGAGATGAAGAACGTGGTCGAGCAATTCCGTGAACAGGTACAAAATCTGGAGTGACCATGTCCGGGGGCAGCCGAAATTCTCAAGAAGCTGGCTTTGACGGAGTCGAACGGCGCGGGCTGATGTTCGTGCTGTCATCGCCATCCGGTGCCGGCAAGACGACGCTGACGCGACTGCTGATCGACCGGATGCCGGGGCTGCAACTGTCGGTCTCGGCCACGACGCGCCCGATGCGGCCTGGCGAGGTTGACGGCAAGGACTACATCTTCGTCGACAAGCCGCGCTTCGAGAAAATGGCCAAGGGCAATGAACTGCTCGAATGGGCCACGGTGTTCGATAACCGCTACGGCACGCCGCGTGCGCCGGTGGAAGCCGCGCTCTCAGCCGGCAATGACGTGCTGTTCGATATCGACTGGCAGGGTACGCAGCAACTGCGTGAGAAAGCCCGGGCCGACGTCGTCAGCGTCTTCATCCTGCCGCCCTCGGCGGCCGACCTCGAAAAGCGTCTTCATACCCGCGCGCAGGATTCCGACGAAGTGATCCGCGGGCGCATGAGCCGTGCCAGCCACGAGATGAGCCACTGGGCCGAATACGACTACATTGTCATCAACCACAATGTGGAGGAGGCCTATAGCGAGGTGCAGTCGATCCTCAAGGCCGAGCGTCTGAAGCGCGAACGCCGCACCGGCCTGACATCTTTCGTGCGCGGATTGCAGCAAGAACTCGAAGGCTAATACCATGCAGGCATTGTTCTGGAATGAGCGCACGCAGCAGCTCAACGATGGTGCACGGCTGTTCGATCCGCTCGCGCTGACATGGCGTGATGATGCGGTGGAGCAGGGCGGTGAAGCTGTGACGGCTTCCGAGGCGCTGCTGCGGCTCGCAGCGACGCGCAAGCTGCGCCGTGTGCCGATCGGCATCATCGGGCCGCGAGATGCGACGCAGGCGCAATACGATCTCGCCGAGCAGATGGGCGCGGCATTGGCGCGCCATGGCCTGCAACTGTTGTGCGGCGGCAAGAACGGCGTGATGGAAGCGGCGTGCAAGGGCCATGCACAGGAGGGCGGCATGCCTGTTGGTCTGCTGCCCGATGAGGAATGGGGCGCAGCCAATCCGTATGTGGCCATTCCCATCGCAACGGGCATCGGTCCGGCACGCAATGCCATTATCGCGCGCGCATGTCTCGTGCTGGTCGCGATTGGCGGAGGTGTCGGGACACTCTCGGAGATGGCGCTGGGACTACAGTTCAATCGTCTGGTGCTGGCGATGGCCGATGCGCCAGAGGTGAATACGGTCGAGCGCGTCGCTGATGTCGACGGCGTCATCGCTCGCATCGCAACACGCCTTCTCGCAAATGCATAACTTTGCCGCTCTGTCATAAAACTGATATGCCGCCGTTATACTGAGGCGCAGACTTCAGCATCACATTTGACAGGGGACATGGCTCGTGCCGTTCGTCGCGATCGCCTATCTGATTTTTCTCGCGGCGCCAGTCCTGTTGTTGTTCGTCGGCTCTTTTGGAGAAGTCTGGAGCGGCACGCTGCTGCCGTCAGGTTTCACCTGGCGCTGGTATCAGGAAGTCGCCGGCGATCCCAGCTTTCGCCGCGCTTTCACCACCAGCCTGAAGATTGTTGCGACCACCTGCATCCTCAACATCCTGATTGGACTTCCGCTCGCTTACGCCATTCATGCCGGCGCGCGGGGTGGTGTGCGGCTCGCGGCGCGGATCGTCACGCTGATGCCGATTGCCGTGCCCGAACTGGTCCTCGCTTTCGGCTTCATCCTCGTCTTCTCGTCGGATGCATTGCCGTGGCTTGGCAGTTTCTGGCTGCTGGCTGCGGGGCACCTCGTATTGACGCTGCCCTATACGGTGACGGCTCTTGTTGCCGATATGGATCAGCTCGGGCTCGCCGAATATGAGCACGCGGCCGCAACGCTTGGCGCATCGTTTCCGGCACGTATGTGGGACGTCACACTGCCGCAGCTGCATACGAGTCTGCTGTCCTGCATGCTGACAGTGGCCGCGCTGTCGATCGGTGAATTTCAATTATCCAATCTGGTCTCTGGCTTTCTGTCGCGCACCTATCCTGTGGTGCTGCTGCAGGCGTTCTATGGCGCGACGGGCTTTGCCTGCGCGGCCACCGTCGTACTGCTTGGGCTTGCGATGATCGCATCGCTGACCAGCGGGCTGACGGCGCGGGTCACCGGCCGACGTAAAGTGGGGGCAGGCGCGTGACGCTGCGATACGATCAAGTGAGCTACAGCTATCCCGGCACGAGCACTGGTGTGTTCGACATTGCTCTGGAGATCGGCCGCGGCGAATTGCTGGCGATCATCGGGGCGTCGGGGTCGGGCAAGTCGACGATTTTGAAATTGCTGGCGGGCTTCCTCAAGCCCGACACCGGGCGCATCCTGATCGATGGCAAGGACGTCGGCGCGTCACTGCCCGAGGCGCGTCGTCTGGGTGTCGTGTTTCAGAACTATGCGTTGTTCCCGCATATGCGACTTTGGGAAAACATCGCCTATCCGCTGAAGGTGCGCGGTATCGCCAAACAGGATCGGCGCGCACGTGCCATCGAGATGCTCGGACGTGTCGGCATGGGCAAGCGCGCGGAAGACTATCCAGCGGAATTGTCGGGCGGCCAGCAGCAGCGCGTCGCGCTGGCCCGTGCGCTGGTGTTCGAGCCGCAGGGACTGCTGCTCGACGAGCCGCTGTCGGCGCTCGATGCGGGATTGCGGCTGGAAATGCGCGACGAAATTCTGCGCGTGCAGCGTCAGGCCGGCATTGCGACGCTGCTGGTGACGCATGATCAGGAAGAGGCGCTATCGATTGCCGACAAGGTCGTGATGATGCGCGATGGCCGCATCGTGCAGATCGGCACGCCGCGCGAATTATACGAGACACCCGCCGATGCCAGTGTCGCGGCATTTGTCGGTCAATCCAACCTGTGGTCCGGCAGCGTCTCCGGCGATGGCATGGTGACAACGCCGATTGGTGCGCTGGCCTGCGATACGCAGGGCAAGAGCGTTGGCGCGAAGGTTACCGTATTCGTGCGTCCCGAGCGCGTCGAGCCCATCACCGGGCCGGTCGATGCGAGCAATCCCTGCTGCTTCGCGGGCAGCATGTCGGCCGACCGCTATCTTGGTCCCGTCAGGCGGATCGATATGGCCGTCGCCGGCGGCGCCATTCGCCTCGAAACCCATCTGCGCGGGCCGATCACCGGCGTGACCATCCCGCACGATGCCATCCGCCTTCTTCCCCCGACCTCATAAAGGAGATCGACATGAACCGACGCAAGTTTCTGAGCGGCGTTGCCGCAGCTTCCCTCGCCATTGCCATCAGCCCGGCCGCATGGGCCTTCGAAGGCGCCGAACTCTATGCCGGTGAAAAGGCGCTGTACGAAGCCGCGCGCAAGGAAGGCCTCGTCGTGTCGTTCGATACCGGACCGACCTGGGCCAACTGGGCCAATCAGTTCAAGGCGTTCCAGAAGCGCTATCCTGGCGTCGAGATGGTCTATAACGACCTTGGTTCGGCGGCGACCGTCGTCGCCCTCGACAAGGCGCGCAATCGTCCGCAGGCCGATACGGCCTATTACTTTGCAGCGTCCGCTTTGGACGCAGCAAAGGCCGGCGTGGTCGACGGCTTCAAACCAGTGAATTTCGACAAGCTTGCTGATCCGCTGCGCGAGACCGAAGGCCGCTGGTTCACCATCCACACGCTGAGCGTAGCGTTTCTCGTCAACGCCAAGCTGGTCAAGACCGTGCCGCAGAGCTGGGCTGATCTTCTGAAGCCGGAATACAAGAACGCCATTGTGTATCAGGACCCGCGCTCGACGGGGCAGGGCCAGGTGGTGGCCTTCGCCGCGGCCTTCGGCAATGGCGGCAGCATGGATAATGTCACGCCGGGTATCGACTATCTGGGCAAGCTGACCAAGGCCGGCAATGTGCTGCGCACCGTCGGCACCACGCCTTACGCGCAGTTCCTGAAGGGCGAGATCCCGATCTGGATCGGTTACGAGAACGATGGCTTGAAGGCCAAGTTCACCGACGGTCTCGGCGATGGCGTGTCCGTCGTCATTCCGAAAGAAGCTTCAGCCGCCGCGCCTTATGCGATCTCGCTTGTGAAGAACGGCCCGAACCCGAATGCCGGCAAGCTCTGGCTCAACTTCATCATGAGCGATGAAGGCCAGAAGATCTTCGCCGAGGGCTATGTGCGCCCGGCCGTGTCCGGTGTCGCCCTGCCGCCGAGCGTTGCCGACAAGATGCCGGCCGCGCCGCAGGTGCAGGCGATGGATATCGCCAAGGCCACCGCGAAGAAGGCCGAGATCGATGCCGGCTGGGCCAAGGCCGTCCTCGGTCAGTAAGCTGAACTCACACCGGCGATCCTCACGATGGTGTGGGGATCGCTTCTTCGTCACTCTGCAACAAGGATCACGATGAGCGCTCGCGTCCCGACATCCATGCTTGCTGCCTTTGCCGTACCCGGCAGCGTGGTGCTGGGACTGTTCTTCCTGATCCCTGTTTGCGCGGTGCTGGTCGGTGCTTTCGCGGATGGCGGCAGTGCTTTCGGTCGTCTCGCCAGCGATCCTGTGTTCTGGAACGGTCTGCGCGGTACGATGGTGCTGGGCACCGTCGCACCGCTGTTCTCGCTCGTTGTCGGCTTCTGCGTGGCGCTCGCACTGGCACGTTTTGCGCCGGGCCTGCGCACCGCAGCGCTGATTGCGATTTCGCTGCCGCTGACATTTTCCGGGTTGATCGTCGCCTATGGTTTTATCTTGCTGCTTGGCCGCGCCGGCTTCGTGACGCTGTTGCTTGCCAAACTAGGCTTCGATCCTGCTGTCATCGGTGGCTTCATCTTCTCGCCGGTAGGACTGGGACTGGCCTATTCTTATTATCTCGTGCCACGCGTCGTGTTGATCGTGCTGCCGGCGATCAGCAATTTCGATCGCAACCAGATGCTCGCCTCGCGCTCGCTCGGTGCGGGGAGTTTCCGAACGCTCATTGAAGTGATGCTGCCGCAGATCCTGCCGAGCCTGATCGCGGCCTATTGCCTGACGGCCGCAGTTGCCGTCGGCGCTTATGGTACGGCGCTGGCACTGGCCGGCACGCAGGTGAATATCCTGCCGCTGGTGCTCTACAGCAAGATCTCGGAGACGGGGACCGATCTGCCGGCCGCATCCGCTGCCTCGATCGTGCTGGTGGCGATCTGCGCGGTCGTGGTGGCGATCGGCGAAGCGATGCGTCCGCAGCGCAAGTCGTAGTCGCTGCCGCAGATCATTGCTTGCTGGCCGTCCAGCGGCCGGTGCAGCCATTCGACATTTGCATCGAGCCGCCGCCACCGCGGCCGGACAGGCGGCCGGTCATGACCGCGCTCACGCTGCCGCTGCTGCCGACCCCTTGCAATACGCCGCTCGGACTGATGCTGCCGCCTCCGCCGACGCTCCCACCGGAGATCGTCAATGTGCTGCTGGCGGTTTTGCCCGCACACACCGACGATTGACCGATGAATGCGATCAGCCAGGTGCCATCGAAACTGGCGGCGCTGCCGCCGCCGTCACCAGAGCCGCGGCGGGCTGGAGCTCCACGCTGCTCGGATCGCGGCGGGCGGGCTGGCTTGGCGGCACGCGGCTCGGAGGATGAGCCGGACAACGACTTACTGTCATTGCCGAGGCTGCCGCCGGTGGCGCCCTGACTCCATGCATCGCTGCCGCCGAGTGCGGTGATCAGCAGACCGGGGAGGATGACGGATTTCGTGATGACCTGCGCGATTGCCATGGGCGGTTACTGCTTGCTTGCGACCCAGCGGCCCGAGCATCCATCGGATCGCTGGAAAACTCCCGAGCCGGTACGGCCGGAGAGGCGACCCTGGCTGGTGACGCGGATACCGCTGTAGTTTCCGCTTCCGCGCACTGTCCCGTTGGCGCTGACCGGGGCGCTGCCGTCTTTGCCGATCATCCTTCCGTTGGACACGACGAAGCTTTCCGTGAACGTGTCGGAACAGCCGGAGGTGCCTACGCTCGATATCGACCAGGCGCCGTCGAAATTTCCGGAGCCTCCCGCGCCCTCGCCACGGTTTCGCGACGTGGTTTGACGGCGCGGCGCGCGGCGCTCGGAGCTTTCGCGTTGGGCAGGCGCGGCCGATCGGGCTTCGGGGGAGGAGCCCGATAGCGTCTTGCTGTCATTGCCAAGGCTGCCGCCGGTTGCGCCTTGCGCGAAAGCCGCGCTCCCCGAGAGAAATAATACGGCCGCGCAAGTCATCAATCCGGATCGAAAAGACATCGCAATCAGCTCTCAAATAGAGGTGTTTACAATTTCGCGTCAGGCCCCATCGTGGCGTTGGCGCAGATGGCGCCGACGATCGGACATGATTTTCCTGTCTTGGTGCATTGATCGATGGCCGCATCGCGCGCTTGCGCAAGCGTGGGCCGCGCGACAAGCGACCAGTTGCCGCCGAGAGCTGCGAAGGCGCCGCAATTCGCTCCGTAAAACGACAGTTCGAGCGGGCAGGGAGCCGTGCCGCATTGGGCGCGTGCCTTGGTCACGGCTGACTTGCGGGACGGCTGATCCCACGACATGCCCCATTTCTTGTTCTTGATGTCGTAGACGATCGAACCCCATTGCTTCTGGTCGTTCGCGCTGCGCAAACGCTGCAGCAGGCCCTCGGTTGCCTCTCCCGTTGGCGGCATGCCGCCCTTGACCTGGAAATCGCGGATCGCAACCGCGATGCCATTCTTGCTATTCAGCGGTTCGGGATCGAAATTCAGCTCATAAAGCCGGTCGCTGATTTCCGTAAGCTTGATTGGATCCGTGATCGGCAATTTGTCGAAGTCGATCCGCGGTGCATCGGGCAGGCGTGCTTCCTGCACAGGCTTCTGCGGCACGACGAGCGGCACGGTGGCGGTTGGTGCCACGAAGTAAAACGTGCCGTCGATCGGCGACGACGATACCCATGGCTGTTGCGAGCCGCCGGTGGCGCGCTTCACGGCAAGGCCGACCTGATTGAAGGTCTGGAAGATATCGAGACCGGCTTGGCGCACAGTGGTCGCCAGCGCCTTGGTATAGGGGCTGTTACCATCGCTGCCGTCCTGCGCCACGCTGCCGGGCTGGGTCGCATAGGAGATCAGGGTGCCTTCCGGTGCGCGCATCTGGGCAAGGCCGCCTTCCGAGGCGCGCAGGCCACGCGACCCGAACGGATTGTTCCGGCAGGCATCGAGGATGACCATGTTGAGGCGCGTGCCGGAGCCCTGCATCTGGCGCAGCACCAGATTGATATCGACCATCTGGAAATCGACATCCGCCTCGCGGGTGGGATTGGCGTTCACCGGCACGAGGTAATTGGAGCCGCTGACCTGCACGCCGTGGCCTGCGTAATAGAACAGGGCGACGTCAGCGCCCTGAACCTGCCGGCCAAAATTCTGCACGGCGAGATCAAGTGCGCTTTTGTCCAGGTCCAATTGCGCAGTGCCGCCGATCAGCGTGAAGCCGAGACCGCTCAAAGTCTCCGCCATCAGCTTCGCGTCGTTCTTCGGATTATCGAGGCGGGTGATGTTCTGGTAGCCGGAGTTGCCGACCACAAGCGCGATGCGCTTCTCGGCCAATGCAGCGCTGGCCGAGAGCAGCAAAGTCAGGACCATCAGCGCGGCAATTCGCGCAAGCGACCTGACCGGTTGGACGAAATGGTCCATGAATCCCATCCTGCAATGGGACATATCCTAGCCCGGATCGCATGAAGCGCAATCCGGGCCAGAGCCTGAGTGCAGTCTAATTCAGTTGGTCAGCATGATCCGGCCGACGACCTTGCCGGCGCGCAGTTCATCGATCCACTTCTGGGCATCGCCCATGGGCTCCTGCTTCATCGGCGTCGGCTTGAGCTTGCCGGCGCGGGCCAGAGCCATCAGCTCCTTGGCTTCCTCAAGCGTGCCGACCATGAAGCCCTCGATGGTCATGCGCTTATAGATCCATTGCACCATGGGCAGGCTGAATTCGCCGCCCATCAGGCCGGACACCACGATCTTGCCGCCGCGCGCCACCGTGGCCACCGCGAAGTTCATGGATTTGTCGTTGCCGGCAAAGTCGACCACGCCATCGAAGCCGCCGTCATTTTCCTTCACCATGCGCCTGGCGACATCGGGCTCGGAAGGGTCATAGGCGAAGGCTGCGCCGTTCTTCAGCGCGGCTTCGCGTGCCGCCGGATTGAGATCGGCCACCGAGATCGGTTGCTTGAACATCGCCTGTGCCAGCGCGAGACCGGCCATGCCGACGCCGCCGAGACCTACCAGCAGCAGGTTGCGTTGCCGCGGCCGATCGACGAGACGCTTGAGCGCGCCATAGGCGGTGATGCCCGAGCACATCAGCGTCGCCGCCATGTTGATCGGTAGCGGATCGTAATCGAGCAGATACTTCTCGTCCGGCACCAGCACGTGCGTCGCGAAACCGCCGTCGAGTGACACGCCGAGGAATCGGTTCTTGGCACAGAGGTTCTCGTCGCCAGCAAGACAGTCGCGGCATTTGCCGCAGCCGATCCACGGGAAGACGGCTTTCTTCGTACCGATCAGCGACTGATCGCCATCGGGGCCGACTTCATCGACGATGCCGGCGATCTCGTGGCCGAGCGTAAAGGGAAGCGTCATGCCGCGGGTGGTGTCGAGCTTCTTGCCGCCGCCGAGATCTGCATAGCCGTCCTGGATATGCAGATCGGAATGACACAGCCCGCAGCATTCGATGCGGACCAGCACTTCCTTGCCCTGCGGCTTCGGCGTGTCGACGATGGTTTCGCACAGCGGAGCGTCGAATTTCACCAGAGACTGGCGTTTCATAAGAGCCATTTTTGTTTTCCCTAGACTTCGTTGCATCCTAGCAATCACAGGATGGGGGCGAGTTCAAGGGCGCGAAAGAGCGCCAGGTTTGCACCTTCTTGCCGACGTCGCGGCGTCTTGAGAGGCTCATGTCGCGCGCATGCGGGCCCGTGCGGCGCGGCGAATGCTGAGCCTTCTAAGGCGCGACCATGCAGGGGAGATTTGTTCTGGCACGGGCTCGACCACCGCCTGCAGCAGCCGCGCATAGTCGAGGATCAGGCCGGGCGTCCATGCCATTGCTTCGGCGCGGCGTCGCAACACGCTTGCAACCCACAATTCGGGCGTGGCCACGGCCTGGAAAAATGCGCGCCACGGCCGATCGGTGCGTCCAAGCACACCTTCGAGGCCTGCATCGAGCGCGTGTGCCACGGCGGTCGAGCAATTGCGGCTGGTGAGGTTGTAGGTCGTATCAACACGGTAGGTGCGCCAGAAGTGGCGGACGCGGACGCGGTCGATGCGCGTGAAGCGGATATGTTCGGTTGCCTCGCACCATCCGGCTGCTTCCTCTGCGTAGCTCGGCTGAAAACGACCCGGAAGATCGTTCTCGATACCGGCACGCAGCACCCGGCCGAACTCGTCGGGTGCCCGGTCGATTTCGACGGCGGGGTAGTGGCTGACATAAACATTGGGCGCAAGCTCAAGTGCTGCATGGCCGGTAGAAACAATCCCATTGGCGTCGACAGCCGCAATGTAGCGATCCACCAGCGGACGGCGCCGCGCGCTGCGGCCTGGACCTGCGGGTGTCCAGACATGCACGACGAGATCGTCCTTGCCGGCATCATCCGGTGTGGCCGGCACCCAGAGCGCCGTGGGAAATGCACCCCCGATCAGCATCGAGATCGGTGCATCCGGTGGCAATCGCCGCAAGCGATTGGCCAGCAATGTCGTGCTCAACCCCGACACGATCAGGAGCGCGCCGATGTTAAAGCCGATCGTGCCCTCGTACCAGGTCGGCCATGGCTCCAGCGTCGTGGCGGCCAGCATCAGTTCGACCGCACCGGCGCCGATTGCCATCCGCCAGTTCTCGAAGCGCACCAGCCAGGCACTGACGATGCGCGCGCTGCCGTCGAGCAGCAATACGCCGCCCAGTAGCATCGCGATCAACAGGTTGGAATGACGCGGCTGGGCGATGATGATGATAGCCGGTACGATCAGAATAACGGCCTTGGCGAACTGATAGGGCCGACGTGTGACGGCAAGCAGGGCCGCCAGCAGGCTGACTATGCCTTCCAGCAGCAGCAGGTAGCCGAAGTAATGCGGCCGCACGATCGTGCTGCCATCGAACGCGTCGATCACGATAGCGAGGCCCAGGGTGGCCCACAGCACGCCGATCGCGAGCAGCAACCGCCAGCGCCGTTGCACCACTTCCGCGCCCAGCAGGAGTAGCAGCAGTCGTATCATCGGTTGCCCATGATCCCGGTTTCCAGGTCCAGATATAGCCAGCGGATGATTAATGTTTTTATGCGAGGAGCTCTGCGTTCATCGTGGGGGCACGCATGCAGTCTTCAGCCAGTTCCGCATCCGGTTCCACACTCTGTTCGCGCGCCGCGGTGATCATGGCTGCAATGATCTTCGGGCTGACTTATAGCCTCAGCGCGGCGCTGATTGCGCTGGATTTGGCAGAACGCGGCTCGTCCGACACATTCATCGGGGCGAATGCCGCGATGCATGCGGTCGGTGTGCTGGCGATGGCATTTGTACTGCCAAGATTTGCCGCCCATGTTGGCATGCGGGGTATGGTGATCGGTGCGCTTGCCGTGGCCGCCGCGGTGCTCGTGCTGTTTCCGGCCGTGCCGTCGATCTGGCTCTGGTTTCCGCTCCGTATCGTGCTTGGTGCTGCGTCTGAAACCCTGTTCGTAATGTCGGAAACCTGGCTGAACAGCCTGAGCACCGACGCGACGCGGGCCCGCGCCATGGCGGCCTATACTGCCGCGCTCTCGGTCGGCTTCGCGCTCGGTCCGCTTACGCTGTCTCTCGTGGGAACGCAGGGCGCGACTGCCTATTGGATCGGCGCGGGCTTCTCCATTCTGGCCCTGATGTGTCTGGCGACGCCGGGCATTACGCAGCCTGTGTTCGATGAACCCGCGGATGCCAATCCGCTGCGCTTCATCATGCTGGCGCCAATTGCGATGGCGGCAACGGTTCTGCATGCCGCAGTGGAAAGCGCTGGGCTGTCGTTCCTCGCGCTTTATGCGGTGAAGCTCGGCTGGCTCGAGACCAAAGCGACGCAGTTGATGTCGTGCATGATGGTCGGCGCCATCGTGCTGCAACTGCCGATCGGCTGGCTCGGCGACAAGCTCGACCGCCGTCGCATGATCATCGCCCTGGCGGGACTGGCAGTGATCGGTGCGCTCGTGTGGCCATGGGCGCTGCTGTCGCCGTGGACCACCTATCCCTTGTTGTTCGTGTGGGGCGGGGTGTTCGTCGGGATCTACACGATCATGCTGACGATTGTCGGCAGCCGCTTCAGCGGCAGCCAGCTGGTTGGTATCTACGCTGCGATGGGACTGATGTGGGGTGCAGGTGCGCTGATCGGCCCGGTCTTCGCCGGCGCTGCGATGCAGGGACTGACGCATGGGCTGCCGATGTTCGTGGCACTCGCCTGCACATGCTTCATGTGGGCCGCGATCAGGAGCCCGGCGCAGGAGATCAAGGCGTCGGCGTAACGCTCTTGGTTTTTCGGATCTCGGATAATTCGCGTGCCATTGCGACAAAACCTGACACCGGAACCGTCTCGGCGCGCCGGGTAACGTCGACATCGGCAGCTGCGGCGAGCCGCTCCGGATCTACGCCGAGCGATTTCAGGCTCTGCCGCAGCATCTTGCGGCGCTGATTGAATGCCGCAGCGGCCACCTGTTCCAGCAGGCGTCGTTCGCAGGCCTCTGGCTCCGCGCGGGGAACGAGGCGTACAACCGATGACGTCACCTTCGGGGGCGGCGTGAAGGCGGCCGGCGAGATGTCGAAGAGGATCTTGGTTTCGGCGCGCCAGTTCGACAGCACACCGAGCCGGCCATAGGCCTCGTCAACTTCGATGGCGACGATCCGTTCGGCGACTTCGCGCTGGAACATCAGCACCATCATGTCGTACCAGGGTGGCCACGGCTCCGTGCACAGCCAGTCGATCAGGAGCTGCGTGCCGATATTGTAGGGCAGGTTGGCGATGATCTTGGCACGCTCGCCTGCGAGCATCGGGCGGGGATCGAAGGTCTGTGCGTCGCCGATTACGATCTCGAGCCGGCCAGGATAGTGCGCGGCGATTTCCTTGAGCGGGCCGAGTGCGCGCTCATCACGCTCGACGGCGATGACGCGCCTGGCGCCCATCGCCAGCAATGCGCGGGTGAGGCCGCCAGGGCCCGGACCAACCTCGATGACCGTGCAATCTTCCAGCGGGCCGGCGGCGCGTGCGATGCGTGCGGTGAGATTGAGATCGAGCAGAAAATTCTGGCCGAGCGATTTGCGCGCCTGCAGATCGAAACGTTTGATGACGTCACGCAGCGGCGGCAGATCGTCGATCCCGCTCATGCGGATTGCGTCGCGGCCATACGGGCTGCGAGTTTGAGCGCGGCGATCAGGCTCGACGGATTGGCCTTGCCGGTGCCAGCGATGTCGAATGCGGTGCCGTGATCGGGCGAGGTGCGGATGAAGGGCAGGCCGAGCGTGACGTTGACGCCCTCATCGAAGGCGATGGTCTTGATCGGGATCAAGGCCTGATCGTGATACATGCAGATCGCACAGTCATAGGTCGCGCGGGCCGCGGGATGGAACATGGTGTCGGAGGGCAAAGGCCCGCGTGCGTCGATGCCTTCGTTCTGCAACACGGTGACGGCGTGCATGATGAACGCCTGCTCCTCGTCGCCCATCGAACCATCTTCGCCGGCATGCGGATTGAGGCCAGCAATGGCCAGTCGGGGCCGCTTGATGCCGAAACGGGTCTTCATGTCGTTGACCACGATGCGCGCGGTCGCAGTGATCAGCGGGCCGCTCAGTTGGGCAATGGCATCGCGCAGCGAGACATGGATCGTGACCGGCACCACGGCCAGCTGGGGCGACCACAACAGCATCACCGGCAGCGGGACCTTTCCGTCGCGGGCGGCCAGCTCGGCGAGAAATTCGGTGTGACCGGGGTGAGTGAAACCAGCGCGATAGAGCACGCTCTTGGCGATCGGATTGGTTACGACGGCGCTGGCACGGCCGGCTTCCACATCCGCGACAGCCTGACGGATCGAGGCGACGGCTGCGGGCGCGCTGGAGGCGTCGGGACGGCGCGGAGGCGCGGTGATCGTCTGTCCGATCGACACCACTGGTAACGCGTCAGCAAACGTCTCAGCAGCACCGGCGGGCGTTGCATCGGCCAGCCTGACGTCGAGGCCGAGCGTCTTGGCACGTTCCGCCATGAAGTCACGGTCACCAAGCAGATAGAACGGGGGCAGGTCGAATTCGTGCCGACGCAGCCAGGCAGCGATGGCAATGTCCGGGCCGATGCCGGCCGGTTCGCCCAATGTCAGCGCAAGAGGTTTGGTCATGGTGCCGCCCTAAGCCAGTCGCGGCCTAAGCCGGATCGGAAATTACCGATATTCGATCATCGCCGCTTTGCGCACTTCCTGCAGGTAGGACTTCGACTTCGCTTCGAATTTGTCGGCAAACATCTTGTCGCGGACTTCCCGCTTCTTCGGGGTATCGACCTTGGTCGGCTTGCGCGCGCATAGAGCGACCATTTCGACACCCTGGCGGGTCACTTCCGGAGGCGTGAGACGTCCGATCGGGGTCTTGTCGAGCAGTTCTCGCAGCGACGGCGGCAGATCGGCGGAGGTCTTGACCACGGTATCGCGGATGGTCGCATTCTGCATCGACTTGAAGGTACGGTTGGCGTCTTCGCAGCTCTGGATGCGCTCCCGCAGCCCTTCGGCTTCCTTGTGCCGCGCTTCCATCATGCCGGACGCCGCACCGCGGGGCACGACCAGCACGACCGGCCGCATCTGATATTCGAATGCTTCGGTCATGGCATCGCCACCGGCGCTCTGGACGGCTGCATCGACTTCCTTTTCGCCGACCTGCAGGCTCTGCTTGAAGCGCCCGCGGACGATCGCGTTCCAGACCATGTCGGCCTTCAAACGGCTTTTCAACGTGTCCGGGCGGATGCCTTTGGACGCCAGCGACTGCACCAGCTGATCCGGCGTGAGGCGCATGCGCGAGCTCATGTTCTGAAATGCACCATCGACTTCCGAAGCACCGGGATCGACACTGTATTTCTTGCCTTCCTTGATCTTCACCTTTTCGCTGATCAACTCGTCGATCACGTCCTGGCGGCTGTTCGTCTTCGCGCCGGACAATGCATTCAACTTGGTGCGCTGCTCGATATCGAAATTGGTGATGGGCTCGCCATTGACCATGACGGCGACGGACTGGGCCCGAGCCGGCGATCCCGCGCAAATGAAAAGGGTAACTGCCGTCGCCAAAGTGGCTCGCAGAACGCGTCCGGAAATCATCGTACCCATCATTGTCAAAACCGCGGTGTCAAAGCTCTCTTGAAAGCAGAATTCGCATACATCGCGACGGAAAACGGAGATTTCACGGCACAAAGGACCGATATTAGTAAGTGCCGCCGGTTCCGCTCGCAGACGTGGTATTGCCAATTGTCCGCAGGCCAATCTGGAACATGAATGTATGGCTCAGAACGGGCGGTGTGCTCAGGTTACTCACGTAGTTGTAGGACGTGACATAATTGACGCCGAGCACGAAGCAGTCGTCCACATAGCCGGCGCCGATCGTGTACTGGTTGATCTTGTTGGCCTCAAGGTCCCAGCGTGCGCCACCGGTGACCACCCAGTTAGACGCCAGTTTGATCGAACCGGTACCAAGGAGGCCTTCGCGGCGAGTGAGGTAGCCCAATTCCGCCTGCGGTGCGTAGTTGCCATACATCAGGCTGACTGACCAACGGTCGAAGCTCGCGCGACCCTCCGCCTCAAAGCGCGAGATATTGCCGGTCGCCTCGTCGATTCGAGCACGGGTACTGACCGTATAGGTGCGGTTCGGCGAATAGGCGAGGCTGGCGACGTAGTCTGACCGCGAGGTGGCCAGTCCGGAGTTCACGCCAGTATTAGTCGTATCGGCGACTGCGAACGAGTTCAAGCCGAAGAGTTGATAGGACTGACCGAACAAGACTTTGACGGAACCGCCACGATCGAACTGCGTGGTGGCCTGCACGCCTACGTTGGCGCGGCCGCCGCCTTCGACACGGTCGTAACCGGAGAACTTGTTGACGCTGAACAGATTGCTCGCGTCGAAGCTCATGCTCTGCGCGTCTTCGTTCGGCAACTTACCGGCGTAGGTTTCGTTCGGACGAATGATCACCTGAGCGATGGGTTCGAGTGTCGTGGTGCCCCACGGCTGAACGTTGATGAACGGATAGCGATATTCGACGCCCACGGTCGGCATCACCCGCAGCGCGGTCGTGTCGCCGGTCGGCAGGAAGTTGGACACGCCGGGCTGGTTCGAGATCGAGGCATCGATCGCATCGACGCGCAGGATCGCGAACGGCGTGAAGATCTGGCCGAACGAGTCCGTATAAGACCGGCGCCACTGAGCTTCACCGGTCACGCGGGTATAGGTGCCGGGAACGCCATTCATCAGGCAGTTTGTTGGCGTCCGTGAGGCCGTGTCCGCTGAGAGAATATTGCAAGGGCTCAAGCCGGTCAGTGGATCAATCTTACTGTTTATTGCAGTGAACGCAGCCTGATCACGGCTCAGGCTGGTCATGTTGAACTTGTAGCTGAACTCGCCGCCCAGAATGTTCTGGTTAAGGACGTTGTTGTAATCGATCACCGGATGAATCACCGGGACTTGGCTCTGATTACCGGAGAAGCTCAGATAGTAGATCGTGCGTGCATCGAAGAAGCTACGCTTGCCGACGCCTGTTAGATATAGCTGCGAAACGGCTTCGGTCTGCAGATTCAAAAACGAGGCATAGGGATCCCGGTACATCGACAGCCGGTAGTCTTGCAGGAAGTTGTAATCGCTGAGTGCGACCGCGTCCCAGCCCCACACCCATTTGTCGTTCAGTGCGAACTGGCCTTTGGACTCCACGCCGCCGCGCCAGTCCTTGTCACCGACCGTGTTGGCGTATGCATTCCGATCCTGCTGGTTAATGCCATAGGCGCGGATCTGATAAGCGCCGTCCATTAGCCGCTGGCGGAATTCGCCCTGCACCAACAAGCCCTGCTTGCTGGTGTAGCGCGGCGAGAACGTCGCGTCGTAGTCGGGGGCGATTGCCCAATAGAACGGGGTTTCGACACCGAAACCGTAATTGGAGTTTTGCGAAGGCGAAGGCATCAGGAAGCCGGTCTTGCGCTTCACCGTCGGATCGGGCGTCGAAAAATACGGGATATAGGCGAGGGGAACGCCGAAAAACTCGATCCGGGCGTCCTCGAAATACATCATCTTTTCGGTCTGGTCGTGGATGACGCGAGCACCCTTGACCTGCCACAGCGGCGGCTTCTTCGGATCTTCCTTACAGGCGGCGCAGGCCGTGTAGACACCGTTCTGGAACACGGTGTAGTTGCCGGCGGTGCGCTCGGCACGCGTCGCCGCCATGCGGGTCGCATCCGCGGTATCGACGCGCAGCGAATCCACGAAACCGTCGCGGTAGTCGTCGCTGAGATCCAGCAGGTTGGCATAGGTGATCTTGCCGTCAGCGTCCGTCATGCGGACATTGCCTTCGGCGTGCAGGCGCTTGGTTTTCTGGTCGTAGATGACCTTGTCGGCCTCGACCGAGGTGCCGTTGTAATACATCTGCACGCTGCCGACTGCGGCGACGCGCGAGTTGTTATAGTCGTAATTGACCTCGGTCGCCTGGACCAGCATCTGCCCGGTCTGGGCGGCAGGCGGCGGCTTCGGCCGGGTGGCGGGGCGATTGTAGGTGAAACTCTGGGCAGCCGCCGGCGTTGTCGTCGCGACGCCAAATGCAGTCGCGAGACCCAAAACGGTTGCGAGCACCGGGGCCAGTACGCCAGACGTGCAAAACCGGTCGCCGCGCGTGGTCATGCGCAGCTTCCAATCAAATGCCTGCTCACGGAGGGCGGCAAACACAGCCACTATCCGTCCTCCTGGTACAACAAGGCCAAAAAGCCGGTGAGGCCGCCCACACACACAGGCAGCCACGCCGCAGCAATCGGATGCATCAACTCAGCCTTGCTCAAATCTTCCGTAACTTTCGACAGGACGTAGAGCAGAAAGCCTGCGCCCACGCCACTCAAAACCATCTTCTGGACACCGCCCATCCGAAAGAACCTCAGGCTCACGGAAGCAGCCAGCATCACCATCGCAACCAGCAAAAACGGCTGTGCGATAAGCTTATGATACTGCAAGCGATACCCCGCCGTCGCGAAACCCGAACTCTCGGAGGATTTGATATACGAAGGAAGTTGCCAAAATGACACTGTTTCGGGGGTCGAAAAACTGTTTCTGACCTGCAGCGGGGTCAGGGTCGTGGCCAGGTACATGCTGTCCTGCTCAACCACGGGCGAGATCGAGGGTGTAGCGTCGCACCCCTTTGAACAGCCAGCGGCCGGGCTCCAGCGATGCCTCGCGAGCTTCAATCCGTTCCTTGAACTGGGATTCGGTGTCGAACCGGAACACGGTCAGGCCGGTCAGGCGGACGCCCTGCTGCTCGCTGCGGGCGGCATTGATGATGGATTGGCCCTCGCGATTGACCTGGTTGATCCAGAAGCCGGAGGCGTCCTGGACGCCGCCGCCCGGCGCATCGCCGAACATCTGGGCTTCCATCCGCTTCGATTCCTCGCGCAGGTTGGCCGACAGGGGATTGTAGCCCACGGTCGCGAGCACGCCCAGGACGAGGGCGCTGGCCAGTGCAGGGGAAATAAACTGCCAGGCCGAGACGCCGGCGGCGCGAGCGACCACCAGCTCGAGCCGCCGCGACAGCGCGAGATAACAGGTCATGGCGCCGATCAGGATGCAAAACGGCATCATCTTCTCGAGCAACTGGGGCACCCGGTACAGCGACGTCTGCGCCACCATCAGAGCAGAGGCCGAGGCCAGCCCGGACGTTCGCCTGACCATCTCGATGTAATCGACCAGCACCAGCAGCATGAAGATACTGGTGAACACGCCCAAGGCGGCCACCAAGAAGCGACCGGCGAAATACCTTCCGATGGTGTTGGTGATCATGCTCATGCGGCGGCTGGCCGTCGGAAGAGGCGCAACAACCGCTCGTTGGATCTGTTGATTGCTTCCACCAGCTTCGCCGGCGGCTCCACCACAATCCCGGCTGAGATGATCCAGAAGCTGACGCCGACCGCTGTCACCAGCAGGGCATATTGAAGCGGTGCGGCGAAGTCCGATTTCGCTGCCACGACGGAGCAGGCGAAGCCCGCCATGCGTAGGCCGAACACCGCGGCAATTGCGCTGCCCATCGAGAAGTTGCGGCTCTGCCGCGTCGTCCGTGGCGAGCCCAGAAATGCAAAGGTCAAGGCGGCAAAGGCAAGCGGATAGATCGGCGCCATCAAGCGGTCGTGCATCTCGGCGCTGAACTGCCGCGGCACCTGCTTGTAAAGCGGGTCATCCACTGGCGGCACCATCAATTCCCAGAGATATCGTTCACGAATTCCGTAGGTGACGTCCTGGCTGCGATTGGAGAACTTCGACATATCGAAAGCGTAGCGGCCGAACGCCACCATGGCGGGGTCGGTCTTGCCCGTCTCGAAACGCTGCAGATTGCCGTCTTCCAGAATCAGAAACGAACCATCCTTGTTCTTTAGCACCGTGCCATGGTCGGCAATGATGGTGACGCGCTCTTTGGGATCGCGACGATCATCTACAAAAATCCCGACCAGTAATCCGCCGGGCTGACGCTCCCGGACGCGGATAGTCAGGTTCTGGTCGAGCTGAGCGAAGCGGCCAGGCTGCAGGATATTCGCCAGAACGTCGGCCGTGATCTCGGCGTCCCAGCGCTTTAGCCGGCGCATACCATCCGGTGCCAGATATGAGCCAATGAAAGCCACGAGCAACGATACGACCATTGTCGCGAACAGGAAGGGACGAAACAGCCGTCGCGGCGACAGGCCGGCGGCATTCATCACGATGATTTCGGAGTCGGTCGCGAGCTTGGTCAGGGTGTGGGACACCGCGATCATGAGGGCGATTGGAGCAATGATCAGAACGAGAACGGGAATCGCCAAGCTGGTGACGCCGAGGAAGGTCAGGATGGTCTGACCCTGGCTCGTCATCAGGTCGATTCCGCGCAACGCTTGCGTGATCCAGATCACGCCCGTCAGGCTGACCAGAACCACCGCAAACGACGCCAGCGTCGTGCGGAAAATATACCTGTCGATAGACCCCATCGGTCCGATCAATCCCCATTCCGGCCATTAAAGCCGCCCGCATATCCAATCCCGCAAGGGGACCCCCAAAAGGACATGCCGCGATCCTCACAAGCCCATCATCTCACTTAGCATCCCTTTGATTGGTCAACAAAATGGCCGGGGGATGGCTCGCTCAAGATATGGTTAATTATGTGCCCGATGTGTCCCTTGGGCCACTGAAATGCTTCGCAACTCACTTGGCGGCGAGGAACCGGGTTCGTCGGTAGGGCCCGTTTGTTGGCAAGACCGTCACCTAAGGTCAGAGTCGACACATTCGGACACAGGCAATGCCCGAATCGTGGGTTACGCGCGGTTGGGTTTCCCTCGGGGGAAACACAAGAAACTATCGATCCTTGGCGGTTTCGGTCAGAACCTGTCTTGACGGTTCACGCTGCGACGACAACAAAACACTTGAACCCCGCCGCACTGACCGGATTCCGCGCCGACCCCTGCGACAGCCCTGATCTTCTGGAGGAATTTGCCATGTCCGACGCCGTCAAGGTCGGCTTCGTCCCGTTTGCTAATGCTGCGCGCGGTGCTCTTGTGGTGTTCTGCGACGAAACGTTGAAATTCGGTCCTGCCGCGACCAAGGCTCTCGGGGACGCCGCAGCAACTGTGAAGCGCGCGGCTACAACCAGCAAGTTCAAGGGCAAGAGCGCATCGACGCTCGACATCCTGGCCCCGGACGGCATCAAGGCGTCGCGTCTCATCGTGATCGGCACCGGCAAGCCGGCCGATCTGAAGGAGACCGATCTGCTGAAATTTGGCGGCGTGCTCGCCGGCAAGGTCGGCGGCAGCAATGAGGCGGTGACCGTCATCGCGGAGCTGGCTTCGGGGGCAATGATGCCGGAGCAGGCGGCATCGGTCGCCTCCGGCGTATTGCTGCGCGCTTACAAATTCGATCGTTACAAAACCAAGAAGAAGGAAGCCGATGAGACGCCCGGCAGCGTCGCGGTTTCGCTGGCCGTGAGCGACGTCGCCGCAGCCAAGAGGGCCTTTGCGCCGGGCAATCATATCGTGAACGGTGTCGTGCTGGCCCGCGAGCTCGTGAATGAGCCGCCGAATGTGCTGTTTCCCGCCGAATTTGCGCGCCGCGCAGGTGAGTTAAAGAAGCTCGGCGTCACGGTCGAAGTGCTCGACGTCAAGGCGATGACCAAGCTTGGCATGGGCGCGCTGCTCGGCGTATCCCAGGGATCTGTGCGTCCCGGCCGCATGGTGGTGATGCGCTGGAACGGTGGCAAGAAGGGTGAGCAGCCTGTCGCCTTCATCGGCAAGGGCGTGACCTTCGATACCGGCGGCATCTCCATCAAGCCGGCCGGCAGCATGGAAGACATGAAGGGCGATATGGGCGGCGCAGCCTGCGTCGTTGGCCTGATGCATGCACTCGCGGGCCGCAAGGCCAAGGTCAATGTCGTCGGCGCCATCGGCATCGTCGAAAACATGCCGGATGGCAACGCGCAGCGTCCGGGCGACATCGTGACGTCGATGTCCGGTCAGACCATCGAAATCATCAACACCGACGCTGAAGGCCGTCTCGTACTGGCCGATGTGCTCTGGTATGTGGCGAAGAAGTTCAAGCCGAAATTCATGGTCGATCTGGCGACGCTGACCGGTGCGATCATGGTCGCGCTCGGTACCGAATATGCCGGCATGTTCTCCAACAATGATGAACTCGCTGAGCGTCTGTCCACCGTCGGACAGACCACCGGCGAACGTGTCTGGCGGATGCCGCTCGGTCCGGAATACGACAAGCAGATCGACTCGCAATTCGCCGACATGAAGAACACCGGCACGCGCAATGGCGGCTCGATCACTGCGGCGCAGTTCCTGCAGCGTTTCGTCGACGATACGCCGTGGGCGCATCTCGATATCGCCGGCACCGCCATGGGCGCGCCGAAGACCGAGATCAATCAGAGCTGGGGCTCGGGTTACGGCGTGCGGCTGCTGGATCGGCTTGTTGCTGATTATTACGAGGCGAAGAAGTAGTCCGACACGATGACCGAGGTCCTGTTCTATCACCTGCAGAACATGACGCTGGAGAGCGTGCTGCCGCCGCTGCTCGAGAAGTCACTCGAGCGCGGCTGGCGTGTCGTAGTGCAATCCACATCAGAAGAGCGCGCCGATGCGCTCGATGCGCATTTGTGGACCTATCGTGATGATTCATTTCTGCCGCACGCGACCTGGCGTGTGGCAGACGCGGCGGATCAGCCGATCATTCTCGCGATCGAAGAGGGCAATCCCAATCGTGCCCAGGTCCGGTTCCTTGTGGACAGCGCGGCGGTGCCGGCCGATGCCGACGGCTATGAGCGCATGGTGCTGGTATTTAACGGCGACGATGCCGATGCACTCGCTGCAGCGCGAGCAGCCTGGACTGATTGTAAGGCGAGGGGCTTTACCGCCACTTACTGGCAGACCGATGAACGTGGCCGGTGGCAGCGCAAGAATTAGCTGGCGATTGGCGATCTGCTGCAATTAATGATAATTGTAGATTTCCTCACCGGTATCTACCGCTGTGTCATGGTAGTGCCGCAAATGAATGATGTTACAGGCGCTTATCGCCTGTCTTGGGGTTGCGTAATCGTGCGACAAGAAAAGCTTCATCGAAACGGTCTGCTCGTGCTGCTGCTTGCTGCGCCATTGCTTGCTGGCTGCGCCGGCGTGGGCGGTGACGCATTCTCCACGGATCTGCTGTCCAAGGATGCCGACTGGTTCTCCAAGCCAGGTCGCGTATTCATCAAGAATGTTTCGATCGAGACGCCGCCGCTGTCGCCTGAGCAGGCCGTCAGTCCGCAGGATCTCATCAGCGCTGACGGTGCGTGCCCGGGCATGGCGCCGCGTGATGCCAACGCGCTTGCCGATGGTACCGCAGGTGCGCCGGTTCAAACTGGCGTCGTGGCGCTCGGCCATACCGAATGCGACGTGGCGCGTGGTGCAGGCGCACCCGACAATGTCAGCCTCTCGACCAGCCCGCGCGGCGATCGCGTTGCCGTGCTGACCTATCTGCGCGGTCCGCGTGCTGGCATCTATACGTTTACCGCCGGTCGTCTGACCGTGGTCGAACGCGGTCCGGAAGTTGAGCAGCCGAAGACCGCGCGTCCGAAGGCCAAGAAGCGCGCCGCGACCTGATCCTTTCGTGATGATGTCGAAGTAAGCGACGGCTGCGTTTCAGCCGTTCGCTTCTTCATGCAGAGAACTCGCGCTCAGCCATTGCTCTTCGGCGCGTTGCAATGCGTCCGCCGCAGCGGCGCGGGCTTTGGTGAGTTGCGTGGCCTGCTTCGGATCCTTCTTGAACAGGTCGGGCAATGCGAGCGCAGTATCGATCTTGGCGATGATGGCGGTGATCCGCTCCATCTCGGATTCTGCTTCGGCGACCTGCTGCTTGAGCGGGACTTTCTTTTCTTTAGGCTTCGCCAGTTTTTCGCGGTCCGTGTTTGCGCGGTCGCGCGTCGGCGCGCGCATGCCGCGGGCTTGCATGACGACTTTGCGATAGTCGTCGAGATCGCCGTCGAAATTGGTGACGGTGCGGTCGGCCACAACCCAGAGCTGGTCTGCGCAGGCCTCGATCAGATAGCGATCATGGGAGACCATGATCACCGCGCCGGGGAATTCGTTGATCGCCTCGGCCAGCGCTGCGCGGCTGTCGATATCGAGATGGTTGGTCGGTTCGTCCAGGATGATCATGTTCGGACCGTAGAAAGTTGCGAGCCCCAGCAGTAGCCGCGCCTTTTCGCCGCCGGACAGGCTTTTTACGATCGTATCCGCGGCCTTGCCGGAAAAGCCGATATTGCCGGCACGCGCGCGGATTTTCGATTCCGGCATGTCGGGCATCAGCTTGCGGACGTGATCATAGACGGAGTTGTCCATCACCAGCTCGTCGAGCTGATGCTGGGCAAAGTAAGCGATCGACAGTTTGTCGGCGCGGGTGATCGATCCTGAAAATGGTTTCAGCTTGTTCGCCAGCAGCTTGACGAGCGTTGACTTGCCATTACCGTTGGAGCCGAGCAGGGCAATGCGATCCTCGGTATCGATGCGGAGTGTCACCTGATTGAGTACCGGCTTGCCGGGCTCATAGCCGACCGACACATTGTCCACCGCGAGAATCGGCGGCGACAGGATCTTCTCGGGCGCAGGGAAGACGATCTCGCGCACGTCTTGCGTTACCAGCGCTGAGATTGGCTTCATGCGCTCAAGCATCTTTACGCGCGATTGTGCCTGACGTGCCTTGGAGGCCTTGGCCTTGAAGCGATCGACGAAGTCCTGCAGCCGCTTGCGCTCGGCTTCCTGACGCTTGACGTTCTTGGCGTCGAGCGCCTCCTTGTTGGCGCGGAACTCTTCGTAATTTGAGTAAGTCCCGCGATAATGCACGAGCTTGCCGCGGTCGAGATGCAGGATCTCGTTCACCGACGTATCGAGCAGGTCGCGGTCATGGCTGATGACGATGACCGTGCGCGGATAGTTGGCGAGATGATCCTCGAGCCACAGCGTGCCTTCGAGATCGAGATAGTTGGTCGGTTCGTCTAGCAACAACAGGTCCGGCGCCGAAAACAGCGTCGCTGCAAGTGCCACGCGCATGCGCCAGCCACCGGAGAATTCGGAACAGGAGCGCAACTGGGCTTCAGCTGAGAAGCCAAGGCCGCTCAGAATCGCTGCGGCGCGAGCGGGCGCGGAATGCGCATCGATATCGACAAGGCGGGTCTGGATGTCGGAAATGCGCTCCGGATCGGAGGCAGTCTCGGCTTCCTTCAGCAGCGCGTCGCGCTCGAGATCGGCTTTCAAGACGACGGAGATCAAGCTTTCGGGGCCGTCTGGCGCCTCCTGGGCGAGGCTGCCAATACGCCAGCGGGGCGGGATCGAGATACTCCCGGTTTCTGTGGCCAGATCGCCGCGAATGGCATGAAAAAGTGTCGATTTACCGACGCCGTTGCGGCCGACGAAACCCACGCGGGCTCCCGGCGCAATCTGTACCGTGCTCTCGTCAATGAGCAGGCGTCCGGCGATCCGGATCGAAATGTCTGTGATGGAAAGCATGCGGGGTTGTCACCGCTGCGACGCACAAAGGCAACCCCGATTTGGTCGCCAACGGTGCGTAGAAGATCAATTCTGCTGTTAACGGCTGCCGGTGTTTTCATCCTGCTGCCGCATCCGGTCGATCAGCGTCTGCAGATGGGAGGGCAGGGCATCGTCCGGGCCGACATCCCGGCGCAGCCGTTCGCCGATGGCATTGCAAATCGCCACGCTGGTGGTGCGGTCGATGTGCTCTTCGCCATTATTGATGAACTGGTTCTGCATTGTCTTCCCGGCGCTCGTGGCAGTTGAATGACACTAAGGCAAGTCGTGCGGGCCGAAATTGTTTCAAGATTTATGGATTTGAGGCTGTTTGAGTCAAAATTCGATGAATCGTCGATGGATCTGCCAAGAAAAAGCCCGGCCGAGGGAACGGCCGGGCGGTATTTTACTGTTAGTGGAGCGTCAGTAGCAGCGATTGACCAGTCGCCAACGCGGTCCCCACGGGGTCGGAACGACCCGGCGGACGAGACATCCGCCGCCGCCATAGCCGTAAACCGGCCCGCCGACGAAGCGTGGTCCGCCCCAGCCGCGATGCCAGCCGCCGCCATGCCAGCCACCGCCGTGCCATCCGCCGTGGCCTCCCCAGGCGGAAGCCGAGGTGGGAGCCAGCGCCGCGGCGCCCAATGAGGCCGCTGCAACCAAAGTCAGTGCGATCTTGCGGAACATTCTCATCTCCTCTGGTGCGGCGCGTGTTGCGCCTGCTGTGAATATGGCGCCGGGGGCAAATGCCGTTGGCCGGGGTCATTGCAGGCAGTCTAGGAGGGGAAAGCTGAACCGGATCGCGCCAGCCCTGTCAGGAATGGTTCATGTGGATGACATCTAGGTAATTTCGAGCGCCGGATCTGCCAAAATGGGGCCTGCGACATTTGGACGGATCGCTTGCCGTTCCCGGATAGCGTCGATATAAGCCGCCATCTTCCAGCGACTGTTATTCAAGGATAAATCATGGCTATCGAGCGTACCTTTTCGATTCTGAAGCCCGACGCGACCGAGCGCAATCTGACCGGTGCGATCAACGCGCTGATCGAAAAGGCCGGCCTGCGGATCGTCGCGCAGAAGCGCATCCGTATGACCCGCGAACAGGCCGGCACTTTCTACGCCGTTCACAAGGAACGCCCGTTCTTCGGCGAACTGGTGGACTTCATGACCTCGGGTCCTGTTGTCGTGCAGGTGCTGGAAGGCGAGAACGCCGTCCTCAAGCATCGCGATGTGATGGGCGCAACCGACCCGTCGAAGGCTGCTGATGGCACCATCCGCAAGCTTCACGCCAAGTCGATCGGCGAGAACTCGGTGCACGGTTCGGACGCCCCGGAAACTGCAGCGATCGAGATCGCACAGTTCTTCTCGGGCAACGAGATCGTCGGCTAAACTTCCAGCCGAATTGACGACCGGTCGGCGCGCGGGGGCGCGCCGACCTTTCCAATCAAAACGAACAAACAAAGGGGCGCGCTGTGGACTGGTTGCTGCATATTCTCGATCCGGCGACGATCAAGTCGGTTTTCGTTCAGTTTCAGGTCGAAATGCAGCAGCCCGCATTCTGGGTAGCCGTCGGCAAGATCATCTGGATCAACGTTCTGCTGTCCGGCGACAACGCCCTCGTGATCGCGCTGGCCTGCCGCGGCCTCGAACCGAAGCAGCGCATGTGGGGCATGATCCTCGGCGCCGCTGCGGCCGTCATCCTGCGTATCATTTTCACCGGCATCGTCGCCACATTGATGGAATTGCCCTACCTCAAGCTGGTGGGCGGTCTCGCGCTGATCGTGATCGCGGCCAAACTGCTGGTTCCCGAGCAGGAAGAAGAGGACGGCGTCAAGGCTGCCTCGCATCTGTGGGCCGCTGTGCAGATCGTCGTCGTCGCCGATATCGTGATGAGCCTCGACAACGTCATTGCAGTTGCTGCCGCTGCCAATGGCAGCGTGCCGCTGTTGATCCTCGGTCTCGCCATCAGCGTGCCGCTGATTGTGGCTGGCGCGGCGTTGATCATGGCGCTGCTGACCCGTCTGCCGGTTCTGGTCTGGCTCGGTGCGGCCCTGCTGGGCTGGGTCGCCGGCGAAGTGATCGCGACGGATCCTGCGGTCCTGCCGCTGATGCACAGCTTCTTCAGCGGTTCGGTCGGCACTGGCCTCGACAGCCTGATGTCATCGCTGGGCCTTGGTATTCGTTTCACCAATGGGGGGCATGGTGGCGAGATCGTCTGCGGTCTGATTGGTGTCGCTGTGGTGCTCGCTGTTGGAACGCTGTGGCGTCGTCGCAGCATGGCAGGGCACGCCGAGCAGGCGGCCTAATTCAATAAAAACGCAAAGCGGGCGAGGGGCATTTGCCTTTCGCCCGCTTTTTTGTTTCTGGAATCCGGTGGTTTCTAGAACTTGAATTCGAAGCCCAGCGTTCCCTGGTGGGACTGCGAATAGGCGCGGAACTTGCCGTCATAATTGAGATAGAGACGTGCGGTGTTGCTGAGGCTCAGCGACGCCGATGCGCCGGCATCCGCGCCGTACTGGCTTTCGCCGATCCCCTGAACGGTGATGCTTTCGGAACCCAGGCTAACCGTAACGTTGCTAAAGCGCTGATGCACGTTGTCGACGAATTTGGCATAGCCCGACAGATCCAGAATCTTCTGATCGAATATCCAGTAACGTCCGACTTCTGCGCCAATCAGGATACGCGCACGCTCGGCTGAGGCGCCGCTCGCATTGACGGGATTGAGGCCGCCAAGTTCCTGCATCGCGCCTGTTGTGGCGCGGGTGTATTCGAACGCGGCCTTGGGTACGATGCGCGCCTGTTCGTAAGTCCAGTAGTAGCTCAGCTCGGTGAGCGCGCCGTCGATCCGCGCATTGTAGCCGGCGCTGGCGAGCCCGAGGCCCGTATCGCGGCGGGAGTTGATATCGCCGAAGCCGTGCACCAATGCGATTGCCCAGGTCCACGCACCCTGATCGACCGATGCGTTGAGGCCGATTTGCGTGAGGTCGAGCGTCGCGGATTGCAGCGCCAGCGGAATATCGATCGTGGTGTGGCTCTGGTCCACCGACAGCCCGACATTGACGCCCGGCATCAGCCGCGCGCCGATCCCGGCGACGCCGCCGATGGTTCTGCGCTTGTCGCCGACGAAACCTCCGAACGCGCTTGTATTCGCGCCGACGCCATAGAATTCAGCCCAGCTTCGGAACCGTGGCGCTTCGGTGGTCTCCGATGCGCCGCCGCCGCCGGGATTGGTGCGCGACGCGCGGTTGAAGCCGTAGCTCGCCTGATCGCCGAGGCGACGCAGGAACTGGCTACCGAGATCGCCAATGGCGATGCCGGCGGATTGCCCGGCATTGAAGTCGGTTGATGAGGGCACCGGTGCGGCTGCTGGCGGCGGTGTCGTCGGTGGCGGCGTGGTAGGCGGCGGTGCGACCTGGGCAGATGCGAACGAAGGCGCAACCACAAGCGCAACGGCGACGCCGAGTACAATAGTCCGACACTGCCGACTGGCAGCCGGCGTCCTGTCCGTTCGGGCGTATCGCGATGAATCGCGCATTGTCACTCTTTTCGAAATTGTCGCTGCAGAGCCGTTCGAGTGCGGCAGAGCATACGCGATCCCTTCGGCGTTGCCGCTGCGCATTGAGCACCTCCGGTGGCGATTGACGCGTATTGTTGTGCGATTGCCACAGCGGATTCGTGTCGCTTTTCATCACGTTATGACCATTCACGCAGGGCGGCCCGACGATGTTTCAATCCGGCACGTCTGCTCATGGATCCGGTCAGCGGCTTCGATAGGCACGCTTGAACGCGGTCGGTGTTGCGGCCGATGGTATCAAAACCTCGGCCGTAAAAAGCCAAAGACTTGCGTAGCCAAAATTTTCATGTTGGAATTCTTGCGCAATCGGATTGAGGCCGTTCGACTGTGCGTTTTGTGAGCAGGACATTCAGCAGACACCGGGAAGCCCGCTTGTGGCGTGGTACGCATGATGCGTGGCCGCGTCTTTTTTGTATCTAGATTGGGAGACAGACGATGCAGAAGGGCACCGTCAAATGGTTCAACCCCACCAAGGGGTATGGCTTCATCAAGCCGACTGTCGGCGACAAGGATGTCTTCGTGCACATCTCCGCCGTCGAGCGCGCGGGCCTTAGCACCCTCAATGAAAACCAGACCATCGAATACGAGCTGGTGGAAAATCGCGGCAAGGCGTCTGCCGAGAATCTCAAGATCTCATAATTGAGTCTTGCTATGCCGGCCCTGACATATGGGCCGGCCGACTGATGTAACTCCGGCGCAAGCCGGGCCTTTTGTGGCTCCGGTGCGGATCGCGCCGAGCGGGCGAAGCTATGGCTGCATCATGGCTTCTTTGGCTTCTTCGCCTTTTTGGCCGTTTTCTTGGCGGGTACAGCCTTCTTGGGGGCCTTGTCCTTCTCGGCGTTCTGAGCCTTCATCGCTTGCGCCGCTTCTGCGATCTGAAGTGCTTCAACGGCCTTACGCATCGATCGCGCATAGCTATCGGCGGCATTATCGGCGGACATCTGAAGGCGCTTGGCGGCGGCCATGCCTTGCTCCGCCGCGTCCTTCGCCAGTTGCTTGAAACGGTCTTTGGCGGTCTTGTCCTTGGCCTTGGCGGCCAGGCCCGCATAGCGATCGCGTTGTGCCTTGACGGCTGCCATCAGTGTCTTGTTTTGCTGCTTAGCAGTCTGCCGGATGATCACACCCAGATCGGCGCCCGTCATTCTTCATTTCCTTAAGTGACAGCCAGAATAGTCAATTGTTTCAATTATGCAGTTGCCATTGAGGCATTGCAATCGTCGCAGCTCGTGGCGCTTGCCGGCGTACTGGACGAGGTGAGCTCATTGTCCGATGTCGTAAGCACGGATCGGGTTTCTTTACCGTAAAGATACTCGGCAATTGCGCTTGCGTGGCGGAATCATGATACCGCGAGACGTCCCGTCCGGCGCAGCCAGGTCTGGCCTGTCGATATGCGGTGCCAGATTGGCTGGCGTGTGGAGCATCCTGCGATGACGGTGCCGGCGAGATCGCGTTTCCGGATTGGGTTCAGGACGTCGATTATTGCGCTGTTCGTCGGCGTCGTCCTGACGGTCGGTCTTGCGCTGGTTTATCTCAGCTTCAGCCGGGTGAATACGATCATCCGGACGGCGGCTTCATCGTATCTCAGTGTGGTCGCGCAATCGGCGACCGATCGCATCGATGCGCAGCTCAAGAGCGTTCACGACAATCTGGATATCCTGCGCGGTATCACATCGGTCCAGTCCGCGGAGCTCAAGAATAACCCGCGGCTGAACATCCTGCTGGCGTCGATGCTGCGCAACAACAAGCAGCTCTTCAGCCTGTACATGGGATATGAGGACGGCTCGTTCCTGGAAATGGACCTCATCGACCGAACGGGAGCTGGGGTGAAAGCGCGCTTCGGGGCGCCGGACGGGGCCAGATTTCGCCTGTTCACGATCGTGAAGGCAGGCGATTTTGGACCGCTTCAGACCACGACCGCCTATCTCGACGATGCGCTGCAGCCTTTGGCAAGTCTGCCCGGACCGGTCGATTTCGATCCTCGCGTTCGGCCGTGGTATCGCGGCGCCTTCGAGCCCAATGCCAGTCTGCTGACCGAGCCCTATATTTTCTATCAGACCGGTGACATCGGCTACACGCTGCGGATGCCCATTGTGGAGGGGCAGCGGGGTGTTGTGGCCGGCGATATCCTGCTCAGTGAAGCCGAGGCCATGCTGCGCAAGCAGCAGCTCGGGCATTCGGGCGTGGCCTACCTGTTTGATGATGCCGACCGGGTTCTGGCGCATCCCGAGATGTCCCGCTGGCTTGAAGCCACGAGCGTGCCGAACAAACTGTCGGAGCTACCGCGACTGAGCGATGTCGATACGATCGGCGCGACTGCGGCCATCAAGGCGTGGCGCCAGACCGGCGTTGAGCAACAGTTCTTCGATGACGGAACCGGGCGTGCCTATGCGGCGGCATTCAGGCCCGTAGAGATGGCTGGATCGGCCAATCTTCGCGTTGGCTTCTTCGCTCCGCTCGATGAGTTCTATGCCGAGATCGAGCAAGAAAAGCGCACGCTCTTCATTCTCGCATTTTGCTTCGTCATCGCCGCCGTACCGATTGCGTTCTGGATCGGCAACAAGCTGTCGCTCTCCCTGCGGATTCTGGCGCGCGAGGTGGACCGGATCCAGAACTTCCGCTTCTCGTCGATGCCGCAGCTGCATTCTCCAATCCGCGAAATCGACGATCTCGGGCGATCGGTCTTCACCATGCGCACACTGGTGCAGACATTCTCGAATTTCGTCCCCAAGCGTCTGGTTCAGCAACTGGTCGAAACCGGCACGGCCATGCAATTGGGCGGCGAGCGCCGCGAAGCGACCATCCTGTTCACGGATGTCGAGAATTTTACAGGCATGACCGAGAACGAGGATCCGACGCGGGTGATGCTCTACACGTCGCGCTATTTCGCTGCGATTTCGGACGTCATTGCTACGCATCAGGGCACGGTCGATAAATATATCGGCGATGCCGTGATGGGACTTTGGAACGCGCCGATCGAACATACGAACCATGTGGCACAGGCCTGTGCCGCCGTGCTCGATTGCGTCGAAGCCAATCGGAAGCTCAATGAGGAATTCGAGCGCGAGGGCTGGCCTGTCTATAAGACCCGGTTTGGCCTGCATGTGGGCGATGTCATGATCGGCAATATCGGGTCACCCGATCGCATGAACTACACGGCGCTCGGAGCCACGGTGAATCTCGCGTCGCGGCTGGAAACCCTGAACAAGGATTACGGAACCAGCGTCCTGGTCAGCGAAGCTGTCAAGGAGCGGGTGGACTCCCTGTTCCTTTTCCGCAGCGTCGCCCGGATCAAGCCGAAAGGCTTTGCCGCGGAAGTGCAGATCTATGAGTTGCTCGGCGCGCGAGACCAACATTCCGTCGTTGCGTCTGATCGCCACGCCAATTTCCCTGTTTGATCGATGGGGGCCGCGCTATAGTAGGTGTATGGCAACCCATAGAGACAAGTTGCGGAGATGACCGAGGTGATACCCGTGCGGCGGGGGCGCCCTCGATCGGTCGAGACCGAGGATGCGATCCTGGACAGCGCCTATCGCATGATGGCAGCGCAGGGGCTCGCTGCGACGACCATCGATGCGATTGCGCGGGATTCCGGCGTCTCCAAGATGACGATCTATAAATGGTGGCCGTCGCGCGAAGCGGTACTGATCGACGCATTTCTGCGGCAGGCGTCCACCATGCTGCCGCTTTCCGAGAACGGCGATCCGTTCATGCGCATCACGAAACATGCCGCGGCCTATGCCGTGGCGCTGAACAGCGATTTCGGCAAGGTACAGCTCGCTGTCATCGCCGAATGCATCTCGCGGACCGGTTCAGCGAAAATCTTCTCCGAACGCTATCTCGGTATCCGCCGGGACATATCGCTGGCGATTATCAAGGACGGCCAGAAGGACGGCAGCATCGTTGCTTCGGAGCCGGCGGGCGATCTTTATGATCGGATCTATGGCACGCTATTTTATGAGTATGTCTTTGGATTTCGGCCGCTGACGGCCGACTATGCGCGCAAGCTCGTCAAATCCGTATTGTCGGCGCAATAGTCAGATGCCGCCTTGCCGCGCGCGACGAAACCAGCGCCAGGTTTCGCGTGTGACGGCCCGGTAACCCCAACCGCGATGCGTGATGCGCTCGTCGATGATGGCATTGAGCTTCGGCAATGCGTGGAAGGGCACCGACGGATAGGCGTGATGCTCGACATGGAATGGCATGTTCCAGGTGAACCATTTCGTCAGCGCGTCGGTATAGGTCGTGCGGGTGTTCTCATAGGCGCTGCGGGTACGCTCGCAGCCGGTGTGTTCGGCATAGAGATAGGGCCGCAGGAAGAGCTGGCCGACATAGAGCGGGACGAGCCAGCACCACAGCAGCATCGTGCTGGAGAGCGCGATAGAAGCGATCAGCAGCGCCAGATAGACGAGCGTATAGATGCGGGCCTCGCGCACCACCATACCCTGCTTGGATTCCGAAATCCACGGCGCCACGGCTTGTCCGGTCAGAGCACGGCGGACCAGCAGACGGATCCGATTGGTCAGTTGCACGATGCCGGTATAGGCGATGGCGAGTCTGGTGTCGGACGAGGGGATCGTTGCGGTGACGAGTTCAGGATCGCGGTCGGGATCCTGCGTGAAGCGGTGATGGTCCCAGTGAAATAGCGCATAGTGTTCATAGGGCAGAACGATCATCAGCGACGAGACATGGCCGAGGGCCTCGTTCAGCCGCCGGCTGGTGAACACAGTCTTGTGCGCGGCCTCGTGCACCGCCATGAACAGGAAGGCGATGAGATAGCCCTGGATGATGATCAGCGGGATCGCCCACACCACGCCGTAGCGGGTGGCGACCTGCCAGATCAGTGTTCCAACCAAAGCGATCAAGGCATAATGGCTGATCGAGCGAATGAGTCCCGGAAGATTGGCCCGAACCGACAGGTCCTTCAACTGTGCAGGCGTCAGGGCGCGGGTTTCGATCTTGCCATGGCCAACTGCATCCATCGTCATCGGTTCGTTCCGTTCTCGGTTCAGGCGTCGGCGGCGAGCAGCGCGGAGACCTTCGTGTTGATGAAGGTGGCGTCGGTTGGAATCTTGACGGGATTGCCGGCGCGGTGTCCGTGCAACGAGGGGATCGGACACAGTTCGGCGGCGCGTGCGTTGGTCAGAAGAGGGAGTTCGTCTTCGTTGTCGCCGACCTGAAAATAATTGTCCGTCTGCCCAGGCATCAGCAGAACGCGTGCCTTGATAGCAGCCATGGCTTTCCGGAAGTCGCCACGGAATGCATCGCAGCGGCTGATATCGCCATTCTGCCAGGTCCAGAGTTGAGCAAGCAGATTGTTGGCATCACGATGCGCAAAGGCGACATCCCATGATCGTGTCAGATAGTCTTCCAGTGAGATGAAACCGGCCTCGCGCCAGAGCTCATCGCGGTAGAAGCCATGCGACATCGCCCAGCCTGCATAGACGCGTCCCATGGCGCGAAGGCCGGCTGATGGTTTCGAAACAAAGCGGCCATCGACAAAGGCAGGATCGGTCGTCAAAGCCGCCCGCACGCTTTCGAGAAACACGGCGTTGAACGGCGAACAGCGGGCGCTGCCGCAGACCACTGCCGCGCGTGCCACCATGTCCGGATAGCGGGCGGCCCAGTGATAGGCCTGCATGCTACCCATCGACCAGCCATAGACGAGTGCCAGACGCGCGACGCCGAATTGCTCGGTCAGCAGGCGATGCTGGATCGAAATAGCGTCGTGATAGCTGATGTTCGGATAGGGGGCGCCAGCCAGAGCTTCCAGCGAATTCGATGGTGACGACGACAGCCCGTTTCCGAACAGATTGGGGATGACGATAAAGTAGCGCTCGGGATCGAGGGCCGCTCCGGGCGCGATCAGCCACTCGGTGTCGTAATGCTGCGCGGCGAACGACGTTGGATAGAGGATGACATTGTCCCTGGCAGCATTGAGCGTGCCGTAGGTCTTGTAGGCAAGCTGCAGGCGCGGGTGACGCTGGCCGGATTGCAGCAGCACGTCACCCGCCTCGAAGATCTGGTAGTTGCTCGGCGTATTCATGCTGCAGCTCCGGAGGGTCCGTTGACGCTTGCCGAGGGTGCGACAAGCGATCCGCTCGACAAAATTTAATAACTGTACTATTGGTATATTAATTGGCGAAGAGCGCAATGCCGAAACTTCGGCATTGTCGCCTGAATAGCATGCAGCTGGTTGCCACCCGTTGGCGGCTCGGCGACATCTTGGTTTTGTATTCGAAACGTACAAGAGACTTGCGGCCCGTTAGTCTATTCACTGGCCTGTCATCGGCGCAGAGGCGGAAAGCGGCCAGGTTGTCAGCATAAGCCGCTGTGAATTCGAAGTCGCGCTTGCCCGCAACCCACACAAAGGAGTCTGGATCATGGGAACCATCACCACCAAAGACGGCACCGAGATTTTCTACAAGGATTGGGGCACCGGACAACCGATCGTGTTTCATCACGGCTGGCCGCTGAGTGCGGACGACTGGGATAACCAGATGATGTTCTTCCTCAATCAGGGCTATCGCGTCATTGCGCATGACCGCCGCGGCCATGGCCGCTCCAGCCAGACCGCGACCGGCAACGAGATGGACACTTATGCCGCCGATGTCGCCGAACTCACCGACAAGCTTGACCTGAAGGATGCCGTCCATATTGGCCATTCCACCGGTGGCGGTGAAGTCGCGCGTTACGTCGCGCGGGCCAAGAAGGGGCGCGTCGCCAAGGTGGTGCTGGTCAGTGCGGTGCCGCCGATCATGCTCAAGACCGAGAACAACCCGGGCGGCCTGCCGCTCGAAGTGTTCGACGGTTTCCGTGCTGCTCTGGTTGCCAACCGTGCGCAGTTCTACGTCGATGTCCCGGCCGGTCCGTTTTACGGTTTCAATCGGCCGGGCGCGAAGGTCTATCAGGGCGTGATCGACAACTGGTGGCGGCAGGGCATGATCGGCGGCGCCAAGGCGCACTATGATTGCATCAAGGCGTTCTCGGAAACCGACTTCACCGAAGACCTGAAGGCGATCGATGTGCCTGTGCTCGTCTTGCACGGCGATGATGACCAGATCGTGCCTTATGCCGACTCTGCACCGCTGACGGTGAAGCTGCTCAAGAACGGGACGCTGAAGACCTATCCGGGCTTCCCGCACGGCATGCTGACCACTCATGCGGATGTGATCAACCCGGATCTGCTGGCGTTCATCAAGAGCTGATGCACGTACCAGAAGCCCGGCAAGGCAATGCCTTGCCGGGCTTCTTTATTTTTGTACGCCTTCGACCTATCCCGCACACACGCGCCTCATCGCTCCCACGGATTCATAGTCTCCTGCGCACACGCTGGAAGCTCTGGCAAAAAAAAGGCAGCGCGATCCGTTGTACAAGCGACTCTGCCTGCGGTCCGGCGGACCATACGTCGCATCATCAAACTGTTGCCCAGAAGCACTTCTTACGCCAGAATGCAACCTTTGATTGATGTTTGGATTGGGCCGCAATGGCTTGGTGTCGGCGTAATGCGCCTGATGCGCAGCCAGTCGTGGCGAAAGTCATTGGGAGGGGACGTTGGATCGCGACGATTTGGAATCTCGCAAAGACATCGTCTCTACGACGTCGCAGGCGCTGTCCACCCAGCTCGAAAAAATCATCACGCGCAAGGACTCGAGTTTCGTGCCGCCTGCCAGCCGTGCGCGCCGAAGTGCACGGGCGCGGTCGGACAAGCGGTTCGAGATGCGAAAGGAATTGCTGGAGGCTCCGCGCAGCGATCCGAATGCGTTCGAGCGCATGATTGGCGAAAGCGATCTGCTCTCCATCAACTTTCTGGATCGGGGCAGGCGGGCGGCCGATGCGGTATGCCGCATCAAGGTCCCGAGTAACGGTGGCGCCTGGTACGGCACAGGTTTTCTGGTAGGTCCTCGACTGCTGCTCACCAATCATCACGTCCTAGGAGACGCGGATGAGGCCAGTCAGTGCGAAGCCGAGTTCGGCTATGAGCACGACCTCGATGGCGTCCTGCGCGAAGGCGTCAGTTTCAACCTGCGGCCTCACGAGATTTTCTACACCAACTCCGAACTGGACATCACCTTCGTTGCCGTGACGCCACTCTCTGACAGCGGCGTGCCGATCGAGCGCTATGGCCGGCTTCCTCTGCTTCCGCTATCGGGCAAAGTGGTGGATGGCGAGTGGGTTACCATCATCCAGCATCCTGGCAGTGAGCCGAAACAGATCGCGATCCGGTCGAGCCAGATCGTCAAGCTGGATGCGAAAACGTCGGCCGGGATCGACATAAACAAATTCATCCATTACTCGACCGATACCGAGCCAGGCTCATCTGGGGCGCCGGTCCTCAATGATCAGTGGCAGGTCCTCGCTTTGCATCACAAGGCGGTCCCCGCGCCGACGAAGCTGCGAAATCCCGCCAAAGAGCCGGTCTGGATTGCCAACGAAGGTATTCGGGTCAGCGCCATCTATGTACAGCTCGAGCGCGAACGTTTCGAGATTGCGCAGGCTGGACTGGTGCTCGATAGACTCGAGAAGGCATTGGGTCTGCCACCGATGTCGCAGAGCATGGCGCCGGGCGAAACCATGCTGGAAGCCGACCGCAAGCCGTTGCCGGCAAAGCGGTGGACGAATGTCAAAGGCTACGACGAGGAATTCCTGACCGAGAAGGTCGCGCTGTCGCGAATTTACGCTCCGCTCCTCGCCAAGAAGCTGGTTGCGCCGCTGCTCGGTAGGTCGGCGGGCTATGAACTCGACTACCATCATTTTTCCACGGTGATTCACGCCAAGCGAAAATTTCCGCTGATCACCGCCGTGAATATCGACGGCAATAAGCTCGTTCATCCGGGACCGCGCAAGGATACCTGGCGACGCGACGGGCGGATTGCTGACGAATATCAGCCTGCCGGCAATTTCTACGAGAAGGCCAAAGGCGACGACGCAGTCCAGTTCAGCCGGGGCCATCAGGTTCGTTTACTGGACCCTTGCTGGAGCGCGGCACCCAAGGCGGCTGCTGCCTTGGCCGAGTCGAAACTCGCATCCGAAGACACGTTCCACTACACCAACGCGGCACCGCAGGTGCAGAAGTACAACGACATCGACTGGGGCAATCTGGAGGACTATCTCCTCAACAAGGCGCAGACCTCCGAGAAGAAGCTGACGATCTTCACCGGCCCGATCTATCGGCCCGACGATCCTGTTTACGGCAAGAGCCGCGAGAGCGGACCCTGGCAAATTCCGCTGTCGTTCTGGAAGGTCGCGGTTTTGCAGAAAACCGACAGCAGGATCGCGGCTGCCGCCTTTGTGGTAGGGCAGACGGAATACGTGCAAGCCCTGTACGAAGCCAAGGTATTCTCCGGATTGAAGCCCTACACTCTTGATGAGATGCGGAAACGGCGGATCCAGACCACCATCACGGCGATCGAAAACGAAACTGGTCTGGATTTTTCGGCGGTGAAGGATTTCGACGCGCACGGGTCGCTCGAGGCGACCCGCCAGACACGCTGGATCAACGATCTCGGCGATATCATTATCTGACGGAGCACGATGCAAGGTCACGGCAAGGTCTTTGGCGACCAATGAGATGGCTGCGGCGATGCGATTGCAGCGCCGCGCTCGCGCTTAAAGGCGCGTCAGATCACGGTTGGCGAAATCAGCGTGTCGTCGCGGCTGGCGCTGGCGCCGGTACTAGTGGTACAGGTGTCGCCGGTGATAGCGACGCTGTTGGTGGCCAACAGCCGTAATGCCTGCGGATAGATCTTGTGCTCGATGTCGAGCACGCGCGCGGCGAGGGTGTCGGGGGTGTCATCATCGGCTACCGCCACGGCTCCCTGCATCACGATCGGGCCGGCATCGGTCTCCGGAATGACGAAATGCACCGTGGCGCCGGAAATCTTGACGCCGGCATGCAACGCCTGGCCGTGCGGATCGAGGCCGGGGAAGGACGGCAGCAGCGACGGGTGGATGTTCAGCATCCGGCCGTACCAGTGTCGCACGAATTCCGCCGTGAACAGGCGCATGAAGCCGCCGAGGCAGATCAGCTCGATCTTGTGCTCGTCGAGGGCCGCCTGCAGCAGCTTCTCGAAGCCGGCGCGATCCTTGCCGAACGGCTTGCTCTCGATCACCAGCGTCTTGACGCCATTGGCCTGCGCAGTGGCGAGGCCGGGAGCATCAACCCTGTTGGAAATCACCAGCACAATCTCGGCCGGGAAGCCATCTGCGGCAGCGGCCTCGATCAGCGCCGTCATGTTCGACCCGCGGCCGGAAATCAGGATGGCGACGCGACGCATCACGGCCTCACAGGTTGAGTTCGAGATGTCCGTCATAAACGACGCGCTCGTCGCCTGTGGCCTCGATGACGTCGCCGAGCAGCGACACGGTCTCGCCGCCCTCGCGCAGGATGTCCATCACCTGCTGCACAGCTTCGCGCTTGACGATGGCGATCATGCCGACGCCGCAATTGAAGGTGCGCAGCAGCTCAAGTTCGGCGATATCGCCTTCCTTTGCTAGCCACTTGAACACCGGCAGGACGGTGAGGGAGGGCAGGTCGATGCGAACGCCGAGGTTCTTTGGCAGCACGCGCGGGATGTTGTCCGTGAAGCCGCCGCCAGTGATATGCGCGAGGCCCTTCACGGCGCCGGTCTCCCGGATCGCGCGCAAGCAGGATTTCACATAGAGCCGGGTCGGGGTCAGCAGCGCACCGCCAAGCGTCATCACAGGCGAGAACGGCGCTTTGTCGGCGTAAGAGAGGCCCGTGCGCTCGACAATCTTGCGGACCAGCGAGAAGCCGTTGGAGTGGACGCCAGACGAGGCCATGCCGATGACGGCATCGCCCACGCCGATATCCTTGGTCGGCAGCAGCGTGCCGCGCTCCGCAGCACCCACCGAGAATCCGGCGAGGTCGTAGTCGCCGTCCTTGTAGAGGCCGGGCATCTCGGCGGTCTCGCCGCCGATCAGCGCGCAGCCGGATTCACGGCAGCCCTCTGCGATGCCAGCGACGATTGAGGCGGTGGCTTCTGGGTCGAGCTTGCCGCAGGCGAAGTAGTCGAGAAAGAACAGCGGCTCGGCGCCTGGACCACGAGGTCGTTGACTGACATGGCGACGAGATCGATGCCGATGCCGTTATGGATGCCGGCTTCGATAGCGATCTTGACCTTGGTGCCAACGCCGTCGGTGGCGGCGACGAGAACCGGATCCTTGAAGCCGGCGGCCTTGAGGTCGAACAGTCCGCCGAAGCCGCCGATCTCGGCGTCAGCGCCGGCACGGGCGGTTGCGCGAACCATCGGCTTGATGAGGTCCACCAGACGGTTGCCGGCATCGATATCGACGCCCGCGTCCGCGTAAGTGAGGCCTTTTTTCTGGTCGGTCATGCCGGGTATCCTGCCGGAGCTGCGAAACTGTGTATTTTCGGCTGGTTACGTCGGAATCCCCGCCTGCGCAATGGCTCGTAAACGCTATCCCGATTACTATGTAGGCGGTAAGCCGGTCGGAGCCCCCAAGCTCGGATTGCGAAACAGGCCGGAGCCGGGAAACGCCGCGTGAGTATCCCCAATTTAATCACCCTCGGGCGCATCCTGCTGGTGCCCGTGATCGTCTGGGCGATTGCCTCGAACCAGATGGAAATCGCCTTTGCAATCTTTGTGATTGCGGGGGTCAGCGATGCCGTGGACGGCTTTCTCGCCAAGCGTTTCAACATGGCCAGCGAACTCGGTGCGCTGCTCGACCCCTTGGCCGATAAGGCGCTGCTGGTCTCGATCTATGTCTCCCTGGGGATATGGGGGGCAGTTCCGCGCTGGATCGTGATTCTCGTGGTGTCGCGGGATATCATGATCGTGGGCGCCGTGATTGTGTCATGGTTGTTCGGCAAGCCGATCCCGATGAAGCCGCTGATGGTGTCGAAGCTCAATACGGTGGCGCAGGTGGCGTTCGCAGCCTTGGTCCTTGCTGCTCTCGGATTTGGTTTCAAATCCTCGCCTTACGATTTGATTTTAATGGGCTTTGTGACCGTCTTGACGCTGCTCTCTGTGTCCTTCTATCTCGTCGAGTGGATGCGACACATGAGCACCATCGAACCCGGTCAAGAGCCCCGGTAAACCGGTATTCGTGACGTTCGCCGGCGGAGCCGGCAGGAGTATTTGCGTGGTCGCCCGCGTCCAACCCCGTCAATTGGCGTTCGCGCTGCCCCATGCGGAGAGTCTGTCCCGCGACAACTTCCTTGAGGGCCCGGCCAATGCCGAGGCGCTGGGACTGATCGACTGCTGGCCGGACTGGCCGAACCGGGTCATGCTGCTTGTCGGCCCGGAGGGGTCCGGCAAGAGCCATCTGGCGGCGATCTGGGCCGAGGAGGCCGGCGCACGCTCCACCATGGCGCACAGCCTGACGGCTGCGACGGTTCCGGCTGAGTTGGTGACCAACGCACTGGTGGTGGAGGATCTCAATGCCGGGGCCTTCGACGAGCGGGCGCTGTTCCACCTTCTTAATCTGGCACGTCAGGACAACGCCTATGTGCTGATCACGGCACGGGTCCCCCCGCCGCGATGGAGGTCGAGTTGCGCGATCTGCGGTCGCGGCTCCGTGCGATTCCGGTGGTCAATCTGCTGCCCCCGGATGACGGGTTGTTTCGGGCGCTGATCGTGAAGTTTTGTGCCGATCGCCAGCTCAGCATCGACGAGAGCGTGGTCAGCTATGTGGCCAGCCGCATCGAGCGGTCATTCGCCGCCGCCCGCCATACGGTGGAATTGCTGGATAGCGAGGCGCTCCGGCTTGGACGGCCGGTGACCCGTGCATTGGCCGCGGAACTGCTGCGCGACGCCTGACTTAGCCTTGGACGTCAAACGCGGCGCGTCAAACCGTGCCTTGACGGCGCAGCAGGCAGGTTCCTCAATGTCATCGAAGCGTCACGCAACTGACGCAATGTCCGCTGTGATTTGCCGGCACTATAGCGCTGCTTGAACTGGATGGATTGCTGCCTCATGGACTCCGCAGAAGAGATTGTTATTGAAGAGAAAAAGGGCGAAGCGAAGCCGGCAGAGGTGGTCGCGTCGGGTCCCGAGCGCTTCATCAATCGCGAGCTGTCCTGGCTGCATTTCAATCGCCGCGTCCTTGAGGAGTCCGTCAATCCGGGCCATCCGGCGCTGGAGCGTGTCCGCTTCCTGTCGATTTCCGCAAACAACCTTGATGAATTCTTCATGGTCCGCGTCGCCGGTATCAAGGCGCAGGTCCGCGAGGGAATCACCGAGCGCAGCCCGGACGGCCTGACCCCCGCCGAGCAGCTGGTGCTGATCAACAGCGCGGTCTCCAAGCTCGGCAGCGACCAGCAGGCGATCTGGCGCGACCAGCGCGGCATGCTGGCCGATGTCGGAATCGTACTGCTCGACGGCAAGGAGGTCAGCAAGGCCGACCGGACCTGGATCGAGGACCACTTCCTCCACAATATTTTCCCGTTGCTGACGCCGCTAGCGATCGACCCGGCGCACCCGTTCCCGTTTATTCCGAGCCTCGGTTTCACCATCGCGCTGCATCTGTCGCGTGTGTCCGATGGCAAGACGATGAACGCACTGATCCGCATGCCCGGCAAGATCGATCGCTTCATCCGCCTGCCGACCCCTGGCAAGGACGGCGCGGTCCGTCTGATCACGCTGGAACAGGCCACCGGCCTGTTCATCGCGCGTCTGTTCCCGGGCTACACCGTGCAGGGGCAGGGTGCCTTCCGCATCATCCGCGACAGTGAACTCGAAGTCGAAGAAGAGGCCGAGGATCTGGTCCGGCTGTTCGAGACTGCGCTGAAGCGTCGCCGCAGAGGGTCGGTGATCCGCCTCGAAATCGAAGCCAGCATGCCGGCAGAACTCCGTGCCTTCGTGCAGCGCGCGCTGGCGACCTCGGATGACGAAATCCTGCTGGTCGACGGCATCCTCGCCATGAACGAGGTCTCGCAGCTCACGCGCCTCGATCGGCCCGATCTCGAATTCGTGCCTTATGTGCCGCGTCATCCGGAGCGTGTTCGCGATCATGGCGGCGACATCTTTGCCGCGATCCGTCAGAAGGACCTGATTGTCCATCATCCCTATGAATCCTTCGACGTCGTCGTGCAGTTCCTGCAGCAGGCCGCGCGCGATCCGGATGTGGTGGCGATCAAGCAGACCCTGTATCGCACCTCGAACAACTCGCCGATCGTCCGCACGCTGGTCGAGGCCGCCGAAGCCGGCAAGTCGGTGACGGCACTGGTTGAGTTACGTGCGCGGTTCGACGAAGAGGCCAATATCCGCTGGGCGCGCGATCTCGAACGCGCCGGTGTTCAGGTAGTCTATGGCTTCCTGGAATTGAAGACCCACGCCAAGCTGTCGCTGGTGGTGCGCCGCGAGGGCGGCTCGCTCACGACCTATGTGCACACCGGCACCGGCAACTATCATCCGGTCACAGCGCGCATTTACACCGATCTGTCATATTTCACATCCGACCCGATCATCGGTCGCGATGCCGCACGCGTCTTCAACTATATCACCGGCTATGCCGAGCCGAGCGACATCGAGAAGATGGCCGTGTCGCCGCTGACCTTGCGCGGACGCATGCTCGAACACATCCGCGGTGAAGCGGCATTCGCCCGCAGCGGCAAGCCGGGTGCGATCTGGCTCAAGATGAATTCGCTGGTCGATCCGGAAATCATCGATGCGCTCTATGAGGCGTCGAATGCCGGTGTATCCATTGAACTGATCGTGCGTGGCATCTGCTGCCTGCGGCCGGGCGTGCCCGGCCTGTCCGAAAACATTCGCGTCAAGTCGATCATCGGCCGCTTCCTTGAACATGGTCGAATCTATTGCTTCGGTATGGGCAATGGCCTGCCGAGCCCGAAGGCGGCGATATACATATCGTCTGCTGACATGATGCCGCGCAATCTGGATCGCCGCGTCGAGGTTCTCTGTCCGCTACAGAACCCCACCGTGCATACCCAGGTGCTCGAGCAGATCATGGTGGCCAATCTCAAGGATACGGAACAGAGCTGGCAATTGTTGCCGGACGGGTCGTCAACGCGTATGAAGGCAGCGAAGGGCGAGGAACCCTTCAATGTGCACAATTACTTCATGACGAATCCGAGTCTGTCTGGCCGTGGAAAGTCGCTTGAGAAATCATCCCCGCGCCGGCTCACCCGCCGTTCGGAGCGTCACCAATCCTCGTAAGGAACCAGCAACGTGGTAGCGCGTGCCAATCAACGCGCGACCAGCGTCGCCGTCATCGATATTGGCTCCAACTCGGTGCGTCTCGTGGTCTACGAGACGCTGACGCGAAGCCTTGTCACGCTCTTCAATGAAAAGGCGTTGTGCGGTCTCGGCCGCGAAGTGCAGAGCACTGGACTGCTGGCCAAGGACGCCGTCGACAAGGCGTTGACGGCGCTTCGGCGCTTCCGTGCGTTGTGCAGGGTCATGAAGGTCGGTCGCGTCTACGCGATCGCGACCGCTGCGGCGCGCGATGCGAGCAATGGACCTGCCTTCATCGCAGCAGCCGAGAAAATCTGCGGCTGCGAGATCCAGATCATATCGGGGCCGCGCGAAGCGAAGCTCTCGGCGCTGGGCGTAATTTCAGGCGTGCACAAGCCGGATGGCCTGGTTGGCGATCTCGGCGGCGGTTCGCTCGAATTGATCGATGTCAAAGGCAATGCGGTCCGGCAGGGCGTGACGCTGCCGCTCGGTAGTCTCGCATTGCAGGACGCCTCACAAAAATCGCCAAAGAAGGCCGAACGCATCGTCAAGCTGGCGCTGGCTGACGTCGCGCAACTCAAGGCGGGCGTGGGTCGCAATTTCTATGCGGTTGGCGGCACCTGGCGTGCTCTTGCCCGGCTGCACATCATCCAGAGCGGCTATCCGCTACGCGTGATGCATGGTTATTCGATCCCGGCCAACGAAGCGCTCGATTTCGTGCGCCGCTTGCGCCGGCTGGCGACGGCCAACATTCTTGCCAACATCGAAGCCATCGCCGAACAGCGCCAGCCGCTGCTGGTCTACGCGGCGCTCGTGCTTGAATATGTCATTCGCACCGCCAAGCCGAAGACTATCGTGTTCTCGACCTATGGCGTCCGTGAGGGCTTGCTGTACGAAATGCTGCCGCAAGCGCAGCGCATGCAAGATGGTCTGGTCGGTGCCGCGCAGACGATGAACGAGTTGCTGTCGCGTTCGGCCCGCCACGCGCAGGAGCTGAGCGACTGGAGTGATCGGTTCGCCCGTGTCGCCAAGCTCAAAGAGACCGACGAGGATCGTCGGTTACGCCGAGTGGCGTGTCTGTTGTCCGATATCGGTTGGCGCGTTCACCCGGATCATCGCGGCGAGCAGACGCTCAGTCTGATCACGAACGGCAATTTCGGCTCGGTCGATCATCATGGTCGCGCATTCCTCGCGCTCTGTGTGTACTACCGCTACGCAGGATTCGGCGCCGAGAACGAGCCCCCGGAGCTGGTCCGCGCGCTTGTCTCGCCGGCACAGGTCGAACGCGCCCGTTTGCTCGGCGCGCTGTTCAGGGTCGCGCATCTCATTTCGGCGGCGCGCCCGGGCGTACTGCCCGCCACGCATTTCGCCACCAAGGATCGCAAGATGATGCTCGTCTTCGAGCATCGCATGGTCGATCTCGTCGCCGACCGCGTCGGTAGCCGCTTCAAGCAACTCGCGCGACTGGTCGGGAAGTCCGGTTCGATCGTCAGGCGATAGTCACCGTCGCTGGTTTTGAATGGTACTACTGGTTGCGGCGCGGCGTGACTCTCGGTTTCCGTGCGTATACTCTGTTCCGGTGCGGCCGTTTTGGTCCACGCGGCAAGTACATACGATTTCCGGACCAGGAGAGTCGAAATGTCAGCCCTTCTGATCAACCTTATCGTTCAACTGATTGGCGGTGCGATTGGCGGAAATGTCGCCGGTGGTGCATCCAAGTCTGTCGATCTCGGCACAATCGGCAACACGATCGCGGGTGCAATAGGTGGCGGCGTTGGAGGTCAAATTCTCGGAATGCTGATTCCCATGCTTTCAAACGCATCGGCGACCACCGATATCGGTTCGCTGATCGGTCAGGTGGCCGGAGGCGGTGTCGCAGGTGCGGTGCTGACGGCAATCGTCGGAGCGATCAAGAACAGATCGGTGGCGTAAAGCGATCGTCATTGCGTCTCGCAGGGCGAGATGCTGTACGCCTCGCCCTGCGGCAGGCAATCAGAGCGCTACCTTGGACGACGCAGCCTACGCGCGATCCACCCGGATCACCCGGCCTTTTTCCATCGCCAATGCGAGGCGGCCATGCTTGAGCGCCAGGGCGGCCTCGCCGAACAACTCACGCCGCCAGCCGTGCAGGGCGCCGACATCGGCATTGTCGTCGGTGGCGATCTGCTCGAGATCGTCGACGGTGGCGATGACCTTGCTGGCGACGGCGTGACGCTCGGACGTCATGCGCAGCAACACCTTCAGCAGTTCGACGGTAGCCGCGCCATTCGAATTGCCGCGCGGCTTCTCGATCTTCGGCAACGTGGCGGGATCGCGGGCGATGCCACGTTGGACGGCGGCGACAATGTCGCTGCCCCACTTGGAGCGATCAAAGCCCTTCGGCAGTGAACGCAGATTGGCAAGCTTCTCCAGTGAGGTCGGCGCGTGGGTCGCGATATCGCCGACGGCATCGTCCTTCAGCACGCGCGAGCGCGGCACATCGCGGCTCTGTGCTTCCTGTTCGCGCCAGGCAGCGACTTCCATCAGCACTGCGAGCTCTTTCGGCTTGCGGACGCGGGTCTTCAACCGTTCCCAGGCGCGTTCGGGATGAAAATCATAGGTCTTTGGCGAGGTGAGAATTTCCATTTCCTCGCTGACCCAGTCGCTGCGGTCGCGCTTCTTCAGATCGGCATCGAGCTTGGCGAACACGTCGCGCAGATGGGTGACGTCGGAGACGGCGTAGTGCAACTGCTCTTCGGTCAGCGGACGGCGCGACCAATCGGTAAAGCGGTGGGTCTTGTCGGGGCGGTGGCCGGTGACGCGTTCGACGAGCTGGTCATAGGCAATGCTGTCGCCGTAGCCGAGCACCATGGCTGCGACCTGGGTGTCGAAGATCGGATGCGGCACCACGCCGGCGCGGTGCACGATGATTTCGATGTCCTGCCGCGCGGCATGGAAGACCTTCAGCACGGCCTCGTTGGCCATCAGGTCGAAGAACGACGTGAGGTCGATGCCGTCGGCAAGCGTGTCGATCACCACCGCGTCTTCCGCGCTGGCCATCTGGACCACGCAGAGCAGCGGGTAATAAGTGGTCTCGCGGAGGAATTCCGTGTCGACCGTAATGACGGGGTGCTTGGCAAGTCGCTCGCAGGCGGCGGTCAGCTGGGCAGTGGTCGTGATCAGTTCCATGGACGGTCCATAACGCTTTTGCCAAGGCGTTCGGCCGAAAAACCTGTTGAGTCAAGGTGTTTCGGGCAGATTGGAGGTCTACTCCGACAGAATGAGGGTGTTTAGGTGCCGCAGAAGGTCTTCAGTACGCGCTGATCCGGCTCTGGCGGCTCGGCGTAATCCGCCATCTCCGGTTGATCTTCATAAGGTTTCGCTAGCACGGCCAGCAATTTCTCGAACGGCGCGTAGTCGTCGGCCAGCGCCGCCTGGATCACCGCCTCGACGCGATGATTGCGGGGGATGAAGGCCGGATTGACTGCCTGCATGGCCTGATAGCGTGCCTCGGAGGTCTCCGACTCCCGGCCGAGTCGTGCCCGCCAGTTCACGGCCCAGGCGTCAAACGCCGTCGGATCGATGAACAGTCCGCGCACGGCTTCGTCATTGTCGGTGTCAACCGCGGCGGCGCCGAGGCGGCGGAAGGTCAGGGTGAAATCGGCTTGATTGGCCGTCATGGCGGTCAGCAGATCCTGCGCCAATGCGGCATCGTCCGGCTGGCTGGTGAATAGCCCGAGCTTCCGGCGGAGACCGGCCTGATAGGCCGTGTCGAAAATATCAGAGAATTCACCCAATGCGGCCTGCGCAATCTCGATGGCGGTCTTCTCATCGCTGTCGATCAGCGGCAGCAGCGTCTCGGCGAAGCGCGTGAGATTCCACAGCGCGATGCGCGGCTGGTTCGCATAAGCGTAGCGGCCCATCTCGTCGATCGAGCTGTAGACGGTGGCGGGATCGTAGGCGTCCATGAAGGCGCAGGGGCCGTAATCGATGGTCTCGCCAGATACCGAGCAGTTATCGGTGTTCATCACGCCGTGGATGAAGCCGACATGCAGCCAGCGGGCGACAAGTTCGGCCTGACGGCGGATCACCGCATCGAGCAGCGCGCGAATGGGATGTTCGGCTTCGGCTGCGTCGGGATAGTGCCTGTTGATGACATGATCGGCGAGTTGTTTGACGCCGGCGATATCCTCGCGCGCGGCGAAAAACTGAAACGTGCCGACGCGAATATGGCTTGAGGCGACGCGAGTCAGCACGGCGCCCGGCAGCATCGTCTCACGCTGAACCCGTTCGCCCGTGAGGACGGCGGCGAGTGAGCGCGTTGTGGGAATGCCCAGGGCCGCCATGGCTTCGCTGACGATATATTCCCGGATCACTGGACCAAGCGCAGCACGGCCATCGCCGCGGCGCGAGAAAGGCGTTGGACCGGAGCCTTTAAGCTGGATGTCGCGGCGCACGCCGTCGCGGTCGATGACCTCGCCAAGCAGGATTGCGCGGCCGTCGCCGAGCTGCGCCACGAAATGTCCGAACTGATGTCCGGCATAGGCCATCGCGAGGGGATCGGCGCCATCGGGCACGCGTTTGCCGGCGAGGACCTCGACGCCTTCGGGACTGGCCAGCCAGTCAGGATCGATGCGGAGTTGGTCGGCCAGTGCGCGGTTCAGCTTGATCAGCCGCGGCGCTGTCACCGGCGTCGGTGCAACGCGGGCGAAGAAATTCGCGGGCAGGGCGGCATAGCTGTTGTCGAACGGGAAGTGGACTGTCATGGCCCCAAGATGGGGGGCCACGACGTGTTAGGCAACCGCTGAAAGTGGTCTCAGGCGGCGCGAACCGTGTCGAGGAACCGGTCGACTTCGCTCTTCAGGCGATTGCTTTCGAGCGATAGCGACTGCGCCGCAGCCAGCACCTGCGTGGAGGCTGAGCCAGTCTCGCTGGCGCCGCGATTGACCTCGGTGACTTCGCTGGCAACCTGGGTGCTGAGCTGGGCCGACTGCTGGACATTGCGCGCGATTTCCTGCGTCGCCGCGCCCTGTTCCTCGACCGCCGCCGCGATGGCCGACGAGACTTCGGAAATCAGTGTGATGGTCGAGCCGATCTCCTTGATGGTCTCGACGGTTTCTGCACTAGCTGCCTGCATGCCGGCGATCTGCATGCTGATTTCGTCGGTGGCCTTGGCGGTCTGCGACGCCAACGCCTTCACTTCGGCGGCGACGACAGCGAAACCGCGGCCGGCCTCACCAGCGCGCGCGGCCTCGATGGTGGCGTTGAGCGCGAGCAAGTTGGTCTGTTCGGCGACAGCCGTGATGAGCTTCACGACGTCGTCGATCCGCGCGGTGGCCTGCGAGAGCTTGGCGATGCTCTCGTTGGTCTTTTCGGCCTGCAGCACGGCGGTCGAGGCGATGCGGTTGGACTCGTGAACCTGACGCCCGATCTCGTTCACCGACGAGGTGATTTCCTCGGTGGCGGCAGCAACCGACTGAACGTTGTTCGACACAACGTGCGATGCGGATGCGGCCGACCCCGAGAGGCTCATGGTGATATCCGACGTACGCGTCAGTGTGGTGGCGGAGGCTTCGAGTTCGGTCGAGGCCGATGACAAGGAGCCCACCAGTTCGCTGATCATCGACTCGAAGTTGCTGGTCGCCTTCGTGATGGTTTCCGCACGGGCGGCCTTGATGGCGGCTTCGGCACCGGCAGCCTGATCCGCAGCACGCTTGGCGATGAGGGCGTCCTTGAAGATCTGCAACGCGCTGGCGATACGGCCGATCTCGGTGCTTTCGCCCTGATGCGGAATGACGGCCTCCAACTGACCATCGGTCAGCTGGCCCATTGGCTTCAGGATCGAGGCGATGCCGCCGGAAATGTCGCGCACCAGATACATGGCAGCGCCGAGACCGAGCACGACCGAGGCGCCGAGAATGATAACCATCATCCAGATCGCGTTGGCATAGGTTGCGTTCGCATTGCTGCCGGCCACTTCGGCGCCCTTGTCGTTCAACTCGACTAGCTTGGCCAATGTGCCGTCCATGGCGCGGCCGGTCGGGACGACCTTCTTGGCATTGATCTCTTTGGCTGCCGTTACGTCGCCCTTGTTGGCGAGGGCCTGGACGTCGTTGCCCGCGGTGATGAAGGCCTTCCATTCCGCGTCAAGCTTGTCGGCCAGTTCGCGTTCGGCTGGCGACGATACCAGCGGGGCGTAGGCCTTCGCGGCCTTGTCGAAGTCAGACTTGCGGGCGGCGAGGTTCTTGTCGACATCAGGACGGTCGGCGTCGGCCACGATCAGGTGGTCGCGCAGCACAGCGCGATACCGCGCCGACTGAACGCGCATCTCACCGATCCAGCGGACGCTGGGGAGCCACTGCGTCTGGATATCCTGGGTTGCTGCGTTGATGGCTCGCATCTGCATGAAGGCGAGGGTGCCGATGCCCGCGATCACCACGAAGAGAAAAGCGACAATGACAAACAGCTTGGTACTGATCGAATATCTGGCGAGCACGAACATATTCCTCGGCGGTTCTAAGGCTGCGACGCCGGTCAGCCGAAATGGCGGCTGCCTTGGGTTGCGGCAGGGCAAGAAGCAGCAAGTTCCAGTTGAATCACCTGCCTTCAAAACGGGCTGGGTTCACGGCAAGACAGTGAATGGTGGTCGTCAACGTTCAGTAAATTTTGACACAAATACCGCTTTAAGTAATTGAATCTGGTGCTGAAATACCGATGCGGCGTATCCGGGTGCCGATGGCGCGTGATCTGAGGTAACTGATTATTGCGTGTGCAATCATGTAGTTCCCGCGTTGCGGGAGGTTTTCCGATCGCTCGATTGCATTTCGAAATGGTAGTCCGAAATTCATCGGTTGGAGGCCTGCGGTGATGCAGTCGCGGCCCGCAAATTCGGGCGATCTGATCGCCGAGCTTTGGTTGCCGCGTCGGGTGCGGTCGGGTAAACCCTGCGCTTCGCGCTTGATCGCGATCCCGATTCCGCCCTCTGACGTATTTCCAGGATACCCATGCATCGCTACCGGTCTCACACCTGCGGCGCGCTCCGCGACAGCCATATCGACCAGACCGTTCGCCTGTCGGGGTGGTGCCATCGTATCCGCGACCACGGCGGCGTGCTGTTCATCGATTTGCGTGACCATTACGGCTTGACGCAATGCGTCGCCGACCCGGACTCGCCGGCATTCAAGGTCGCTGAGACGCTGCGTTCGGAATGGGTTGTGAAGATCGACGGCAAGGTGCGTCGTCGTCCCGGCGGCACCGAGAATGCCGAACTGCCCACTGGCGATGTCGAGATCTATATCGATGCCATCGAGGTGCTCGGCCCCGCAGCCGAACTGCCGCTGCCGGTGTTTGGTGATCAGGACTATCCGGAAGACATCCGGCTGAAATATCGCTTCCTCGACCTGCGCCGCGAGAAGCTGCACCAGAACATCATGACCCGCGGCGCCATCGTCGACTCGATGCGTAAGCGGATGAAGGAGCAGGGCTTCTTCGAATTCCAGACGCCGATCCTCACCGCGTCGTCGCCGGAAGGCGCACGCGACTTCCTGGTGCCGTCGCGCATCCATCCCGGCAAGTTCTACGCGCTGCCGCAGGCACCGCAGCAGTACAAGCAGCTGCTGATGATGTCGGGCTTCGACCGTTACTTCCAGATCGCGCCATGTTTCCGCGACGAGGATCCGCGCGCCGATCGTCTGCCGGGCGAATTCTACCAGCTCGATCTCGAGATGAGCTTTGTCGAACAGGAAGACGTGTTCGCGGCGGTGCAGCCGGTGATCACCGGCGTGTTCGAGGAGTTCGCCAAGGGCAAGCCGGTCAACAAGGACTGGCCGAAGATTCCTTACGCAGAGTCGCTCCGCAAATACGGCACCGACAAGCCGGATCTGCGCAACCCGATCGAGATGCAGAACACGGCAGAGCACTTCCGCGGCTCCGGCTTCAAGGTGTTCGCGCGCATGCTCGAAGACGACAAGAACCAGGTTTGGGCGATCCCCGGTCCCGGCGGCGGCAGCCGTGCATTTTGCGACCGCATGAATTCCTGGGCGCAGGGCGAAGGCCAGCCGGGCCTCGGCTACATCATGTGGCGCGAGGGCGGTGAGGGTGCAGGCCCGCTCGCCAATAACATCGGACCGGAGCGTACCGAAGCGATCCGTCAGCAACTCGGCCTGAAGGCCGGCGACGCCGCGTTCTTCGTCGCGGGCGATCCCGAGAAATTCTACAAGTTCGCCGGTCTCGCACGCACCAAGGTCGGCGAAGAGCTGAACCTGATCGACAAGGAGCGCTTTGCGCTGGCCTGGATCGTCGATTTCCCGATGTACGAGTACAACGAGGACGACAAAAAGGTCGACTTCTCGCACAACCCGTTCTCGATGCCGCAAGGTGGCATGGATGCGCTGGTCGGGCAGGATCCGCTGACCATCAAGGCGTTCCAGTATGACATCACCTGCAACGGCTATGAGATCGCGTCGGGCGGCATCCGTAATCACAAGCCGGAAGCCATGGTGAAGGCATTTGAGATCGCCGGCTACGGCGAGGAGACGGTGGTCGAGCGCTTCGGCGGCATGTATCGCGCCTTCCAGTATGGCGCGCCGCCCCATGGCGGTATGGCGGCAGGCGTCGATCGTATCGTGATGCTGCTCTGCGGTACGAACAACCTGCGCGAGATCTCGCTCTTCCCGATGAATCAGCGTGCTGAAGATCTGTTGATGGGCGCGCCGTCAGAGGCTTCGCCGAAGCAGTTGCGTGAAGCGCATATCCGTCTCAATCTGCAGGACAAGTAGTCCAGCAAACCAACAAGAAGAAACGCCCTTCTACCTAACTTTTGTTTTATGACGCGCGGGAGCACGCATGTCTTCTTCATCCTCCGACGATCTTTCGCGCGCGGCGCTTGCCTATCACCGCCTTCCCAAGCCGGGTAAGCTCGAAATCCAGGCTACCAAGCCGCTCGCCAACCAGCGCGATCTGGCGCTGGCCTATTCGCCGGGCGTGGCGGCGCCGTGTCTCGCGATTGCTGCCGACCCCAATGAAGCGGCGTCGCTGACCTCGCGCGCCAATCTCGTGGCTGTCGTCTCCAATGGCACGGCCGTGCTTGGTCTCGGCAATATCGGCCCGCTGGCGTCGAAGCCGGTAATGGAAGGCAAGGCGGTTCTGTTCAAGAAATTCGCCGGCATCGACGTGTTCGACATCGAGATCGCAGCCGACACCATCGAGCGAGTGGTTGAGGTCGTCGCGGCGTTGGAGCCGACCTTCGGTGGCATCAACCTTGAAGACATCAAGGGACCGGAGTGTTTCGAGATCGAAACGCAGCTCAAGGAGCGCATGAAGATCCCGGTGTTTCACGACGATCAGCATGGCACCGCCATCATCGTCGGCGCCGCGATCAAGAACGCGCTGCTGCTGAACGGCAAGAACATCAAGAACGTCAAGATCGTCTGCTCCGGCGCTGGCGCTGCGGCGATCGCCTGTCTCAATCTTCTGGTGTCGCTGGGCGCGCAGAAGAAGAACATCTGGGTCTGCGATATCGACGGCGTGGTGCATGAGGGCCGCAACACCCTGATGGATCGCTGGAAGGCGGTCTATGCGCAGAAGACCGATGCGCGCGTGCTCGGCGATGTCATCGCCGGCGCCGATATTTTCTTGGGCGTCTCCGCTCCGGGCGTGCTGAAGCCCGAGATGGTCAAGGCGATGGCCGACAAGCCGCTGGTGATGGCGCTGGCCAATCCGACGCCGGAGATCATGCCGGACGAAGCGCGCAAGGCACGCCCGGATGCGATGATCTGCACCGGCCGGTCGGACTTCCCGAACCAGGTCAACAACGTCCTCTGTTTCCCCTTTATCTTCCGCGGCGCGCTGGATTGTGGTGCCACCGCGATCAACGAGGCGATGAAGATCGCTGCCGTGGATGCCATCGCACAGCTTGCGCAGGATCCGCCGTCCGATGCGGTGACTGCCGGCTTCGAGACCGAAACCCAGGGCTTCGGTCCGGGGTCGCTGATCCCGAGCCCGTTCGATCCGCGCCTGATCCTGCGCATCGCGCCGGCCGTCGCCAAGGCGGCGATGGAATCCGGCGTGGCCTCGCGCCCGATCGCCAATTTCGAGGAATACGCCGCAGGTCTCGAGCGTTTCGCATTCCGCTCCGGTCTGGTGATGAAGCCGGTCTTCGCGAAGGCAAAGACCCAGCCGGTGCGCGTGATCTATGCCGAAGGCGAAGACGAGCGCGTGCTGCGCGCCGTGCAGGTGGTGCTGGAAGAGAAGCTGGCGCGCCCGATCCTCGTTGGCCGTCCGTCGGTCGTCGAAGCCCGCATCAAGCGGTTCGGTCTGGCGATCCAGGCCGGCCAGGATTTCGACCTGATCAATCCCGAGGACGATCCGCGTTATCGCTCTTACGTGCAGTCCTATATCGATGTGGCCGGCCGTCGCGGCGTGACGCCGGATGCGGCGCGCACGGTCGTCCGCACCAATGCGACGGTGATCGCCGCGCTCGCCGTGATCCGCGGCGAGGCGGATGCAATGATCTGCGGCGTCGAAGGCCGCTACATGAGCCATCTGCGCCATGTGCGCGAGATCATCGGCTTCCTGCCGGGCGTCAGCGATTTTGCAGCGCTGTCGCTGATGATCACTAGCAAGGGTGCGCACTTCATCGCTGATACGCAGGTGCGTCCGAGATCCGAGCGCGGAAGAACTCGCGGAAATCGCGGCGCTCGCTGCGAACCACGTGCAGCGCTTCGCCATGAAGCCGAAGATCGCTTTCGTGTCGCATTCTGACTTTGGCAGCTACGATACGGACTCTTCGCGCAAGATGCGCCGCGCCGCAGCATTGCTGCGTGAGAAGCATCCGGAAATCGAGTCCGATGGCGAAATGCAGGGCGACACCGCGCTGTCGGAAGCGGCCCGCAAGATCGTGCTGCCGCATTCGAAGCTCGAAGGCTCGGCGAATGTCCTCATCATGCCGACGCTCGATGCCGCCAATGTCGCCTATCAGATGATCAAGACACTGGCCGATGCGCTCCCGGTCGGCCCGATCTTGATCGGCCCGGCGCGTCCGGCGCATATCCTGACGCCGGGGGTGACAGCGCGTGGTATCCTCAACATGACGGCGGTTGCCGCCGTTGAGGCGCAGGAGCGGGCAGGACGTCCGCAGGCGAGCCTGTTCGGCTGATTTATACTCGGTCATTCCGGGGCGCGAACGACGCCAAAGGCATCGAGGCGCGAACCTCAGCCACTCCAAGTGGAGTGGCGGGGAATCCCGATGTGTTCATCGCTTGGGAAGACGCTGTAAGAAAAAAGTGCTCATCATTTCCAGATTCCGGGTTCATGCCGGGTCGTTGCGCGATCCGACATGCTCCGGAATGACGATGTTCGTTTGAAAAATGTGATGGAATGATCATACTTGTCACGTATTTCGACAAGTATTCATTGCAGTCCAGCGAGGCCGACCAATGCCAGCGTTTATTACTTTCGGGCGCATTCTCTTTGCCGTGATCTTCATCGCGTCCGGCGCATCCAAGTTTCTCGACCTCAGCGCAACAGCAGATGCGATCGCGAACAAGGTTATCCCGACGATCCCTGCGGTCGTGACGCCGTATGCGACGCAGCTCGAAGGGCTGGCGGGCATGGAATTGAAGCAGATCCTCGCAATCGCCGTTGCAACACTGGAACTGGTCGGCGGTATCCTCGTCGCGCTGAACCTGGGTGCGCGCTTCTTCGCTCTGGTGCTGGTCCTGTTCGTGATGGCCGCAACGTTCTACTTTCACGATTTCTGGAACCTGACCGGTCCTGAGGCCAAGAACCAGATGATCCACGCGCTGAAGAACCTGTCGCTGATCGGTGGCCTCTTCATGATCGCCGGTATCGGTCGCAGCGCGCGGCTACCGGGCGGCTACAACGAAGTTTAGTTCTCGTTCAGGACACCCGCCGCCAAGCCGTCACAGTGACTTCATGTGTGGTGTCGAGGATCTGAACCTCGCTCGCCTGCAAGCCGTGACGGGAGAGAATGTCCTGCGGCGATCGTTCGGGGACGCCAGGGAAGCATCCTTCGCCGCCGGGCAGGTGGACATGCGGCGCTTGCGACAGCCAAAACACGTCGATGCGGTCAAAGAACATCTCGAATACGCTGGGGCCGCCGATGATGGCGACGGTGCCGGCATGAACGCCCGCATGCGCGCAAGCGTCTTCAAAAGATGCGCCGGCCGGATTCCACAGCGTGGCTTTGTTGTTTTCGGGATCGGGGCCTATGGCAGCAATGCTACGGCTGACGATGATGCGCTTGCGCTTCGGTGAGTTTGGCTGATCCTCGAACGAATGTTTGCCGTGCACGATCAGATCGGCGCGGTCGAGACCTGCGGTGAAAAAGGCGAGGTCGCCGGGAAATTTGAGCGTATCGGGCATCACACCACTGGCGTCGGCGAGCATGCCGTCCGCCGAGACGATGACGTAGCCGTTGAAACGAAATGCGGGCATCAGGGGCGTCGACGAGTCCTCATTATTCAGAGATCGTCTGGACGACGCTGTTCACAGGACGGCTGCTGACCGTCGGCAGCTTGGCGTCCTTGACGATCGCTTCATCATAGGACGCGATGGTCTGCACGGGCGCCTTGGCACGCATATGCACGACCTTGTAGCCACCAGCCTTGAGTTTGCGCAGCAGGGTCGGCAGCGCTTCGGCGGTGTGCTTCTGGAAGTCGTGCATCAGGATGATACCCTTGCCGAGTTTATCGAGCTTGGTCATCACATTGGTGATGACCTGTTCGGACTTGCGCGTCTTGAAGTCGAACGAGTCGATGTCACAGGAGAAGATCGCCATGTTGCGCGTGCCGAGATAGGTCACGATTTCCGGCGGGTGCTGCAGCGCCGGAGCGCGGAAGAATGGTGCGGGGGCTGAGCCGAGGGCCCACTTCACGGCGCTGAAGCCTTTCTCGATTTCATCGATACGCTGCTGCTGGGTCAGTTTCTTGTTGGTCAGCGCGATATGAGCCCAGGTGTGTCCGCCGATGGTATGGCCGGCTGCAGCGACCTGCTTGAGCACTTCCGGATAATAGGTGGCGTGCTTGCCGATCGGGAAGAACACTGCCTTGACGCATTCATCGGCCAGCGTCTTCAACACGGTCGGCGTTGTGGTCTGCCATGGGCCATCGTCGAAGGTCAGCACCACTTCCTTGTCGCGCAGGAAGTCGAGTTGCTTGAAATGTTCGAAGCCGAAGCCCGGACCACCCGTCGTGTCGATCTCGACCACACGGCTGACGCCGAGCGCATCGGGATTGGCGCAGGTCGATTTGGCAGGAGCCGATGGAGCCGCGGGCGCCGGTGGGGGCGCGGGCGTCGCCGCGGGGGCGGGGGCTGCAACACCGGCTTTGGGCGCCTGCGCCTGCGCGCCTGCTGCCCACAATGAAATAGCGCTCGCAAAAATCAGACCTGCCGCACTGCGCATCACGTCCCCCTTGAACTGCGACCAGCGTCGTCAGCGAGGTGGTCGGGCTGATCCAGATGGTCGTGACCGCAATTCTAGCGCTATTTCAGGCGGTCCCGCTATGGCAACGGACCTTATCCCCAGTCAGTGCCTGGATCGACATTGAACCGCTCAAGCCGCGGTCAGGGCGCGTCCGACGGCGGTCTTGATGCGTGTGTCGGTCGGTTCGAATTCGGAGGCAAAGGAGTCGGTGAGGTAGCCATCGCGTCCGACCAGATATTTGTGAAAATTCCAACGCGGCAGGTCGCGCGGGCGGGCTTCTGCCGCCCATTTGTAGAACGGGTGTGCGTTCGGTCCCTTCACGACGGTCTTGGCGGCCATCGGGAAGCCAATGCCGAAATGTCCCTCGGCAATGTCGGCGATCTCCTTGGCCCCGCCCGGCTCCTGTCCGCCGAAGTCATTGGAGGGCACGCCGATAATCATCAAGCCGCGCTCGCGGAACTCGGTCCATAGCGTCTGAAGCCCAGCATATTGCGGGGTGAAGCCACACTGCGATGCGGTATTGACCACCATGATCGGCCGGCCGGCATAGTCGGCAAGCTTGATGTCGCCGCCCTTGAGACCGGGAAACGAAAAACCGTAGGCGGTGATGCGGCTCACGGCGCCTTGCGCCGAGGCGTGACGCGCGACCGCCACAGTACTTGCCGCGCCCAATACCGTTGTCACTATCTGCCTGCGATTGATCATCGCCATTCGTCGTAGCCCAGCCTGTTTCGCGAGCAGAGTAGCGTCATCTCCGAGATGACGCACTCAACAAGCTGTTACAGGGCCGGAGTGAACGAGGCTAGCGCAGCGGCACCACGAATTCGGTGCCTTGGCCGGTTTCGCCGCCGGCGGCAATGCCCTGATCGGACACCACGATGGAGCCGCCGCTCGCGAGCGCTTCGGTGATCTGGGCCATGGCATCCGCCGGGATGCTCAGGCGGTCGAGCGCTTCTGCGGCACTGTTTGGCAGCGGCCGGGTTTTCACTTCAACCGCACCGGTGGACTTGCGGCGACGCGAAACATTGTCGTCCTCGTCGGCGCGACGCGGGACGGCAGGCAGCGAGACTGCGGTCCAATGAAATGCCTTGGCATCATCCTTGTCGGTGCGGGCGGTAAAGATGTGAGTGCCGAGTGGGCGATCGCTGGGCTTGATGGCGATCGGCGTCTCGAACAGCGGCGCGAAATTCTGCCGCACATAGAGCTTGCCGTCCTTGCCGCTGACCAGTACGGCAATCTGGCCGGACCGCTTTGGCGTCGCATCGGCGGCAGGCGCCGCAGGCATCTCGGCCTTGGCTGAATCGGCGGGGCGCGTTTCGTCCTTCTTGACGTCGGGCACAGGGGCGGCGACCGGTGCGACATCAGCTTTTGCGATTTCCGCCTTCGGGGCTTCCGTCTTGGCAGGCTCAGGCTTGGCTAGGGCTTCCGCGACGGTCTCTGCCGATTTGACCTCGGGTGTCGGCAGTTCGACGACTTTGGCAATGGCGGCGTCGAGATCGCGGCGCGTCATGATCTCGGGCTCGGTGGCTTTGACGGCGGTTTCGACCTTTGCAGGTGTGGCGTCCGACATCACCGTCGCAGGAGCCGGTTTTGTCATCGCATTGCTGGCATCGGCGGTCTGGGTTTTGTCCTGAGTCTTGGTGCGGTCGGCGGCGGATGGCCTCAGACCAAGGTCTTGGGGCTTCGCATCTGCCGACGCCTTATCAGCCTTGGGCGACGCCTGGACGTCTTGAGGCGCCGCTGCCGCAACCGGACCCGGCGCGATTTTCTGAGCGGCGAGCAGAGGATGCGAGATTTCCGCCGGGGAGATTTCGCCGGGCGCGATGATCACGCGGGCGCCCATGCGGGTCCAGCCCCAGATTTTGGTTGCAAAGGCCATCGGCATGCGGATGCAGCCGTGGGAGGCCGGATAGCCTGGCAGCGCGCCGGCATGCAAAGCAATGCCCGACCAGGTGATGCGCTGCATGTAAGGCATCGGCGCGCCGCTATAGATGTTGGAGCGGTGCCATTTATTCTTCTGGATGATGCTGAATACGCCCATGGGCGTCGAATGGCCGCGCATGCCGGTGGAGACCGGCGTTTCCGCGAACAGCCCGTTGGCGTCGAACACCCGCAGTGACTGTCGCTCGATCGAGATGGCGATCACCAGCGGGCCGACGGGCTTGGCGTGTTCCTTGACTTGTTTCTCAAGTTTGGCGCCGAGGCGCTTCAGCTTTTTCTGGCGCTGCTGCGGTTGCGGCGCCGGCGGTTCGATCTCCCGCATGATCATTGGGTTTTCGTCGGTCCAGAACACCGCCGCATCGGCAGGCGCCGCCACGGTCATGCCGGCCATGGCGACCAGCGCGATCCGCAGGAGGCTGCCGGAAAAAATCGTGCTGTTCAGAAAACGGCTTTTGTCCCTTGGTTCACGCGACAATTGAAATGCACCCACGTCCAATATCCTCGAATCCATCTGAAAACATTAGTCTCGCAGGCGCGAGATGGGTTCACCAGCATGAGTGATCTGGCTACCGCTGAGTCGGGATCAGCCTAGCAAAAAAGCCTCACATTGAATTAACAGAGGGGCATCCTGGCTTCCGAATCCGGTTGGAATGCCTACATATTCTGGATCGGTCACGGAGAGTTGCATGACGTTTAATGGATCTGGCGGGCTCACCAAGATGCTGCGGCGCGGCGTCCTGGCGCTTTCGGCATTCGCGGCGTTGGCGATGGTCCCGGCACACGCTGCGGACGAGCCGGATCTGATTTTCCGGCGCTCCACCGTGTTCAAATGGCTCAGCCCGAACGACAAGCTGGCGACCTATGGCGTCGATGACCCTGAAGTCGAGGGCGTGGCCTGTCACTTCACGGTGCCTGAAAAAGGTGGCTTCAAGGGCTGGCTCGGTCTGGCCGAAGAAGTCTCGGACATCTCGCTCGCGTGCCGGCAGATCGGCCCCATCACGTTAAGGCCAAGAGCGATCAGGGCGAGGATATGTTCCGGCAGCGCCGCAGCCTTTTCTTCAAGAAAATGCAAATCGTCCGCGGCTGCGACGCCAAGCGAAACGTGCTGGTTTACATGGTCTATTCGGACCGGATCATCGAGGGGTCGCCGAAGAACTCGACGTCATCAGTTCCGATCATGCCCTGGGGGCAGTCAGACGTTGCCGTCCAGAAATGCGGCGACTTCATCAAATAAGCGATCTATCGGCCGCTAGAACTTAGCCGTGCTTCGCTATTCAGCGGAGTGGGAGGCGACGCGTTTCGTGCGCAAGCGGTCCCATGACGGCTGCGGATCACGATAGCCTACGAGCTGGACCAGCTGCTGCGGATAGCACTCGTTGCCGTGCGAGCCGTAGCCCTGCTGCGACATGGCGCCTTGGCATTTGGCGCGCGAGTGTACCGTGGAGATCAGTGGCCGTCCGGGGGCGCTGATCGGGGTATCCTTGCCAACGTCGTTGTTGCCGGTTCCCACGACTGCATTCCTTCTCTTCGAGGTGAACAGAAACGCGCAGTCGCCTGAAAAGGTTGCATACGCTCTCCTGAAGTCGCTTTAGCCGCGTTTCGGTTCAGTTTTGTTAAGGGCGTGCGACAGCCGGACGAACTTTCGAGACATCCTTTCCAAGGCGTTCTTTCTAAGCCGTTCGCAGATTTGCCGCCCGGATTGTGTCGTCGGCATGGGCGCCACGAAACAATTCGACGGGGGGACGAAACCATTTTCCTCTTGGGCCGCAGACGTGCCGAAACCCGCATTGGCTATCCATTTGCCAACGACGCGGCGGGCTGCGCTGCCGAACTGGAGACGTCAGATGCGCACTATCAGCTTCATCCTCGCTTTCGCCTTCATCCTGGCCGGCCCGTCGATGGCTGGTTCCACCGATGGTAACCTAGCCGGTATCGGTACGTTCGCCTTTACCGGTTCGCCGGTGATCAGCGCTGCTGCGCCGATGGTTGTGGCCTACGCACGCTGATTTCGATCGCGGGCGGACAACCTGAGAAACAACAAGAAAAGTTTTGAAATGACCCGACCACGTGTTCTGACCGCCATTATCGTAGCTGCCACCCTTGCAAGTTCCATCACGGGAAGTGCAGCGCAGGCGCAGATCTGGTCGTGGCGGAAGTTGCCGGACCAGCGTGGGGAGTTCGTTCGTTTGTGCTCGCCGCATATGGTCGGGCGCTGGGCGCATCCGGAAGAAGTGTGCGGCTGCCTGCATGACCACGCCGTGGCAACGGTGGAAGACGCAGATTTGCGCGAGGCACTGCTGCGGGGCATTAGCGAGCGCGGCGTGCCTACCATCGAGAAGGACTGGATCCCGGCATCGAAGCAGTCGATGATCAGCGCGACCTTCACGCAGATCGCGAAGCCGACCCTGCAATGCATGTATGATCCGGCGCCGCTGGATTGAACCACTCAGTTAGTTCGCGTGATCTTTTTGCGCTGCGTCGTCGCGCCAAAATGATAGCGGATTTCTGTCTTTCCCTCTCGTCATCCCGTTACTGCCGATGATAGCGTTTTGCTACACCACCGTTAGGTGGGTGGATTCGCTACTAATTGAATTGGTGGGAACCGAGGGATTTTTATGCGATTTGTTTCGATCGGCTTGACGTGTGTCTCGATATTTCTGACCGGCGCGGCGTTAGCTGCAGATGCCAGCACCCAGGAAGCCAACAAGAAAGCCGTCGTTGAATTCTATGAGAAGGGCCTCAACCAAAAGGACTTCGAGGCGGCATCCAAATATTTCGGTCCGCGTTATGTTCAGCACAATCCCAACGCGGCTGATGGTGTCGAGGGCTTCAAAGGTTTTATCGGTTTCCTGCGGGAGAAATTCCCGGACTCGCATAGCGAGATCAAGCAGGTCTTCGCCGACGGCGATTATGTGATCCTGCATGTCCATGCCGTGCGCGAAAAGGGCACGCGCGGCAGTGCGATCATCGACATCTTCAAGCTCGAGAACGGCAAGATCGTCGAGCATTGGGACGCCGTTCAGCCGATCCCGGAAAAATCCGCCAACAGCAATGGCATGTTCTGATGGATACACCCCGACCTCATCGTGACGACCGATTGAAGGGCAAGGTGGCCATCATCACCGGCGCGGGTTCCCGCGGCGATGGCATCGGCAACGGACGTGCCGCGGCGGTGCTGCTTGCACGGCATGGGGCGCGTGTCGCTCTGGTCGATACCGACGTAGACGCTGCCGAAGAAACAGCGCGATTGATCGCTGGGGAGGGCGGCATCACGCAGATCTATGACGGCGATGTCAGTGATCGCGCGTCATGCGAGGCGATCGTCGAACGCACTGTCGAAGGCTTCGGCCGGCTGGACATTCTCGTCAACAATGTCGGCCTCACGGGGCCGCGCGGCGACGCCATCGAGGTCGACGATCGCGCCTGGGACAGTGCCATGCGCATCAACGTTGCCTCAATGATGCTGATGGCGAAGTATGCGATTCCGGAAATGATGAAATCCGGCGGCGGCTCGATCATCAACCTGACGTCAATCGCCGGCCTGCGTGGTGGCCATCCGAGCTTGTTGTATCCAACGTCGAAATCGGCGGTGATCGGCCTCACCAGAGCGATGGCGGCGCATCACGGTCGCGACGGCATTCGCGTCAACTGCATCGCTCCCGGCACGGTTTATACGCCGATGGTGGCGTCGCGTGGCATGAGCGACGAGATGCGCAAGGCGCGCGCAGCGGGCACACTGCTGGGCACCGAAGGGACCGGCTGGGATATCGGGTATGGTGTTCTGTTTCTTGCCAGCGACGAGGCGCGCTGGATCACGGGGATTACGCTAGCGATCGATGGCGGTGCGAGTGTGGGCCAGACCGGTTCACCGGTGCCGCCAAGCGAGCCACTGCGGCATTGATGAGCATGTCTTGGACTAGCGCGTCTTGGTGCCCGCGCGGGGAACGCATTTACGAACACGCGTCACACCGGACGTGCTCAGCGTCGTGCCGGACACTTCCTTGATCTGGCCGGTGGGGCAAGAGCCGTCATCGACCAGAATGCGCTGGCCGAGGCGGACATCAACGATGTCCTGTTCGCGACTGACCTGATCGATCGCCAGCGCCGGCGTTGCCAACGCAAGCGAAGCCAGAATTCCTGATAGCCAGATTGCCGAGCGCATTGTGCGACCTTTGTTACTTGTTCTGAATCTTGAGGCCGTCGGGGCCGACATTGATCTGCAGCCCGCTGGGTTCTTTCTTGGTCTGGTAGAGATTGTAGCCGAGCACGCCGATGCCGACGATCAGCGCGCCGATGATCAGATAGAGCACGTTGCGATTGCCGGACATGAGGTCTCCGTTGGGGGGCAGATCTGCCTGCCGGGCATTCTGTCTGCTTGGATTGTAGGGATGCGCATCCGATTCTAGAAGCGCAGTGGTCGCCGACATTGAGTGCCAGCCTGCCTTAAGTTTTAGCCCCCCGCGCGTGTTCCACGCGTCTTTGCCGCAGGCTTGCGGTGCGCGCGCAAACTCGCGGCTGAGGCTTTCGCCAGTCTTTCCGCCGATGTGACAAGCTCACGAATGGGATGGCCGGCGAAGCCGAGCACGAAGCCCGGGGCAGGGCGGGCGCGCAGATAAGTGTCAGCCAGCAACCAGCCCTCGACGCCGGCTGCGGCCTTGGCCTCTGCGGCGATCTCAAGCGATGTCGCGGGTGAACTTTGCCACCAGATGCAGGCCCTGTGACGGCACCGGAACCGTCAGTTGCCCGTCCGACGCATCCGTCAACGTCGCCGCCAGAGCGTCGCGCGCTTCGCGATAGATGTTCCGCATCTTGCGCAGGTTGGCTGCGAAGGCGCCGGAGTTCAACATGTCGGCGACGGCGCCTTCCATCAATGTGCCGGGAAAGCGGTCCATCGCCGCGCGCGCTGTCGTGACCGGGCCAATCAGGCGTTCGGGCAGGGCGCAGTAGCCGATGCGCAGACCGGGAAACAGAGTCTTGGCAAACGTGCCCATATAGATCACGCGTTGCAGGTGATCGATCCCGGCGAGCGACAGCAACGGCGCGCCGTCATAGCGAAACTCGCTGTCGTAATCGTCTTCGAATATCCATGCGCCGGCGTCCTTCGCCCAGTCGAGCAATTCAAGACGCCGCGGCATCGCCATTTGCACGCCGAGTGGAAATTGATGCGAGGGCGTGACATAGGCCGCGCGCGCAGATGGCGCCGTGGCACGCCCCCTGGCGACGATCAGGCCGAAGTCATCGACCGGCACCGACACCGGCCGGGCGCCGCAATGTTCGATCGATTTTCGTGCGGCGGGGTAACCGGGGTCCTCGCACCAGATCTGTTCGCCTGGCTTGAGAATGGCTGACAGCACGATGCGCAGCCCGTGCTGTGTGCCCGATGTCAGCATGATCTGATCGGGATCGCAGCGCAGCCCGCGCGCTGACAGAAGATGATTGGCGATGGCGGTGCGTAGTTCATGACTGCCGCGGGGATCGCCGTAGTGCAGATGCTCGGCGCCGAAAGCGCGCAGGCGGCGGCCGGCGAAAGCGCGAAAACGGCGCAGCGCCTGTTCGTCGATATCGGTACAGCCGAGAGCGAGCGTGCCCCGCTGCGGCGCGTCGATGGCGATGGCCTTGGCTGGCTTGCTGTTGGTCCGCGTCGGAATCCGCGCGGCGACGAAGGTGCCGGAGCCGACGTGTGCGACGGCAAAGCCATCGGCGATTAGACGCTCATAGGCATTGGTGACGGCATTGCGTTGAAAACCGGTTTGCTTCGCAAGGATACGCGATGGCGGCAGAGCTTCGCCGGGCTTGGCGACGCCGCCGGTGATGGCATGACACAGCGCCTGATAGAGCCGATCCTGCGAGGACGATCCTTCGGTGATATGCGCGCCCGTGAGATCGAGCGGCAGCTCGGGCTTCGAAATTGGCTTCGCCGAATTGGTCGGAATTTTTCGCATGGAATTGGCACTATCGCAGACCAAATGTGGCGGTACAACACATTCGAACGCTTCCAATTGACGGGGAATTGCCGTGACCACAGCCGAACTGAAGACCGATGAACCGACGAACGCAGACATCGCGTCATATCCGCTCACGGCGCGCAATCGCGTGAAGCGACGCCATGACCGCGGCTTCTATGACCACGAGACCGTGCATAAAATTCTGGACGCATCGATGATGTGCCATGTGTCCTACGTGATCGACGGGCAGCCCTATTGCACGCCGACCTTCTTCTGGCGCGAAGGCACGAAACTGTACTGGCACGGCAGTAGCGCGAGCCGCATGCTGAAGAACCAGACCGCGCAGCAACGCGTCTGTCTCACGGTGGCCTTTCTCGACAGCCTCGTGCTGGCACGTTGCGGCTTCAATCATTCGGCGGACTATCGTGCGGTGATGGCATTCGGAAACGCCTATCTCGTCACCGATCCCCACGAGAAGGAACAGGCCGGCATCGCGATGGTTGATCGTTTCTTTCCGGATCGTACGGCCAGTCTGCGCGAGACCACGGCACAGGAGATGAAGGCGACGTCCTTTATCGCCATGGAGATCGAGGACGCCTCGGCAAAAATTCGCGCCAAGGGCGTGGCTGACGATGACGAGGATTACGAACTGCCGATCTATGCCGAGCGCATTCCGGTGAGGACGGTGATCGGTGCGCCGGAACCGTGTCCGCGGCTCTTGCCCGGTGTCGAACGACCGGCCTCCTTGCAAGCATATTCGGAAGGGCGGCTGCTCGAAGATGCGCTGACAGATGCCTATTTTCTGCAGTACCCGGAGAGGTAAGGGCGAGCATCTCAGGATGACGGCGTCGGTGCTCGTGCCGGTTACGGCCACAGCGCCGCGACGATCGCGTCGAGTCCGTCCGTCAACGCTGCTGGTCCTGGCTGCAGGATCAGCGGCGATTTGATCTCATAGATGCGATTGTCGCGCACCGCAGGAATCGCGTTCCAGCCCGGTCGCTGCCGGATTTTATCGGGCACGACCTTCTTGCCGCACCAGGAGGCGAGGATCACATCGGGTGCCACTGCAATCACATCGTCCGGCGTGACGATGCGATCCTTCGCTGCCTTCTGATGTCGAAGCTGCGGAAAAGCTTCTTCGCCGCCGGCGATCTCGATCAGTTCGGACACCCACCCGATCCCGGTAATCAGCGGATCATCCCATTCCTCGAAATAGACGCGTGGCTTCGTCTGCCGCAAGTCTGCCGCAGCTTTGACGCTGGAAAGTCGCAGCTCCAGCTGCGTTGCGAGCTGATTTGCGCGCTCACCTGCGCCGACCATGGCGCCGAGCGTGCGGATCATCGCCAGAATGCCGGCGATGTCGCGCTGGTTGAATACATGAACGGCGATGCCGGCGCGCGTCAGGTCTGCGGCGATTTCAGCCTGCAGATCGGAGAAGCACAGCACCAGGTCAGGATCGAGTGCGAGGATCTTCGGTACATCGGCCGAGATGAATGCGGACACCCGCGGCTTTTCGCGCCGCACCTGCGGCGGCCGCACCGCATAGCCGGAGACGCCGACGATGCGGTCCTGTTCGCCGAGCAGATACAGCGTCTCCACGGTCTCTTCTGTAAGGCAGACGATCCGGCGTGGCGGGAAGTGGCGCATGACGTCGATATGCCTGTTAACAAAGAGCTTGTCACGGCATGGTGTTGTGTCGTGAAATTTCATCAAGCCCGCACGACGATGGGCGAGACAGGTTGCAGGGAGACGATGCCAGCATGACGCCACTCGACAAGATCCTCAGCCTCGCGATGCCGTTCTCCGTATCGATGGGCGTGACCTTCACCGACGCCGACCTGGAGCGCGTCGTTGCCACGATGCTGGTGCGCGAGGATCTGTGCACACTCGGCCATACGATCCATGGCGGCGCGGTGATGGCGCTCGCCGATGCGGTTGGTGCGGCGGCGACGGTCATCAATCTGCCGGAGGGCGCCAAGGGAACGACGACCATTGAGAGCAAGACCAATTTCACAGGTGGCGCAAAAGCCGGAAGCACCGTCCGCGCGATCGCAACGCCGGTTCATCGAGGCCGCAGAACGCAGGTGTGGCAGACCCGAATCGAGACCGCGGAGGGCAAGCTGGTGGGCGTCGTGACGCAGACCCAGCTGGTGCTGTAGAGCGGCGCGTTGCGCCTTAAGATTTTGTTAATGCTGGATAATTGCATGGCTCACCTGCGGTGGGCGCTGGCAGGTGCGGCATCTGAGCCCTTGTATTTCATGGTGCGGCGCACAATATGGGGTGTCTAGGGATCGACGCTGTCCTCGAGGGCAACTTGAGGATTTTGACCATGTTAGACGCCGCTACCACCATCGCCATTTCGACCCGGGCTCCGGCCCGCGGACATGTGCGTGTCCTTGCAGCCCGCGAGCTGCCGCTGTTCCGCGAACATCTCTTGAGACTGGATCGCGAAAGCCGCCGTGATCGTTTCAACGGTTCGCTCGACGACGAATGGGTCGCACGTTACGCCGAGAAGTCCGTCAATACCGGCACCGTCATTCTCGTTTACTTCGAGGATGGCATCGTGCGCGGCGCCGCTGAACTGCATCAGGCCGATCTGTCGACGGACTCGCTGCCCGAGATTGCCTTCAGCGTTGAAGCCATCGTGCGCCGCAAGGGCGTCGGCAGCATCCTGTTCACCAAGTTGATCGCGAAGGCGCAGTCGATGGGCTATACGAAGCTGCGCATCACCACCGGCGCGCAGAACGATGCGATGCGTGCGCTGGCCAACAAGTTCGGTGCGCACCTGTCATTCCGCCATGGCGAATCCACGGGAACGATAGACCTGCGCGATCCCATGGGCGCAGGCGTCGCGCCGCAGCCTAAGACCTCGGCGCTCGATGTGGCGCGCGCGGTGGCCGACTATAACCGGGCTTATTGGGGTCTGTGGTTGAAGCTTGCCGGCTGGGGCAAATCGTCCTGAGCCAGGAACTATCGCGACAAATGAAAAAGGCCTCGTGGTGGACGAGGCCTTTTTTGCGTCTGCGGGGAGGGCTGTGAGCGCCCTCAAAATCAGATGCGCTTGTCGTTACCGAATTTGCGTGTCACGCGACGTTCCACGACCACCGAACGCTGAGCGCCTTGCTCACCTGCGATGACGCGGGTCACGCGCAGCGTGCCGGTCGAGCGATTGGCTTTCTTCACTTCGGCCTGCACGGCATCGAACGGCATGCCCATCAGCGATGCGGCGATCTCAGCCTGCTGATCGAGATCCTCGGTGATACCCATCGCGGCGAAGATGGCTTCTTCCAGGGTCGGGGGATCGCGCCGTACGCGCCGCGTTCCGTATTTCGTGTTCCAGTCTTCGCTCATCGCTCGCCTCAGTGTTGATTTGCGATACCTAAGGGAGCGGTTGTTGCATTGCAATATGGAATTACCGCGACAAAGCAGCCATGCAAACTTGTTCCCGGAAAACGAGAAAGAGTTTGGTCAGTAGCTTTACGACAAAGCGGACGGCGGGGCGGTATCCCGCTGAGGCTGCGGCCAGCGTTTCAGCGCCGCGTGCCCGGCATCGGTGAGTGCGTAGGTGCCGCGCGCAGGACTTTCGAACCAGCCATAGACATTGCGATGCAGGATCTTTTGCGCATCCGGATAATCCGGCGTGAGTTCGCGCACCTTGCGCGGACCGACGGCGAGTATCGCTGCGCAGGCCAGCGCCTGCTGGCGATAGGCCGTCATGATCGGCGCGCGCGTGCTGCCACCCAGCGCGGGATCGCCCTGGCGCTTCTTGTGTTCGGTGATCAGGCGTGAACGTTTCTTCGGGTTGCGCCGCGGCGCGACTGTGGCCGGTGCAACGAGAACCTCGACGCCGCCGGCTTCGGTAATTCCCAGCATGCCGAAACCGAGTCTGCGGCACAGGTTGCGGTAGCGCGCATCGCTTTCACGTCCCTTGCCGCGGATCGACAGCTTGGCGGCGACCCAGACTTCGTCGCAGGCTCCGGCGCGGTCCACGGCCTGCAGGATTAGTTCGAGATTGAAGCTGAGCTTGAGCTCGCCGATCACCACGATCGGCGGATCATCGCCATTCAGCGCCACGAGATCGCAGCCTGATATCTCGCCTTTGACTGTAAAGCCAAGGCCTTCGAGGAAGCGTTTTACCGGGAGGTAGAGCGAGGTTTCCAAAAATCGAACGTCCTAGTCGAGGTCCATGAGACGATCCGCCGCTGCAACCGCGACTCACCGGTCGAGTTTATCCGGGTTGGCCCGCGGCGACACCCGAGGCGCCTTAATCCCTTGTGCGATCGGAGACCCGCGGTGAAGACCCTTCTGGAAATGTCGGACAGCTTTCGTCTGTTGCCGCATCTGATCGCCATGTCGATCGCCTATGTTCTGGCGCTGCCCATCGGCTGGAATCGCGAGCGCGCCGAGCGCAGCGCCGGGCTGCGGACCTTTCCGCTGGTGGCGCTTGCCACCTGCGGCATCGTTCAGGCCACTGAGGGGTTTCTGAACGGTCATCCCGAAGGCACGGCGCGCATCATCGAAGGTCTGATGACCGGCATGGGATTTATCGGCGGCGGCGCCATTTTGAAAGACAACGGCTCGGTGCGTGGTACCGCCACTGCAGCCAGTCTGTGGGCAACCGGCGCAACTGGTGCTGCCGTGGGCCTCGGCGCCTATGACGTGGCGGTGGTCATCTCGCTGTTCACCTTCCTGACACTGTGGCTCCTGGTGCCCTTCAAGCAGGAGGGGCCAAAGACCGAAGAGGGCACGACGACGCCTCACAGCGAAATATGAGCCACAAAATACCGGTGCTGGCGCAATTCTGTGAGGGTTAACCTCAATTCGCCCGAATTCGCTGGCACATGGCAGCAATGATTGGCCTTTTGCTGCGAAGCAGCGTAAAGCTCCGTCGATCCCGATACGCACCGGACTCCTGGACCCGACGTGACCGCCAACTGAAGGGCGGCAGATTCGTTTCCGTTTGGTCCCAAGTATTGATCCCGTGGATCTCAATGAGTCCGACCGCGACGCGGTCCGCTGCAACCAAGGTTTACATCTGTGTCATTTCTTTCGACTGGTCCGTCGCTCGCCCGCGCGTTGGCTGAGCGCAACTACAATGAATCCACCCCCGTCCAGGCCGCCGTCCTCGCTGACGATGCTGTCGGTCGCGATCTTCTCGTGTCGGCGCAGACTGGCTCCGGCAAGACCGTCGCTTATGGTCTGGCGATCGCCGAAAATCTGCTCGAAGGCGCGGAGAAGCTGCCGAAGGCTGGATCGCCGCTGGCGCTGATCGTCGCGCCGACGCGCGAGCTTGCGCTGCAGGTGCATGGCGAACTGACCTGGCTCTATCAATATGCGGGCGCGCGTGTCGTTTCCTGCGTCGGTGGCATGGATCCGCGCAAGGAGCAGCGCGAACTGGCCGCAGGCGCGCATATCGTCGTCGGTACGCCCGGACGTCTATGCGACCATCTGCGTCGCAACCGTCTCGACGTCTCCGAACTGAAGGCCGTGGTACTCGATGAAGCCGACGAAATGCTCGACATGGGCTTTCGCGAGGACATGGAGTTCATTCTCAAGACCACGCCGGCATCCCGCCGTACGCTGCTGTTCTCGGCAACGCTGCCGCGCGGCATCGCCAATCTGGCCAAGCAGTATCAGCAGCAGGCGTTCCGCGTCGAAGTCGCCGGCACCGAAGGCGGCCACTCCGATATCGAATATCGCGCGATCCGGATTTCGCCGAACGACGTCGAACATGCGGTCGTCAACGTGCTGCGCTATTTTGAATCGCCGAGCAGCATCGTGTTCTGCAACACGCGTAATGCGGTGAACCACCTGCAGACCGTCCTGCTGGAGCGCGGCTTCTCGGTTGTCGCTCTCTCGGGCGAGCTGTCCCAGAACGAGCGCACCCATGCGCTGCAGGCGCTGCGTGACGGTCGCGCACGCGTTTGCGTCGCCACCGACGTGGCTGCGCGCGGTATCGATCTTCCGAGATCTCGGCCTCGTCATTCACTCCGATCTGCCGAACGATCCCGAAGTGATGCAGCATCGCTCGGGTCGTACTGGCCGTGCCGGCCGCAAGGGCGTCAGCGTTCTGCTGGTGCCGCCGTCGCGCCGTCGCCGTGCCGAGATGCTGCTCAATCTCGCCGGCACCGATGCCGTCTGGGGATCGGCACCGACCGTCGAGGAAATCCGCGTGCTCGATCAGCAGCGCATGCTGCAGGACACGTTGTTCACTGAAGAGTCTACCGAGGACGATCTGACGCTGGCGCGTGCGATGCTCGCCGAGCGTTCGGCCGAGGAGATCGCAGCGGCGCTGGCTCGGCTGTATCGCTCGCGTCTGCCGTCGCCTGAAGATGTGCAGGATCCCGGCACGTTCCGCGGTCGCGAGGATCGCCCAGGCAGCCGTCGCCGGGACGAAGAAGGCGCGCCGGTCCGCAAGACCCCGAAAAAGAGCGAACCGATGGGTGAGGGTGCCAAGTGGTTCCGCGTCGCCATCGGCCGGCAGAAGAATGCCGAAGCGCGTTGGTTGCTGCCGATGATCTGCCGTCGCGGCGGCATCGAGAAGGCCGATATCGGCGCTATCAAGATCTATGACGGTAATTCGGAATTCGAGATTTCGGCAGCCGCGGCGGAGAAGTTCGCGACCATGATCAAGCGTCCGGACAAGGAAGACAATATCCACATCGAGCCGCTAGCTAACGGTCCGGAAGGCGCGGTCGCATCGAGCCGTACGGCGCCGGAAGATCGCGACTATTCCAATAAGCGCCCGCGCAAGCCCAGCTTCAGATCCGACGGCGACCGTCCGGACTTCAAGGACAAGGGTGCCTATAAGGAGAAGTCCTGGAAGGACAAGCCGAAGAGCGACAAGCCTTATCAGGGCGACAAGCCGCGCTACGAGGGCAAACCGCGTTTCGACGACAAGCCGAAGTATGAAGGCAAGCCCAAATACGATCCGGTGCGCGCCGACAAGCCGGCCTACAGCAAGCCTCGCGGTGAAGACACGCGTTACGAAGGCAAGCCGAAATTCGACAAGAAGCCCCGCAGCGACAAGGCGCCTTACGTCGCCAAGGCCAAGCGCGATGGCGGTGCGCCAGCTGCCAAGCCGGCTTTCGGCAAGAAGAAAAAGGTCTGGGGCAACGCCGGGTAGTCTGGGCTCCGACCTCATGGTGAGGAGCGCGCTACTTTAGCGCGCGTCTCGAACCATGAGTTGGTGATATGCAATCATCCTTCGAGACGCGGCCAAGCGGCCGCTCCTCAGGATGAGGGCGGAGCGTGGGACAAATAGTGGCTAAACCCGTCCGCTTACCGGCAGCAGCGCGCCGGTCACCGCACTCGCCGCATCGCTGGCCAAAAACAGGATCACGCTGGCGAGTTCGTCCGGCGTGACCCATTTCGAAAAATCCGCATTGGCCATGTCGCGTCGGTTTGCCGGTGTATCAATGGTCGAAGGCAATACGGCATTGACCGTAACCTTGCCCTTCAGCTCGGCGGCGAGCGTTTCCGTCAGCCGATGCACGCCAGCCTTCGAGGCGGCGTAAGGTCCCATGCCGGCGCCGGCCTGTAGCGCACCCATCGCACCGATATTGATGATCCGTCCGGCCTTCGACGCCGTCAGATGCGGGATTGCCGCGCGCGAGGCATTGAGGGCGGTGAGCAGGTTGAGCCGATGCATGGTCTCCCAGCTCTTGTTGCTGCCGTCAGCGACATTCTCGAAGGCGAACGCGCCTGCGATGTTGATCAGCACATCGATCTTGCCGAATTGTTTGACCACCGCAGCGATGGCGGCGTCGGCTTGCGCGGCATCGGAGAGGTCGACGCCGCCGATCTGTAACCGATCTGGCGTTGAGGCCGGCGTCCTGGCGGAATGGTCGATGGCGGCAATGGTTGCACCGCTCGCAACGGCGCGTTCGAGCACGACCTGACCCAGCGCGCCGGACGCTCCGGTGATGACAACGATCTTTCCGTCCATGGGAGACTCCTGTTACGCGCGATGATCCTGCCCGGAATTGGCCTTGGGTAATAGCCACAGATAGATCGCGCCGGCGGCGAGCGCCATGCCGGCCATCAGGCCGGTCATCACCAGCGCCGGATGCCCGAACGGTTCGAACACCGCGATCATGGCGCTGGCGAAGGCGCCCATGACCATCTGCATACATCGCATCACGCCGGCTGCCGCGCCTGCCACATGCGGCAGGTTCTGCAAGGCTTCGTGATTGGTGCTCGGTGCGAGCAGGCCAAAGGAAAAGATCGTGAGCGCCATCAGCGGCATTAACGACAGCGTCGTGACGGCGCTTGCTGGCACCAGAGCGACTGCTGCAACGGCGCTGGCGATCATCATCAGCAGACCGGCCATGATGATCTTGCGTGAGGCCACATGGCGGCGGCCCAGGCTCCCGCTGATCAGCGAGGCAACCAGCACGCCGCAGGAGGTCAGCCCGAACAGCAGCGCAAACATCGTTGTGGAGAGGCCGAGGCTGCCGATCAATACCGACGGTGCGCCCGAGATGAAGGCGAACATGCAGGCAAAGGCGAAGGCGTAGAGCAGGGAGAAGCCGACGAAGATGCGATCGGACAGCACCATGCGGTAGCTCTCGATCAGTTGCTTAGGGTTGAGCGAGCGGCGTTTCTCGACCGGCTGGGATTCCTCGAGGCTGATGGCGCCGACGATCAACAGGATCAGGCCGACGGCGGCCTGCGCGGCATAGATGGTGCGCCAGTCGCTAACGGTCATCACCCAGCCGCCCAGTACCGGCGCGATCATCGGAGCGATGCCGAGTACCGCGGCGATCTGCGACAGCTTGTGGCGCGCGGTGCCGTGTTCGAACAGGTCGCGCACGATGGCGAAGGGCAGGATGGCACAGGCGCCTGCAGCGAGACCTTGCAGCAATCGAAACGCGAGCAGCACGGTGAAGGATGGCGCGAGCGCGCAGGCGCCGGCCGCGATCGAGAATAGCAGCAGTCCATCCAGCAAGGTCGCGCGTCGGCCGAAGCGGTCTGCGAGGGGCCCGCAGATCAGCGGCGAGATCGCAAAGCCCGCCAGAAACAGGCTGAGTGTCAGCGGCCCGCGTCCCGCGGCATCAGCGAAACTCGCCTCGATCGCGGGGAGGCCCGGCAATCCCATGTCGATCGACAGCGGTGGCAATGAAACTGTCGCGCCTGAGGGCCAAAATCGATTCCTTGAATATGCGAGAACGAGCTGATGCGGTCGCGGCGCTATTCTGCCGGACTGATTTGCGCCGGCAAGATCCGGCGGTCAATGAAGCTGCTCAGCGTGAGCCCAAGCCCGGCCATCGCGACGAGCGCCGCGAGCAGCGGAAGCTGCGCATAATGCATACCGGCATTCAACGCCACGCCGCCGATCCATGCGCCGGTGGCGTTGCCGAGATTGAACGCGCCCTGGTTCAGGGTCGAGGCGAGGTTCGGCGCGTCCGTGGCCGCATCGACCACCCAGATCTGCAGCGGCGAGACCAGCGCAAAGGCGATACCGCCCCACAGGATCAGCAGCACGAGCGTCGGGAGCGCCATGTGCACCACAAGCGCAAGCGCGCCGAGCACAATGACGAGACAGATGAATGCGCCAATGATGGTCGAGAGCAGGTTGCGGTCGGCGAGGCGACCGCCGATCAGATTGCCGATGGTGAGGCCGACGCCGATTGCCAGCAGTGCCCCGGTGACGCCATGCGGCGTGAGGCCGGTGACCTCTTCGAGCAGCGGCGTGATGTAAGTGAACAGGCTGAACATGCTGACTGAAGCCATGGTCGAGATCAGCATCGGCAGCAGCACCGGCCAGCGGCCCAAGGCGCGAAACTCTTTCGCCAGTCCGCCGCGCGCGCCCGGCATGCCCGATGGAACGAAACGCGTGATTGCGAGGAACGCGACGATACCGATCACCACGACCGCCCAGAACGCAACGCGCCAACCGGCGGCCTGTCCCAGCGCGGTGCCGAATGGCACGCCCAGCACATTGGCGAGTGTGAGTCCCGCAAACATCAGCGATACGGCCTGGGTGCGCTGCTCACGCGGCACCAGATTGCTGGCAACAACGGCGCCAATTCCGAAGAACGCGCCATGGGCAAACGCAGTGACCACACGTGCGGTCATCAGCAGCCAGTAATCCGGCGCAAGGGCGCAGCCGATATTGCCGATCGTGAACAGTGCCATCAGCGCGAGCAGCGCCGTTTTGCGGGGAATGCCCGCGGTGGCCATCGCCACGATAGGCGCTCCTATCACGACGCCCAATGCATAACCCGACACGAGATAGCCGGCTTGCGGGATGGTCACCGACAGGCTGCGCGCGACGTCGGGCAGCAGGCCCATGATGACGAACTCGGTCGTGCCGATGCCGAAAGATGCCGCAGCCAATGCGAGAATAGGAAGGGATAGTCGGATGGGTATTCTCCTGAGCGGAAATATTGCGATGCAATATCAGGAGATGTGCCACGACCTCAGCGATTTGGCGACCGCCTCGCGGGGGAGGCAGCATTGCGCCCCTCGGTCATCAAACTGTCGAGAGGCGTTTCGATAGAGTGGCTGTCAGCGGACAATAGGCCGGCTGTGCGACTTCAGCGCGAATGCAGGCCGACGGCTCAGACCGGAGGCCAGCTGCGCATGGCCATGTCGGCGAGTTTTCGCAATTGCTCGCGCGGTGCGCCGCCTGCCGCTTGCACGGCCATGCCCTGCAGGATGGCCGACACGTAGCGCGCGAGATCGCCGGCATCCGCGTCGGCTGGCAAATCGCCTTCGGCGAGGGCGCGTGTGAAGCGAAGGCGCAGATCGCCCTCGCTCTTCGAGCGGCGCGCCATCAGTTCCTGCTTGATCGTCTCTGCGGCATCGCCGCAGCAGAGCGCGCCTTGGACCGCGAGACAGCCGGGATTCTTGGGATCAGTCACCGCCTCGACGGATTCGTAGAAGATATGCTCGACCGCTTCGCGGGCCGTGGGTTTCTCCAGGCCGGTGCGGAAATAGCCGCCGGGGCCATCGACGTAGCGATCCAGTGCTTTGCGGAACAGATCTTCCTTGTTGCCGAACGCGGCGTAGAGACTTGGCTTGGTGATGCCCATGGCTTCGGTGAGGTCGGCCATCGACGCGCCTTCGTAACCCTTGCGCCAGAACACATGCAGCGCGAGGTCGAGGGCCGTGTCGGTATCGAATTCACGAGGACGTCCCAGTGCCACGACGGGCCCTCCAAAGTTTTCTACCGTTCAGTAGATAAGTCTCTTGACAGTGGATGTCGATAGTCCATCTATACCGGACGTTACGAATGTGTGCGTTGCAGCGAGATGCCCGGCGGGACCGGCCAGACGCGGAATGTACAGCTTAGCTACTGAAATGACAGGGCTTTACAAGGCCCACGCAGATTAAATGGGGTTCACAATGGCACATAATCTCCCTCGCAAGATCGCTTTTGGCGCCGGAATCGCGTTGGTGGCGGTCGCCGTTGGCGGCGGTGCGGCGCTGATGAATCTGTCCAGCGTGGCAGCTCAAGCCGAGTCCGGCGCTGTTGTTCCCGCCGCCGTTCAAGCCTCCGTCGCGCTGGTCGAGGCCAAGGCTACGGCCGCATCGGATGAGTTCTCGGGCCGCCTCGAAGCCATCGAACGCGTGGAGATACGCTCTCGCGTCGCCGGCGCCGTTCAGGAGATCCACTTTCGCGAAGGCGCGCTGGTGAAAAAGGACGACTTGCTCGTACAGATCGATCCTTCGCTCTATGCCACCGAAGTCGATCGCGCTCAGGGGCAGGTGTCAGCGGCGCGGGCGCGCCTGATCCTCACCAAGGCCGATTTTGATCGCGGCCAACAGCTCACCAGCTCCAGCATCACCCAACGTGACCTCGACAATCGCGTCAACGCATTCCACGAGGCAGAAGCCAACCTGAAAGCGATGCAGGCGGCGCTCAAGACCGCCGAGCTCAATCTCAGCTATACCGAAGTCCGTGCACCGGTCTCCGGCCGTGTCGGCAAGGTTGAGATCACCGTCGGCAACCTGATCGCAGCCGGACCTAGCTCCCCGCTGCTGACGACTTTGGTCTCGGTCAATCCGGTTTATGCCAGCTTCAATGCGGACGAACAGGTCGTGTCGCGCGCATTGAAGACTCTGGCCGACGAGAAGACACCGAACGAGATCGATCGCATTCCCGTGCATATGACGACCGTGTCCGATGGGACGCCCATCAAAGGGCAGATGCAATTCATCGATAATCAGGTCGATCCGCGCAGCGGTACAGTGCGCGTGCGCGCGATGTTCGACAATGCCGATGGCCGCTTGATGCCGGGCCAGTTCGCGCGGTTGACCATGGGCCAGCCGAAGGCAGAGCAGACGCTGCTGATCAGCGAGCGGGCAGTTGGCACCGACCAGAACAAGAAGTTCGTCATGGTGGTCGATGCCAAGGACAAGGCGCAATATCGCGAAGTGATCCTGGGGCCCTCGGTTGATGGCATGCGCGTGATCCTCAACGGCCTGAAAGCTGGTGAACGGATCGTCGTCAACGGACTTCAGCGCGTGCGGCCGGGTGTGACCATCAAGCCGGAGATGGTGGCGATGAACGCCGCATCTCTCGCCTCGGTCAAGGCCGTCGCGCAGAATTGATAACGACCGTCCTGTCCGCAGGCGGGCAGGGCGCACTTCCCAAGACACAGCACGTCATCGAGGTCGAGCGATCGGCCGCGCAGAGCCCTTGCACCCTGCAGGTCTGGATCATCACGGAATAGCGCCATGAACTTTTCAAAATTCTTTATTGATCGCCCGATCTTTGCCGGCGTGTTGTCGACGGTGATTTTTCTCGCCGGCCTGCTGTCGATGCCGGTGCTGCCGATCTCCGAATATCCGGAAGTCGCGCCGCCGACCGTGGTGGTGACAGCGAATTATCCCGGCGCCAATCCGAAGGTGATTGCGGAAACGGTCTCGACGCCGATCGAAGAGCAGATCAATGGTGTCGAGAACATGCTCTATATGAGCAGCCAGGCGACCACCGACGGCAGGATGACTCTTAACGTCACTTTCCGCCTCGGCACCGATCCCGACAAAGCCCAGCAGCTGGTGCAGAACCGCGTTTCGCAGGCCGAGCCGCGTCTCCCTGCGGAAGTCCGTGCGCTAGGCGTGACCACAATCAAGAGCGCGCCTGACCTCACCATGGTCGTTCACTTGCTGTCGCCGAACGACCGCTATGACATGACCTATCTACGCAATTACGCCGTGCTCAACGTCAAGGATCGCCTCGCGCGCATCGAGGGCGTCGGCCAGGTGCAGCTGTTCGGCTCGGGCGATTATTCCATGCGCGTCTGGCTCGACCCGCAGAAGGTCGCCGAGCGCGGTCTGTCGCCCGGCGATGTCGTGCGTGAGATCCGTGCGCAGAACGTGCAGGCGGCAGCGGGACAGGTAGGCGGTTCGCCCAATGAGCCGGGCCTCGACCTCCAGCTCTCCATCAATGCGCAGGGGCGCCTGCAGAGTGAGGAAGAGTTTGGCGAGATCATCGTCAAGAACGGCGACAACGGCGAAGTGGTGCGGTTGCGCGACATCGCGCGCATCGAGCTCGGCGCCGCGGATTATGCACTGCGCTCGCTGCTGAACAACAAGTCCGCAGTGGCGGTTCCGATCTTCCAGTCGCCGGGCTCCAATGCGATCCAGATCTCCGACAATGTCCGCAAGACCATGAAGGAGCTGAAGGAGAATATGCCGGACGGTGTCACCTACGACATCGTCTACGACCCCACGCAATTCGTTCGCGCCTCGATCGAGGCGGTGATCCATACACTGCTTGAAGCCATCGCACTGGTGGTGCTCGTCGTCATCCTGTTCCTGCAGACATGGCGCGCCTCGATCATTCCGTTGATCGCTGTGCCGGTATCGGTGGTCGGCACCTTCGCCGTGATGCATGTGTTCGGCTTTTCGGTGAATGCGCTGACGCTGTTCGGCCTCGTGCTGGCGATCGGCATCGTCGTCGACGACGCCATCGTCGTGGTGGAAAACGTCGAGCGCAATATCGAGCGCGGGCTCGATCCCAAGAGCGCGGCCTATCAGGCCATGCGCGAAGTGACCGGCCCGATCATCGCGATCGCGCTGGTGCTGGTCGCGGTGTTCGTGCCGCTCGCCTTCATCACCGGCCTGACCGGCCAGTTCTACAAGCAGTTCGCGCTGACGGTGGCAATCTCGACGGTGATTTCGGCCTTCAACTCGCTGACACTGTCGCCAGCACTTGCCGCGCTGCTCCTGAAGGGCCATGACGCGCCGAAGGATGCGTTGACACGCTTCATGGATAAGACGCTCGGCTGGTTTTTTGTTCGCTTCAATCGCTTCTTTGCCAGAAGCTCCGACGCCTATAGCGGCGGCGTGAAGCGCGTCGTCTCGCGCCGCGCGGCGGTGATGGGAATCTACGTTCTGCTGATTGGCGTCACCGGTTATCTGTTCCACGCAGTCCCGGGGGGTTCGTGCCCGGTCAGGACAAGCAGTATCTGGTCGGGTTTGCGCAGCTCCCCGACGGCGCTACGCTGGATCGTACCGAAGAGGTGATCCGCCGTATGGGCGAGATCGCGCAAAAGGAGCCCGGCGTCGAGAATTCGATCCAGTTCCCGGGTCTGTCGATCAACGGATTTACCAATTCGTCCAACTCCGGCATCGTTTTCATCGGCCTGGATGCGTTTGACAAACGCAAGGATCCGAGCCTGAGCGGAAATGCCATTGCGTTGTCGCTGAACAAGAAGTTTGCCGGCATTCAGGACGCCTTCATTGCCATGTTCCCACCGCCGCCGGTGTCGGGTCTTGGCACGATCGGCGGCTTCAAGCTGCAGATCGAGGATCGCGCCGGTCTCGGCTATGAGGCACTGAACGACGCCACCAAGGCTTTCATCGGCAAGGCGATGCAGCAGAAGGAGCTGGCCGGCCTGTTCTCGAGCTATCAGATTAACGTGCCGCAGCTCTATGCTGATGTCGATCGCACCAAAGCGCGACAGCTCAACGTGCCGGTCACTTCGGTGTTCGACACGATGCAGATCTATCTCGGCTCGCTCTACGTGAACGACTTCAACAAATTCGGTCGTACCTATTCGGTGCGCGTCCAGGCTGACGCCAAATTCCGGGCGCGGGCCGATGATATTGGCCAGTTGAAAGTTCGCTCTGACAGCAACGAGATGATCCCGCTCTCGACGCTGCTGCGCGTCAAGGAAAGTGCAGGGCCGGAGCGCGCCATGCGCTACAACGGTTTCCTGTCGGCCGACATCAATGGCGGCGCGGCGCCCGGCTATTCCACCGGTCAGGCGCAGGACGCTGTGGCGCGTGTCGCCAAGGAGACGCTGCCCAAGGGCATCGACTTCGAGTGGACCGAACTGACCTATCAGGAAATCATCGCCGGCAATTCGTCGCTGATCGTGTTTCCGGTGGCGATGCTGCTGGTGTTCCTGGTGCTTGCCGCGCAATACGAAAGCCTGACACTGCCATTGTCGATTATCATGATCGTGCCGATGGGCTTGTTGGCGGCGATGTTCGGGGTCTGGTTGACCAAGGGCGACAACAACGTCTTCACCCAGATTGGTTTGATCGTGTTGGTGGGTCTGTCGGCGAAGAACGCCATCCTGATCGTGGAATTTGCCCGCGAGCTGGAGTTCGCCGGGCGGACACCGATCCAGGCGGCGATCGAGGCCAGTCGTCTGCGGTTGCGGCCGATCCTGATGACGTCGCTGGCCTTCATCATGGGCGTCGTGCCGCTGGTGACGTCGACTGGCGCGGGCTCGGAGATGCGTCATGCTATGGGTGTCGCGGTGTTCGCCGGCATGATTGGCGTCACGGCCTTCGGCATCTTCTTCACGCCGATGTTCTATGTGCTGCTGCGTGCCATGGCAGGCAACCGTCCGCTGACCCAGCATGGCGAAGCGACGGTCGATCAGGCCGCGCCGCTGGCACCGGGATCGCACGAAGCAGAAGCGCGCCCGCATGCCACGTCGCATTCGTAACGCCCGGGACCGGGTAAGGAGACGCCTGACGAGGGCTGCCGGTCCACGGATGCGCCGTTTCGACCCATTCTAAGGCTAGGAATTGCGCAGCCTGCGTCCAAGACTGTTGGAATCGCACCCAACTGGCCTGGTGCGCTTTCCTCCACTGCACATCTTCCGCTACAATGCGAAAGGTGCTGCAGGGGAATGACGGGTTGCGGACGGGTTTCTACAAATGCGAATACCGGGTTGATGAGGCGGTCGGTCGCAGCGTGATGTTTGTCGAGCATGGCAGCATGCTCGGCGGCAATTCCGCTTTTGCCCATATCGGCAGCTATGAGCTCCGGGGTGACGAGGTGGTGGCGGAGATCGAGAGCCGCCGCCACATGAACGATCCCAATTATCCCTCGCTGCTCGGCCAGGATGTGGCGACCATCAGCGTCACCGGCCGACCCTATGGCGACACCTATCGTTTTCAGGGCGTGTCGCCGCAGATGCCGGGTGCGAAATTCGAGTCGGTCATGACAACGATCGATGATGGCGAGATGCCTCCGGCCGGACCGATCGGTGAAGGTGGCATCGCCAACGGGTTGTACTCGATCCATCTGCGCACACTCGACGGCATCGATGGCGGGCTCAATGGCGTGATGCTGCTCCATGACGGCCGCATCCTCGGCGGGGACGCGTTCTTCTATTATCTCGGCGCCTATTCCTCGGCCGACGGGCGCTGGAAGGGCGAGATGCTCAATCAGGAGCACACGCCGGCAAAGGGCGAGAACCCGGTCTTCGGCGGTTATGAAATCGGTATCGGCTTCTCCGGCACTTGCGACGAAGCCGGCGCCGAGCTGGAAGCCACGGCGCTGGCGGGCAAGCGGAGCCTGCGGTTGCAGGCCGTGCTGAAGCTGATCCGCAAGGCTGTGTGAGTTCCAGGCAGGTGCGCTGCTTGATGGGGTGCGTCCCTGTCCCTAATGTTGCCGGCGAATGGCACAGATGGCGACAAAACCCATGACACAACGTATCGGCGCGACGGCTCTGATCTCTTTGCTCGGCGTTGCCGCCGGATTGGCTTTGCTGTCCGCGCCGACACGCGTGCAGGCCCAGTCCGCCGATCTGGTTCTGTGCGATCGCCTCGCGGCCGATCCTGCCGATCCCGACAAGCCCGCCGACGTGAAGGGCGTGGCCGACGTCGCGAAAGCCGATATCGCGACCGCCATCAAGTTCTGCCGAACGGCGTCCGGCGGTTCGCGCCGCGCGATGTTCCAGCTCGGGCGTGCTTACGCGGCTAATGCGCAGGCAGCTGAGGCGCTTGCGGCATGGCGCAAGGCGGCTGACAAAGGCAGTACCTCGGCCATGGTCGAACTCGGCGTCGCCTATGGCAACGGAACCGGCGTCGCGCGCGACGAGGTGCAGGCGCGCAAACTGTTCGAGCGCGCCGCCGAAGCCGGCAATCCGCGCGGTGTCAGCAATCTTGCGGCACTATCTGGAGGCGCAAGCGCGGGGGCAGACCCGGTGCGCGCACGGCAATTGCTGGCGAAATCCGCGGAGACCAATGCCGAGGCGCAGTATCAGCTCGGCATGATGCTGTCGGAAGGCATCGGCGGCGCCAAGGACGATGTCGCGGCGCGGGGCTTGTTCGAGAAGGCGGCGGCGCAGAACCATGCGGGCGCATTGGAGCGCATGGGTGCATTCGCGCAAAGCGGCCGCGGTGGCCCGTCGGATAAGGACGCCGCCAAAGCCTATTACGAGAAGGCCGCAGCGCTCGGCGACGACGATGCGAAGAAGGCGCTGGAACGCATCAAGTGCCCTTATGTGCTCAAGGACAAGCGCGGCAACGTCGTCAGCAATATGTGCTTCTGACCAGCCTGGCTGACTACGGCTTGTCGCAGACGCGCGCGTTCGTCCCCGGATCGAATGTGCGCCGCTTATTCACCGAGGGATCGACGAAATAGGTGACAGCGTTGAACGGCACCGTGACGCGGGACATGATCCCCTTGAACCACAGGTTGACGCTGAAGCGATCCGCGGTGACGTTCAGTCGCTCGAACTGGTGCTGCAGCACGAACGTCATGTCTTCGGGATATTGGGCGCGCTGGGCATCGGGCACGATGACGCCGTTGAACGAGGTTCTGAACGTGATCTCGTAATAGTGCCGGCCGCGCAGACCGCGTCTGGCGACGTCGGCGAGCGTGGATCGCACCTCGGCATATTGTGCGAGCGGGTCGGTGGTGCAGGGCTGTTGTGCTGCCGCGTGTGGTGCGAGAGCGGCCAGCATTGTCATGGCAGCGGCGAATAATGCGGCGAGGGTGCGGAGGTCGCGAGGCAAGGACGGGGTCATGATCCTTTGTCGCGGCGGGAGTGAGCGGGTTCATGACGCTCGACCATGACAGCGATTTTCTGCCGCATGCTTCCGCAACCATTTGTTTGAAATTGGCCGCCTAAACTCCCGGCTCTGAGTCGCCTTTTGCGTTTCCCTGGAGCCGCCTGTGAACGAGAGCCTGATCGCCATCTGCCAATTGTTTCTGGTGCCGCTGACCATTCTGTTTGCCGCGGTAGGTGTGGCCAATGCGCGCTTCGTCAAACTGCTGGTGTGCTTATTGGGCGTCGGTCTTGCCGGCCTCTGGCTCTATCGCATCTATCTCTGGACCGGCCTGTCGGTGATCGATCGCCGCACGGCCTACGGCCTCGCGGGAGCCTTTGCGCTAAGCTGGGTGCTGACGCTGCTGCATCAGATCAAGAGCAGCTTCGGTGGCGGATACGATCGCTAGGCTCAGGCAAATCTGAATCAGGCCAGCCCGAGCGAGAAGGCCAGCGTGCCGATGGCGGCATGTGACAGGATCACCGGCCAGATGTTCCGCATCCGCAGATAGGCGAAACCCCAGACAATGCCGACCAGGAATGTGTTGAGCAGCAGCACATTGTCGCCATAGGCGATGTGGATCAGCGAGAACACCGCCGAGGAATAGATCACATAAGTCCAGGGCCTGACCTGCAGCCGATCGGTCATCAGTTTCGGAATCGATCGGCACACGACTTCCTGGCAAGGGCTCGAGACCAGGACATAGAACGGCGCAAAGCTGAGCCAGACCGGTGGCTTGTGGTCGAAAGTCAGGAACCGCGTTTGCGCGACCATGATCGCCGCAATGCCTGCCGTGATCGCGGCACAGAACAGCCAGTGCCTGATGTCAGAGGGACGGCTAAGGCCAAGTTCTGCAACAGAAAAGCCGGCCAGCAGGCACAGCGCGATACACAGCACGGAGACCAGCAGCAGCGCGGGAATGCGGTATTCGAACGGCAGAAACCCCCAGTGTATGGCGAGGCCGGGCGCCAGCAGCAACGCTGCAAATCCCGGTAGCGGAGCGATCAATCGCCATTGGAATCGTTGCTGTCGTAAAACCGTCATGATGTTCTATAGCTGAAATCATGTGGTGGTTTAAGGGCGGAGTGGCGACACAAGGCCGCGAGCGACGAAAGCGTGATCGTCGATATGTCAGGAGTTCGTGTTGGCATTCCCATCTGACAGTCCACTCGGTCGATTGCTGGCCGCTCCGACGCGATCGGGGCGGGTGACCTGGCTCGGCCTGCGACCAGCGCGCCGGGCGCCAATGCTCACGCCGTCGTCGGTGAGGTTAATCGCGCAACACGGCATCAATGGCGATCGGTATGACTCGACCCATGACGGGCCGCGACAGGTCACGCTGATCGCGGCGGAGGATCTCGCGGCCATCGCAGCATTTCTCGGCCAGACCGGAATTGCGCCGGATCTCCTGCGCCGGAATGTCGTGACGTCAGGGATAAATCTGCTGGCGCTGAAAGACCGCCGCTTTCGCCTCGGTGCAGCATTGCTCGAAGTGTCAGGCGACTGCGCGCCATGCAGCCGTATGGAGGAAGTGCTGGGGCCCGGCGGTTACAATGCCGTGCGGGGCCATGGCGGCATCACGGCGCGAATCATCGAAGGCGGTGATGTTGCGATCGGCGACGTAGTGGAGCGCGCCGAGTGAAGCGGCGCTCACACATCCGTCCATGACGTGAACAGCGCCGCCTGACCGCGTCGCTCGCCGTTCTCGTCTCTCAGTTCCCAGACGATGCCGCCTTCGATCCAGAAGCGCCGGCCGGACTTCGCGATCCGCAACCCGCGATAATTGTCGATGAAGCCGTTGTGCGCGACGGCGTCGAGCAGGCGCTGGCGTTCGTCGCGGTTCGGTCCTTCGGCCGACAGCCGCGAGGGGATGGTGATGAATTCATCCCAGCCATATTCGAAGCAGCGCTGTGCGGTTTTGTTGGCATAGACGAAGACCGGATCGGCCGCAGTGCTATGCGCGAGCACCGCGAACGGTGCGTCGCTGTAGAGCCACGCTGCATCTTGCACAGGCGCCAACAGGGGCTTCCCGACAGTGCGGAGATAGCTCCCGCTGAGGAGCTTGAAGAAGGATGTATCGAGAGCGAAAGCAGGCGGCGTCGCAGGGGTCACGGGATTCTCTCAGGGATAGATTATAAGGACATAGCCCGCATGGCTCTATACGACATCGGCAGCGAAAGCGGTGCTGACTCGCCCGGAATGCATGGAGCAGGCGCTGTCGGACGGCGGGAAGGATCAGGTCGTGATCAACCTGTTTCGAACACCACGGTGCATTGATTCATCGAGACGGCAGCGTCCCGTTCGTCGACTGCGCGTCCCGTGTAATCCGATAGCTGCCCAGCTTATTTAGTCGTCGCATCGCCTTCGCTCTTGTTTTAGCCTCTCCCGAAAATGCTGTTCCAGGCGAAAGCCCAATGGACCAGCGCAAAGGGAGAAAACGTGAGCAACAACAAGAAGGGGCGATGGTTTGTTGTCGCCGCGGCCTTTGCCGCATCGCTGTTCGCCGCAGCACCAGGGGAGGCGCAGCAATATCCCGATCGCAACATCACGATGGTCGTGCCATTTCCGCCCGGCGGAACGACCGACATCGTTGCGCGCATCCTCACCGAACAGCTCAGCACCGAACTCGGCAAGCAGGTGGTGATCGAGAATCGCGGTGGCGCCAGTACGTCGATCGGTGCGCAAGTCGTGGCCGGTGCCGACAAAGATGGTTACACGCTGCTATTCGCCAGTGCGACGACCTTCACGACCAACCCGCATCTGCTGGCCTCCATCAAATACAGACTGGAGGATTTCGCGCCGGTTGCGATGGTGGTGAAGGTGCCGTTTGCCTTCGTCGTGAAGAAGGATTTTCCGGCGGTCGACGTCGCGGCGTTTCGTGCCTATGCGCTGGCCAATCCAAGCAAGGTCAACAACGCCACCAATGGGCCGGGCAGCACGGTGCATTTGATGGGCGAGATCGTCGCCCGCGGACTCGGCGTGAAGCTGCAGCATGTTCACTATCGCGGTGCCGCGCCGGCGATGAACGACATGCTCGCAGGCATAGTCGACAGCAATGTGGAAGCGCTGACCAATACGGTGCCGAACCACAAGGCGGGCATGTACCGCGCGCTGGCCGTCTTGTCCGAGGAGCGTCTTCCGCAATTGCCTGATGTGCCGACCTTCAAGGAGCTCGGATTCCCTTCGATCGTCGGCGCGACATGGTTCGCGGTGTTCGCGCCCGCTGGTACACCGCAGCCGGTTTTGGACAGGCTGAGGGCCGCCATCACCCGCATCGTCAGGACGCCGGAATTTGCAAAGAAGATGGAGCCGATCGGCAATCAACCATGGCCGATGACGCCGGCGGAACTCGAAACTCATGTGAAGAGCGAGCGCGACCGCCTGGGCAAGCTCATTCGCGAAGCCAACATCACGGTCGACTGACCGCGAGAACAAGATCAAGGGAGAACATCAATGAATGCAGCCGTCAGCTCACCCGCCGTGAAAGTCGTCCGTTCGGTGCAGGATCAGGTCAGCCCCGAGGAATGGCAGTCGCGTGTCAATCTCGCGGCCTGTTATCGTCTGACAGCGATGTACGGCATGACCGAGATGATCGCCAACCACATCTCCTGCCGCGTGCCGGGAACGGAAGACCAGTTCCTGATCAATCCCTACGGGATGCTCTATGAAGAGATCGATGCGTCGAGCCTCGTCAAGATCGACCTCGACGGCAACACACTGTTCAACGCGTCGGACTACGCCGTGAATGCCGCGGGCTTCGTGATCCATAGTGCCATCCACATGGCGCGTCACGATGTCGATTGCGTCGCGCATACCCATACGGTTGCCGGCATGGCCGTATCGGCCATGGAATGCGGGTTGCTGCCGGTGGCGCAGACCTGCATGCGCTTCCTTCATGTCGCCTATCATGACTTCGAGGGCATCGCCGACAATCCAGAAGAGCGGGAACGACTGATCACGCATCTCGGCAATCACGAGGCGATGGTGCTGCGTAATCACGGCCTGCTGGTGGTGGGCAAGACCATCGCCGCCGCTTTCAACGTGCTGTTCCGGATGGAGCGAGCCTGTCAGGTTCAGGTTGCAGCGCTATCGTGCAACACCAAGCTCATCACGCCGCCACAGAAGGTCCTGCAGGACACTTACGACCGCATGAAGCCGCGCGACAATGTTCCGGGCCTCAGCGGCGAACTCGCCTGGCCGGCACTGCTCCGCAAGCTCGACCGGGTCGATCCGTCCTATCGCAACTGAGCTTGCGCTAGAGTCTGATCCATCTTCGATGGATCAGACTCTAGCTATTTTCTCTATGAGAGCATGATCTTGTCCGAAAACCGGTGTCCACTTTTCGGGATCATGCTCTAGCAGGCTCGGCGCCTGCCGGTCTCGCAGGCGTGGCATCCACCTGATGAATAGAAGGGATGCGCGGCATCAAGAATGCGGCGCATCACAGGTTCGGCAGTCAGATGCCGCGACCGCAGGCCGCTTACGGTTTGAAGAATGATACCGGCGTCATCAGCTGGTTCTCCTGGCTGATGAGATAGGCGGCCTCGGCGCTGATCTTCAGGTAGTCGGCCCAGGCCGGGTCCTTTTGTAGCCCCTGGCGCTTGGCCTCGCGATCGGCCGCGCTGTCATACACCCAGATGTGCATGTAGCTGTTGACGTTGCCGGTCTCAATTTGCGCGTAGGCGAGCGGCTTGCCCAGATGGCGGCTCTGGATTTCGTAGCCGTGCTCGGCATACAGCGCCAGGTGTTTCTTGATCGTGCCGGGGCGGCAGGTGTAGGTGCGAACGTCAAGCAGCATGGGATTTCCTCGTGTAGTGGCGGATCAATAGGGTCATTCGGCGGTGGCGCCGGACTGCGCGACAAGCACGGCCCAGCGCGCCACCTCGTCGTTCACGTATTTCTGGAATGTCGCCCGATCGTCGCCGACGGGGTCGGCGCCGATCCCTTTTAGCCGCTCCTGGACGGCGGGGTCGGCCACGCTCTGAACGATGGTCTGCGAGAGCTTCTCGACGATAGCGGGGGGCGTGCCGGCCGGCACGAAGAGGCCGAACCACGAGCGCGCGTTCATGCCGGGGAACGGCGTTTCTGCGAAAGCTGGCACGTCGGGCAAGGCGGCGTGGCGCGCGCTGCCAGTCACCGCAAGCGCCTTGAGCTTGCCGCTCTGCACCAGAGAGAGAACCTCGGGCAGATTGGCGAACATGATCTGCACCTGGCCGCCGATCAAATCATTGAGCGCCTGCGCCCCGCCTTTGTAAGCCACGTGCGTTATCTTCGAACCCGCCAGTGTGCTGAACTGCTCGCCGGACAAGTGGGACGCGGTGCCAACGCCGCCCGACGCATAGTTAATGCGCGCGGCATTGGCCTTGGCATAAACGGCGAGCTCGCTCACCGAATTGACCGGCACCGACGGATGTACCACCAGCAGCAGGGGCACCGACGCCAGGTTCGACAAGGCCACGAAGTCGCGCGTGAGGCTGTAGCTGAGCTTCTGGTAGAGCGATGCATTGATCGCGTGGCTGGATGTGGCCATCAGCAGCGTATAGCCATCGGGCTCCGAGCGCGCAGCCGCGGCGCCGCCGATGTTGCCGTTCGCGCCGGCCTTGTTTTCTACCACGATCGACTGGCCGAGCCGGACCGACATGGCTTGCGCCACGGTGCGTGCGATTACGTCGGTGGCGCCACCGGCGGCGAACGGCACGATGACGCGCAAGGGACGATCCGGGTAGTCGGCCCTCGCGCTGACTGACGTGAGGGCCAATGCTGCGGCCACGACAAGGCTCCGCAACGGAGTGATTGCTTTGTACATTTTGTTTCCTCTGCCTCGTTTTTATATCCTGCCGACGGCGCGCTCCGCAGATGCGTGGCGGTCGCGGCGGTGGGCGTCTTGCCATGCCGACATGCGCATACGGACGCGCAAGTGGCGACAGCTGCACCCGGTCAGGCGTCCATGCCGAACACTTTATGCAGCCGTGCGGCGGCGGCGCTAGGACAGATCAGACGTTGTGTTGGACTTTTTCGCGTATCAGTCCAGCGGACGGCAATGCTTCCGCCGGAAGCCGCCCGGCGTGAGGCCGGTCTGCTTCTTGAAGAAGCGCGCGAAGTAGGCCGGATCCTCGATATTGAGGCGGAACGCGATCTCGGCAATGCCCGTTTCAGTGTTGCTGAGCCAGCGCTTGGCTTCGAGCATCACGCGTTCCTGCACCACCTGACTGGCTGTGCGCGCCACAGTTCGCTTGACCGCATCGTTGAGCTGGCGCTCGCTCACGCCAAGCGCCTCGGCGTACTGGCCGATGGTTCCGAAGCGCAGGTAGTGCGTTTCCACCAGCATCGCGAAACGGCGCGCGAGCGCTTGGTGTGGACCAACACCACCGGCGGGCTCGTTGTCGGGGCACAGACGACTCAGGCGCGTGAGCAGGATCAGCAGGCAGGCCCGCACCACATCGGGGAATCCCGGCTGGCGATCGCGTGCCTCGCATTCCATCTCGCGGAGCAGCGGCAGCATGTCGTCATGCTGGGCCTGCGTGAGATAGAGCACGCTGTTGCCGCGCGCAGGTTGGAAGAAAGGAAGTTTCGCGACATCGTCGGCGCGCGGAAACATCCGCGCGAAGAAGTCGGTGCTGAAGTTCAGCACGTAGCCGTGAGGCTTGACCGATGACGTCCAGGCATGGACCTGGCCCGGCGAAAGGAAAAACACCGCGTGGTCGCGCACGTCAAAATGGGCGAAGTCGAGTGTGTGCGTGCCGCTCGCCCGGGTCATCCAGAGCAGATGGTAGTAGTTGTGCCGGTGCAGGAAACCGCGCGGGATATCGTCGCGGTCCTCCAGTCGTACGAGATCGAAGTAGAACGAGCCTTCGCCAGCGAAATCCGAGGTTTCAAAGGTTGGAAACTCGCCGGAGCGGGCGGAGAGGAGAGCTTCGGGCAAGTGAAGGTATCCTTGCGGTTTTGGGTCCCGATTATCAGCGCCATCCTATTGCAAAAAGCCGGAGAGTATCGGGAGTTGGCGAATGCGACGCCGGACGGTCTCTCCGGGGAGTTCGGCAGCTCTATAAGAATTCTTGGTGCCGCTCCATCGCACCCGGGAAGTTGCGTCGGGGGCCTGCTCCTGCAGGCATTTTAGGGCGTTCGCTCGGAAGGGGACCTGATGGAACGGACGCAGACGGCGGGTCGTCGCAACTGAGTTTGCGCTGGATCAATTGCAAAACGGATTTCGGGCGATGGCGGTTGCCGAGCTGGCCGCCGTCGCCTACATCAGGGCGCATGACGCAGACCTCTGAAATCGGCTTTACCAGCTTCCAGCCCTCCCTGAATGAAGAAAATATCGCGCTTCTGGTGCAGACCTTTTACGGCCGCGCACGCGAGGACGATTTGCTGGGGCCGATTTTCAACGGCGCGGTGACCGACTGGGATCATCACATCGCGCAGATCAGCGATTTCTGGTCGTCGATGATGCTGAAGACCGGCCGCTACAATGGCCGGCCCATGCGTCCGCATCTCGTGCTGCCGCTGACGGGCGAACATTTCGATCGCTGGCTTTTGCTGTTCGAACAGACCGCGCGCGAGATATTTCCGGCTGAGGTCACCGAGGCCTTCATGATCCGCGCGCGCCGTATCGCCGACAGTTTCGAGATGGGCGTTGCCTCGGTACGCGGCGAGATCGTCAAGCCGCGGCACAGCATTTAAGACGGTAAGTATGTGACGCATGGCCGGTCTTGCGAGAGCCGGTGGTTGCGCTAGGCTGCGGCTCCAACAAACCGGGAGTCGGTCCATGAAACGTCTGTCTGTTCTCGTTCTGCTGAGCCTGTTCAGTGCTGCGCCCGCAATTGCGCAAGGTGCGGCCTGCTCCGCCACGTCGGCCGATGGCAAGCCGCTTGCCGGCGCCGCCAAGACCAGCCACATGAAGAAATGTTGCGAGGACAATGCCAAGAGTGCCGACGGCAAGCCACTGGCCGGCGCCGCCAAGACCTCATCGGTCAACAAGTGCATGAAGGGCTGAGGCTGCGGCCTCACGCATCCAGACGTGCAAAAGCCCCGCTCGCGCGGGGCTTTTCGATTCCGGGACGAAGCGATATCAATTCGAGGCCTGCGCCTCAGCTCTGCGCTTCGAGCTTGTCCTGCGTCTTCGTGTCGAAGTCGCTGGCGTCATGGCGTTCGCGCAACTGGCCGGCCGGGTCGCCCGAGGTGCGATTGACCATGCGACCGCGCTTCACGGCAGGTCGTGCCGCGATGGTCCCGGTCCAGCGCTGCAGGTTCTTGTAGCTCTGCACATCGAGGAAAGTGCCGGCATCGCCATAGATCGCATTCTCTGCGAGGCCGCCATACCAGGGGAAAATCGCCATGTCAGCGATGCTGTAGTCCTTGCCGGCGATGAACTCGTTGTTGGTGAGTTGGCGATCGAGCACGTCGAGCTGGCGCTTGGTTTCCATCGCATAGCGGTCGATGGCGTATTCGATCTTGGTCGGTGCATAGGCATAGAAATGGCCGAAGCCGCCGCCGAGGAAGGGGGCGCTGCCCATCTGCCAGAACAGCCAGGACAGGGTTTCGGCGCGCGCCTCGCCGTCCTTTGGAAGGAAGGCGCCGAATTTCTCGGCGAGATGCACCAGGATCGCGCCGGATTCGAACACGCGAAACGGCTTGTCGCCGCTGCGGTCGATCAGAGCTGGAATCTTGGAATTAGGGTTCACATCGACGAAACCCGAACCGAACTGGTTGCCGTCGATCCGGATCAGCCATGCATCGTATTCCGCGCCTGTATGGCCGGCAGCGAGCAGTTCCTCGAACATGATCGTGACCTTCTGGCCGTTCGGCGTCGCCAGCGAATAGAGCTGGAACGGATGTTTGCCGGTCGGGAGCTCCTTCTCATGGGTGGGGCCGGCAATGGGCCGGTTGGTCGAGGCAAATTTGCCGCCGTTTTCCTTGTCCCAGGTCCAGACTTTGGGAGGCGTGTAGGGGGCGTCGGTCATGTCAGGCTGGCTCCGGAAAAGGGGCAGGGTTGATGGTTGCCGGGGACAGGTAGGGTTGAATGCATCTGCATGCAAGGCAGCGATGCATGCTGGGATGGAGGCCTGCCTTGCACCCGGCGGAGACATGGGATGTAACGAGTCCGCACCGCCGTCGCTGCCGATGGCGGGATTCTCCTGCTTGCGAAGATTCCCTCCCGATGAGCGATACCCCAGCGCAGACCGTCGGTGCACCGCCCACCAAACGATCCTTCGCGGCGCTCCATCACCCGGGCTTTCGCGCCCAGTTCATCACCTATGTGCTGGCCATGATGGCCGACAATATCGAGCATGTGATCAGCTACTGGGTGGTGTTTCAGAAATTCCAGTCGCCGGCGCTCGGTGGTTTCGCCATCGTCTCGCACTGGCTGCCGTTCCTGCTGTTCTCGGTCACGTCTGGCGCGCTGGCGGAGCGTTTCGACCCTCGGCGCGTGATCCAGTGCGGCATGGCGCTGTTCATTCTGGCGTCGCTGGGCTGGGGCTATTTCTTCGTCACCGACACCCTGCAGATGTGGCAGGCCATGGTCCTGCTGGTGATCCATGGCTGTGCCGGCGTGCTGTGGCAGACACCGAACCAGATGTTACTTTACGATGTCGTCGGTGCCGCCGACCTGCCCAGCGCGGTGCGTCTGAACGCCATGGCGCGCTATCTCGGCGTGATGGTTGGCCCCGCGGTCGGCGGCGTGATCCTGCTCGCGCTGGGACCGGCCTATGGCATCATGCTCAACACCATCTTCTACCTGCCGCTGGTGCTGTGGCTGATCAACGCGCCCTATGGTCCGCGCTTTCGCACCGGCGCGCCCGCGCCTCAGCGCGCTGTGCGCGGCTTTGCGGACATCGTCCAGACCATGCGCGACGTTCGCCACCGGCCGGTGATTGTCTCCATGATCGCGCTGGCTGGCGCGGCATCGTTCTTCGTCGGCAACGCCTATAGTTCGCAGATGCCGAGCTTCGCCCACGATCTCGGTCATGGCGATCCCGGCATGTCCTACAGCATGCTGCTGGCGGCTGACGCAGCCGGCGGATTGCTTGCCGGCCTGGCGCTGGAGGGCAGGCAATTGCTGGCGCCGAAGCCGCGTACGGCGATCATTCTGGCGCTGCTCTGGTGCGGTGCGCTCGCGATCTTTGCGCTGACCGGTCACTACGCGATCGCACTGGTGTTCCTGTTTGCAGCGGGATTTCTTGAATTGTCGTTCAACGCCATGGCGCAGAGCCTCGTACAGCTCGACGCCCCCTGGACAAGCGCGGTCGCGTCATCGGCCTGTTCAATATGGCGAGCTTGGGTCTGCGCGCCTTTAGCGGCATCTCGGTCGGCGTGATCGGCAGCATGATCGGCATCCACTGGTCGCTGGCGCTGTCGGCGCTGGCAACCATGGTCGTGGCCGCGGGATTGCTGGCGCTGCCCTAGCGAGGAAAAACCTCAGCGTCCTACCAGTCGACGAACCGGTCTTCGCCGCCGAATGCAGCCGGCATGGTGGCGTAGTGTGGCAAGCCGTCCCGGACCGGAGCAATTGCTTCGCTGCAATTGATATGCAGGCTCGGCTTGAAGGCGTCGCCGAGCAGATAGCCGTTGATGCTGCGCATGCCGATTCCGTCGAGTTCGATGATCAGGCGGGTGGCACATTTTGCGCAGCTGAGGCGCGGGGTCGTCTTCAGCGCGAACGACGTTGTATCGCCCTCAACGACTTCGACACCGTCAGCCGGATAGACGGCTTCGGCCACATAGGCCGCACCGTGGACGGTCTGGCAGTCTGCGCAGTGGCACCAGAAATGGGCGATGGGGTCGGCTGAAATCCTGAGCTTCACGGCGTTGCAAGGGCAAGCTAGTTCCATGGGTGCACCTCATCTGATGCGCAAACTACCAGCCGACCGCCATCGCCGACAACCGCTGCGGCTTGCGACAAATCGCTCGCCGCAGCGTTCATTCGCTATTTGCCGTTCTGCAGCGCCGCCGTCTGTTTGGCGAGCTGCTTGTCGAAATCCTGTTCGAGTGTTGCAGCGTAAGTGGCAAGCTCGCCCGGTTTCACGAACGGGTTCGGCGCGCCGTCCTTCATCGCCGCGCGCTTGGCCTGCATGCCATAGACTTCCGGATGCGGCCCGAGCAGCACGTCGATCTTCATCGCCTTGGCCTTGGCATAGGTCGATCGATAATCGTCGACGATGCCGGCATGGGTCGGATTGCCGACCAGCCGGTTCAGCGCCACGGTGCCGCTGCAGAAGAACAGGACCTCACGGTTCTCGCTGCCGTCCTTCACGGTCATCTCCCAGCTCGTGCAGCCCGGCGAATGACCGGGTGTCGCATGCGCCGTCAGCGTGGTGCCGCCGAGCGTGACCTTGTCGCCTTCGGTGACGGTGCGATCGACCTTGACCGGCGGGAAACCGATATCGGTGTTCGTTTCATCGCCCGGATAGGTGCCGCTCTCGAGCAACGGCTTGTCCCGCAAGCCTGCGATCAGCTGCGCGCCGGTGTCCTTCTTGATCTCGGAAAAACCGCCGGTGTGATCGAAATGGGCGTGGCTGTTGAGGATGATCTTGATATCGGTTTCCTTGAAACCGAGCTTTGCGATGTGCTCCTTGATCATCCCCGTCGATTGCGGGACGCCCGTATCCATCAGGATCAGGCCGTCGGATGTCTTGATGATATAGACCGCGATGCCATCGGTGCCGACGTAATAGATGTTGTCGATCAGCTGAAACGGCTCGAAGGGGGCGGTCCACTTGACCATGACCTGCGCCAGAAAATCCTTCACCGTCTGTGCCTGCGCGTTGCCTGCAAATAGCGCCAGAGCGCAGATGGCTCCTGCCAGCGTCTTCATGATTGGCCTCCCGGTCTGATTTTGTTGGTTCTTCTGAACGCCAGGATTGAAGCGCGATTTGGGCAGATCTCTCAAGCGGCATTCCTGCATGCCGGCATCGCGCATGACAGACACGGTCCGGCGGCGAATGTTGCGAGCGCGTTGAACCATCCCCGCCGTTTTGGGTTAGAGTTCACCCATGAAACAACTGATCTGCCCCAATTGCCAGACGCGCGTTTTCTTCGAGCAGAGCGATTGCGTGCAATGCGGCGAGGCGCTGATCTTCGACACCGCGCAGTCCAATGTCGTCAGCGCTGCGTCGGCGATGTCCTGTGCCAATCGCAATCTGATCGCCTGCAACTGGGCCACGGATGCCAGCGATCCGTTCTGTCCGTCCTGCCGGCTTACGCGGACGATTCCCAATCTGGTGTCCGATCGCAATGTCGCGCTCTGGAAGCGGGTTGAGCAAGCCAAGCGTCGTCTGACCTACGATCTGATGCGGCTCAGGCTGCCCCTTGCTGTGTCGAGCGGCGCGCATATCGCGTTCGACATTCTCTCGGACGAGACTGCCGGACATCCGATCATGACCGGGCATTTGTCGGGACTGATTACGATGAACCTCTCGGAAGCTGACGATGCCGAGCGCGAGGCGCGGCGCGCGGCGTTTCGCGAACCGTATCGGACGCTGCTCGGCCATTTCCGCCACGAGGTCGGGCATTTCTACTGGGAAGCGCTGGTCGATCAGTCGCAGCTTATCAGCCCGTTCCGTCTGATCTTTGGCGATGAAACCCGCGACTATGGCGAAGCACTCGCGGCCTATCACAATCGCGCCGATCGCTTGTGGAACAGCGACGCCTTCATCAGCGAATATGCGACATCGCATCCGTGGGAAGACTGGGCCGAGACCTTTGCGCATTTCCTGCACATCGTCTCGACGCTGGACACCGCGTCGTCGCTGCCGCTGTCACTGGACGAACGCTCGCGCCATACGCTGGACGATCCCTATCTGGAGCGCGACTTCGAAGCGCTGCTGTCGCTGTGGGATGCTGTGTCCTACAGCATGAACGAACTCAATCGTTCGATGGGTATGAGCGACGCTTATCCGTTTCACCTGACGCAAGCGGTGAGGGGAAAGCTGCATTTCGTGCATCTGGCGATTCTGAAAACGCGCAGCGAAGAGTGAGGGCGGCTCTGCCATTCCGGAGTCGCGCCGGTCTGCTTCGCAGATCAGCGCACCCCGGAATGACGAGTGCATGAAGGAGCCTTACTGCTCCATCTTGATCCCGGCGTCCGTGATCACCTTTTTCCAGCGTGCGATTTCGTCAGTGACGAAGGCGCGGAATTCATCCGGGGTGGTGCCCATGGGGACGATGCCCTGATCGTCGAGCTTCTTCTTCAGGTCGGGATCGGTGAGGGCTTTCTTTGCCTCCGCCGCTACGCGATCGACGATCTCCTTGGGGGTGCCCGCCGGCGCGATGATGCCGGACCAGGTGCCGGAGACGAAATCCGGCACGCCGGCTTCCGCCATGGTCGGCACGTCGCCGGCCGCCGGGACGCGCTCCTTGGCGGCGACGGCGAGCGCCTTGGCATTGCCGGACTTCACCTGCGACATCAGCGGGCCGATAACGTCGAACATCACATTGATCTGGCCGCCGACCGTATCCTGCAGCGCGCCGGACGTGCCCTTGTACGGGATGTGCTGCAGGTTGATGCCTTCGCGGCTCTTCAGCATTTCCATGGTCAGATGTGCCGCCGAGCCGATGCCCGACGAGGCGAAATTCAGCGAGCCGGGCTTCGCCTTGGCGAGCGCGATGAACTCCTTCATGTCCTTGGCCGGCAGTGACGGCGTCGCAATCAAAATCAGCGGCGCGACCGAGGTCAGCGACACGTAAGTGAAGTCCTTCATCGCATCATAGGGAAGCTTCGGATTGAGCGTCGGATTCACCGAATGCGCCGCGATCACGGTGCCGAAGGTGTAGCCGTCGGGGGCTGCCTTGGCGACGGCGTCGGTGCCGATGGCGGCATTCGCGCCCGGCTTGTTCTCGATGACAATCGGCTGGCCCAGCGCCGCCGACATCTTTTCGGAAACGAGGCGCGCCATCAGGTCGGTATAGCCGCCCGGCGTATAGGGCACGACCATGCGGATCGGCCGGTTCGGCCAGCTCTGCGCAAAGGCAGTCTCGGCGCTGCCGGCGCAGGCGGCCATAACGGCGATCACGCTCGCGGCGCGGACGAAGCTCTTCATCATTTCATTTCCTCGACTGCCGGCGCGCTCCAGAGCGGCGGGAGCGCCGTAGCGCTCGCTCTGGATCGCAGACCGTTCTTCTTGTTGTCTGCCCGCTCTGCGCCGTTACGGATGTCGCGGAATGCAGAGTCCCGTAGGCAGGCTACCGCATCGCACGGTAACGGGGAAAGTAGACGAAAGGCCGCTAACGTCTGCTGCCGCAGCGTGGAATTTGTCGATGTGAGACGCGGATGCATGTGACCTCCCGTGATGACGTTGTCGATCGTTGTGATGGAGGTGAGGGGATGGGCGTGCGCCGTCCTTGCCCGCGCCTGTGCGCGTGCGTGGCGGTCCCAGGGTTCTCCCTCAAAATGAGGGAGATGAAGCGCCGAAAGGCGCGACTTGGTAACAGTGCCGCAGCGTAGTGTCCGGATCGCCGGACAGCAGAGGCCGCGGAAACGCCTTTCGACGCTCCATCGTGGCGATTTCTGTCCCCGGGACCGTTCTTCCGGTCAATGGCGCAGACCTCCGCAGTCCGCTTATCCCGACGGTTTCCCGCCGTTCACCAATGCCACGTCCAGCCAGCATGAGTGGCAGACCCCCGTAGTGGGGCCGGACGGTGACCCAAGGCCTCCCGAGTGCGAAAAGGAACGTCTCCCTCCCGCCCGCAGGCGCCACATCCCGCCCCGCGCCAGTCGGCGTCCCGGTAACGCTCCCTCAAGTGGAGCGGGATGGATGGGAATATATACTAGAGGGAAAATGCGTCAAGGATTATTTTCATGATCTCATGGGGCAGGTACATGGCGTAGCGTACGCACGTCGTCAGGAAAATGTGATGGGAATTGTCGGGCGACTCTTCGCGACGTGATCGGTTGCGAGCTTTGTTGTTCTCGGCATCAGACCGGATGGTCACAGTTGATCGCTAAAACGGCTAGCGACGTCGATCCGTTGGCGCGCTCCGACCTTGGTGCGTGCGCATCCTCAAGCCAATGAGCCCGCGATGCCGATCCAATTCCGCAAGACCTCAATCAGATCTCGCAAGCGAACACTGGGATTGGCCGCGCTTGGCCTGATCGTGGACGCGATTGTCAGCCATCCCCGCGTCGACGTGCCGGCGATGGTCAATGTCGCGATGATGTCGCGTTTCGCCATAGCGCCTGTCATGGCATCGCTCGGCAGTTTCTCATGGACGACCAGCACAGGTTCGAGCAACACCGTCGCGCCGACGCCGGTGATGAGCGTGGATCATGTGACACGGATGTGCGCGCGGGCGCATGGGAGCGCAAGTTGATCGACAACCAGCTCTCTTTAACAACAACGGCCCGGATGAAGCAGGCGCTTCATCCGGGCCGTGTTGGATCAGACGACGTGTCGGCTCAGGCGACGCGCTTGATGGCGTCGCTCAGGATCGAGACGATCTCGTCGATATGGTTCTTCTCGACGGTGAGCGGGGGCGACATCGCGAAGGCATCGCCGCTCTGGCGCAGATAGAGGCCGGTGTTGAAGCAATCGACCATGACCTCGTAGCCGCGGGCACCCGGCGCGTCCTTGCGCGGGGCGAGCTCGATGGCGCCCATCAGGCCGCAATTGCGGATGTCGATCACGTTTGGCAGATCACGCAGCGCGTGCAGGCTGTCGCGCCAGTATTCCGCCATCGACGCGCCGCGGGTCAGCAGGCCTTCGTTCTTGTAGATGTCGAGCGTAGCGATGCCAGCGGCGCAGGCGACCGGATGTGCCGAATAGGTGTAACCGTGGAACAGCTCGATCTGGCCTTCCGGGCCGTTCATCAGCCCATCATAGATCTTGCGGCTGGCGAATACGGCGCCGCAGGGCACAGTGCCGTTGGTGATGCCCTTGGCGGTGGTCATGATATCCGGCGTCACGCCGAAGAACTGCGAGGCGAATGGCGCGCCGAGGCGGCCGAAGCCGGTGATGACTTCGTCGAAGATCAACAGGATGCCGTGCTTGGTGCACAGCTCACGCAGGCGCTGCAGATAGCCCTTCGGCGGCGGCAGCACGCCTGTAGAGCCGGGGACCGGCTCGATGATAACGGCGGCGATGGTGTCGGCGCCATGCAGCGCGACCAGACGCTCGACGTCGTCAGCAAATTCGGCGCCGTGATCCGGCAGGTCCTTCGAGAAGGCGTTGCGCGCGAGATCGTGGGTGTGGCGGATGTGGTCGACGCCCGGCAACTGGGCCGACGAGAAGGCGCGGCGGTTATTGACCATGCCGCCGACCGACGTGCCGCCGAAGCCGACGCCGTGATAGCCGCGCTCCCGACCGATCAGGCGCGTGCGGGCGGCCTGGCCGTTGGCGCGATGATAGGCGAGCGCAATCTTCAGCGCGGTGTCGCCGGATTCAGAGCCCGAGTTCGTGAAGAAGATGCGGTCGAGGCCTTCCGGGGCGATCTCGGCGAGGCGGTTGGCAAATTCGAAGGCCAGCGGGTGACCCATCTGGAAGGCCGGGGCGAAATCGAGGGTGGAGAGCTGCTTCTCCACGGCGCTGGCGATCTCGCGGCGGCCGTGGCCGGCATTGGTGCACCAGAGGCCGGCGGAGCCGTCGATCACCTTGCGGCCGTCTTCGGTGGTGTAATACATGCCCTGGGCCGACGCGAACATGCGCGGCGCCGCCTTGAACTGACGGTTGGCCGTAAACGGCATCCAGAACGTGTCGAGCTGCAGGCTGTTCGGAATCTGATGGACGGTCACGTCGCGCTCCCAAGGATGATGTTCAGGCTGATTTTCGCATCTGGATCATGTTCGTAACATTGCAACAAGTCCTTTTCTTGAGCTGATTAAGCTGTTGATTTTGCTGAGTAGACCGAGCCATATTTGTTCGATCCAGAACACTCACAACAGGATTTGGGCGTGAGCATCGATCTCGGCGAACGGCTGCGCTTCGTGCGCGGGCGTCACAAGCTGTCGCAGCGCGAGTTGGCCAAGCGCGCGGGCGTGACCAATTCGACGATCTCGCTGATCGAGTCCAACCAGATGAACCCGTCGGTCGGCGCGCTCAAGCGCATCCTCGACGGCATTCCCATGGGACTCGCCGAATTCTTCGCCATCGAGCCGGACCGGCCGCGCAAGGCGTTCTACCGCTCGGATGAGCTGACCGAGATCGGCAAGAAACCAATCTCCTATCGCCAGGTCGGCGACAACCTGTTCGGCCGCGCCCTGCAGATACTGAAGGAGTGTTACGAGCCGGGCAGCGATACCGGGCGCGTGCCGCTGGTGCATGACGGCGAGGAGGGCGGCATCGTGATTTCAGGCCGGCTGGAAGTCATCGTCGATGACGAGCGCCGCATCCTAGATCCCGGCGATGCCTATTATTTCGAAAGCCGTCGCCCGCATCGCTTCCGCTGCGTCGGCAACAAAGCCTGTGAGGTCATCAGCGCCTGTACGCCGCCGACATTCTAAGGATCTAAGCCGCACCGGGGCTAACGGGAGGTATCGATGCCTCTCATCAGCAAGTCGATACTGGCATCGGTGAAGACTGCAACGTCGATCTGCCTTCGCGTGCCAAACAACAGTGACCACACAGTCAACAGCAGCGCCGGGCTCATCACGATTTCGGTGAATGTGCTTGCCTGCGACGGGCGGAATTCACCGGCCGCGACTCCCGCTTCGATCACCATTCGGAACTGGTCGATGACCGGCCGCATGAACTCGTCATAATGCCGGTCGACGAGGTCGGGGAAGCGGGAGCCGTCGGCGATCAGGAAGCGGAGTGTTTCGCGGAAAGGTCTGTCCTCGGCAATCTTGCGATACACGAAGACCATGAGTGCGCGCAGGCGCGCGTTGTATGATCCTTCCAGCGTCGCGGCATAGCTTTCCAGTTCGGGAAAGAACGCCTGGGACTTGTATCGGATCATCTCGTCGAACACGCGCTCCTTGGTTTCGAAATAGAAATAGATCGTGCCTTTGGTGACGGACGCGCGAGCGGCGACATCCTCCAGCCGGGTCGCCGCATAGCCGTTTTTGGCGAATTCCTCGAAGGCCGCGTCGAGGATCTCGATCGGTCGTTCTGCTTTTCGTCGGGCGCGCTTCTTCAGCTCAGCATTCATGGGACCAGGATAATCGATCCCCGGCAGGGCTACTATTGACTTTTGAGTCAGTCAATAATAGTGAGTGATTGCTCACTTAACGCGCGCGGTCAAATGCATAGTGCTTTCAAAATGATGTCTCCGTTGCCAGTCGATGCGGCCGGCACCGCAGATCGGCGACGCAAGCTGATCGAAACCGTGGCCACAGCGAAAGCGACACTGATTGCCCGTCGGGCGCCGGACGGGGCGACGGCTGCATGACGAATGCGGATGACAGCAAATCGCCACCGCGACTGTTCCGTGGTGCCCGTGTCCGGATGAGCCTTCTCGGTCGTGAACGGCATCCCAAATACGGCGATCGCCAGGGCGTCATCGTGGGGCACGGCTCGCCGAGCAGTTGGCGGGTCAAGTTCGACGAGCGTAAGACCATCCAGGCGATCCACCGGGACTACCTCGAACTCGTCGCCCAACCCGCGGCGGCATCCCTTCAGGTCGTCCAGCGACGCGGTTCCATGGGTGGGGCGTCAAACCCGTGAGCGCTCTCCTTACCGAACAAGTCATGCATGGCCGCCCCTGGCGGCCGTCGGTCTTGTTGCTTGTCGTTGCGGCGCTGGGCCTTCTGGTGGCGGGATGTTCGTCATTGCCGCGGACGCCGCATAGCGCCGCGGATGCATCCAGTGCGCGCGTCCTCGATCTTACGGACCTGCGCCGTTATGCGGACGAACCGGCCTCGACGTTCCGAAACGGTCAGAACCAGGTCGCGTTGCGAGGGCCTCGAACCTATCTGGCGCTGTCCGGAGGCGGGGCGGACGGCGCCTATGGCGCCGGCGTGCTCAATGGCTGGACCGAGGCGGGGACGCGCCCGTCGTTCTCGATGGTATCCGGTGTGAGCACCGGCGCACTGATCGCGCCCTTCGCGTTTCTCGGTTCCGACTATGACGCGACTTTGCGTGACGTCTACACCAGCGGCGTCGCTGCGAGCCTGCTCGATGCACCCAATCCGTTCAATGCGATCTTTGGTTCGGGCCTGTTCGGCAACACGCGGCTACGCGAGTTGGTGGCGAAGTATATCGACGAGACCTTCGTCGCGGCTGTCGCAGCCGAACATGCGAAGGGGCGGATGCTGTTCGTCGTCACGACCAACCTGGACTCCCAGCGGACCGCCATCTGGGACATGGGACGGATCGCCTCGCTCCGTACGCCCGAAGCACTGAACCTGTTCCGGGATGTTGTCGCGGCATCGGCGAGCCTGCCCGTGGTGTTTCCGCCGATGCTGGTGACCGCGGAGGCGAACGGCAAGCGCTTTGAGGAGATGCATGTCGATGGCGGCGTCACCGCGCCTGTCCTGACATTGCCGGAGGCTTTCCTGCTGCGCGACGCCACGTTCGCGAGGGCAGAGAAGCTGCAACTCTATGTTCTGATCAACAACAAGATCGAACGGGAATTTCAGGTCATTCCCAATTCCACCATCGAAATCGCTGCGCGGGCGTCATCGACCGTGACGAAGATTCAGACACGCTCCATCCTCTACAGCACCTATGCCTTCGCCCGCCGCAACAAGTTCGGATTCAATCTGACCTATATCGAGGGCGATCGACCGCCATCGCCGATGTCCGGCTTCGACACCGCCTATATGCGCGCGCTGTTCCAGTACGGTTATGAGAGGGCGCGGGGCAATCGTCTCTGGTCGAAATCCCCGCCCTCCGACGATCAGGATTCCGTGGCGGCGTCACACACAGCAATCACGCGGCAGGTCGCAAGCGGCAACTGATGTGCGATGCGACTTTCAAACCCGGCACATACGTGCTGACACAGGAGTGACCTCATGAGATTGTCCATGCTTCGCAACATCGTTTCACCGCGCCGGCTCGCGCTGGTGTCGATCCTACTCGTCGCCGCCTCGGGTTCGGCGGCGGCGCAGTCGTTGCCGTTCACAGGCCTTACCGGATCCTGGGCAGGCGCGGGAGCGATCTCGCTGTCCGACGGATCCAAGGAGCGGCTTCGCTGCAAGGCGACATACCAGGTCAGCAATGGCGAAAGGCGGCTTCTGCAGAGCTTGCGCTGTGCGAGCGACAGCTACCGCTTCGATCTCAACAGCGACGTGGTCAGCCAGGATGGCACCATCGCCGGGACATGGAGCGAAACCAGTCGCGGAATCAGCGGAAGCATCGCGGGCAGGGAGTCCGGCGGCCTCATCTCTGCCGTCATCGACGCGCCGGGTTTCTCGGCCAGCCTGTCGCTCTCGACGCGCGGCAACAAGCAGTCCTTCTCGATATCGTCCGAAGGCGACATCCGGAACGTCACCATCAACATGAGCAGAAACTGATCCGGATCGCTGCTCAGCGATCGCAGGTGCTTCACGGGGGCACGTTGCGAGGCGAGGCAGGGTGCAAGTGCCAATGGCTCCCGGGACGTGCGCCGTCGACGAAGAGCGACGCATTCTCGACCTTGGCGATGCCATTTGTTCGAAGGCCGATGTTGGCACCCGTCCGGTGCGTTGGCCCGAAACCCTGTGAGGTGATCAGAGACTGCATGCCGCCGACATTTCGAAGGCTGCCGCGCGATCGGTTAGCAGCCCTTACAAACGTTTCCGATCATCTGTTTTATTTTTCTCTCACTCTCTTCGTAAGTCTCCCCAGGCGGCCGCGCTCCAAACCGGACAGGCAACTGGATCTCTTGCAGGGCCTCGTCGTCGGCTGAAACTATCGGGAATGGTTGCAGCTTCGCCAGCCACTCCAGCAAATCCTGATCGACCTTCGGAATGCCCGTTCCCTTTTCGACTCTCGGGTTCAACAGTTTACCATCATGGTCGAGTGAGAATTTTAAGAGCACATCGATGGGCAGACGCTCACTTCGTAATTCTGTCGGGAAACCGATCGGGTGTGCAGCCACGTATTTGATGAGTTGTTTCTGGAAGAATGTTGGCTCCTTCGCCAATGCCTGCGTTCCGAGAAAGCCGATCGCCAACAGATAGCAGAACAAAAATCGCATCACGGTCTTCCAGATTGGGGGCGGAGTCCGTCGCGCTTCACGATCAGCTCGGCAGTGAATGCGGCTCGCCCTACAGATGTGGCGGCCACGTCTCGATGCGTTCCAGGATATCGGCGAGGGTGTTGGTTTTCATGGTGTGAGGGTATCACGGCGGAGACACAACGCCACAGGATAGCCTGAAGAATCCATCCGCCCCACCTGAATTTGAATGGCTGTCCGCGCGCCAAATCTCTATGCTGTTGGCATGTCGCGATTCATGTGTCTATCGATTGCTCTCGTCCTGTCGCTTACCTCTGCCGCTGCGCTGGCGGCGCCGGTCAAGAAGAAGCCGCAGCAATGGAAGGGCTACGGCTTCCTGCCGGGCTATCACCAGCCACTGAACAACAGCGTTCCGCTGTTCATGCAGAAGCGCGCGGACCTGCGCATGGCCAAACGCGACCGACGCCATTGGTATATCGACCGTACCCCGGTCTATTACCGCTGGTCCGACGGCGAGAAATATTATTTCGGCCGGCCCGGCTTTTATCGCGGCCAGTACAATGGCGGCAGCATGGGCCCATGCTGGACGCGAACCCCGATCGGACCGATCTGGAATTGCGGCTAGGCGAGGCGGCGCATCTCGCAGCGCCGATTCCAGTGAAAGCTTTCGGTCGACGTCGTCGCGCCCTTCGTTAAATCATCGCAGCGACTATCTGTTGCTCCGGTTCGATCGCGGCGGAGTTCAAAAGCGCCGTGAAATCAAAATCAACGAAAGCACATTTCGAGTTCCGGCCACTATCTTCGCCTGACAGGGCTTTGGTTCAGGGGCGGAGATATCAGTGGCTAAGATTTCACGACGTGACGTGTTGGCAGGTGGCGCGGCCATGCTTGGGTCGCTAGGTGCATCCGGGGGGACGTTCGGCCAGCAGCCCACTGAGAATTTCGATCTGGTGATCCGGGGCGGCGAGGTCATCGACCCCAGCCAGAATCTGCGGGGCATTCGCGATATCGGCATTCGCTTCGGGCAGGTCGCCGCCGTCGAGCCGAGCATTCCTGCGGAGCGGGCGAAACAAAGCATCGATGCCAAAGGCAAACTGGTGACGCCCGGCCTCGTTGATCTTCACACCCATGTCTATCCCTATGGTTCGGCGATCGGTATTCCGCCGGATGAGCTGGTGCCGTTCTCGGCGACGACAACCTATGTCAGCGCCGGAGATGCTGGCGCCAACACGTTCGCCGGATTCAAGCGCGACGTGGTCGGACATTCGCGCAGCCGGCTGTTTGCCTTCGTGCACATCTCGACCATCGGCCTTGCGGGCTTTCCCGTCGGCGAATTGCTGAACATCGACTATGCGAATGTCGACGCCGCCGCGCGCACCATTGCGGAAAATCCCGATCTCGTGCTTGGCGCCAAGGTGCGCGAGACGCTGGCATTCGTCGGCAATAACGGCATCGAACCGCTGAAACGCGCCATTCTGGCCGTCGAACGCTCGGGCACCAAGGGGCGGGTGATGTGCCACATCGGCAATGCACCGGGCGATCTGTCGGTGCTGGTCGATACGTTGCGTCCGGGCGATATCCTGACGCATCCCTACAGCGCACTCGGCAACAACACGGTGCAGAACGGCAAGGTGCTTCCGGCGCTGTTGGAAGCCAAGAAGCGCGGCGTCATCATCGATGTCGGTCATGGCGCCGGCAGCTTCGATTACGACATTGCCGAGGAGGCGATCCAGCAGGGGCTCGTGTTCGATACGATTTCCAGCGACGTCCATGTGGCCGCGGCGAACACACCGAGCCGGCCGTATCTGCCCTGGGTGCTCAGCAAGTTTCTCGCGCTCGGCTTCTCGCTCGACCAGGTGATCGCGGCCGCCGCGATCAAGCCGGCCAATGTCATCAACCGTGTGCCCAAGCTTGGCACGCTGCAGGTCGGCGCGCCCGCGGACGTGGCCATTCTCGAACTCGTCGAAGGTCCGGTCGAACTGCTCGACACTTCGAACAAGCCCCGCACCGGCAAGGCCTATCTGAAGGCGGTCCAGACCGTGCGCGGCGGGGTCCCGTTCGGAAGGCCATACTCTCTGCCGTTCTCGGCAAATTGACGAGAGCGGCGCGGTGCCCGGGTGAGCGAAGCGACACCCGAGGCGCCGACGGTCCGGTTGTGCAGCCGCACGGCGACGTCCTGCTGGAATTTACCGCTGCCGCCGGGCGCGCGCGACGGCAATCGCCATCCGGCACGCTGGTCTGCCCTGCGTCTGCCGCGCGCTCAAGACACCTGCCACGGCTTCCGAAAAAACCGCCATCCGGTCTAGGCTCGCACCAACCGAGATCTCGAATTGGACGTGCGACATGACATTGGCGATGAGCTGGGACGAATGGGCCAAACACGACGCGGTGGCGCTGGCCGCGCGCGTGCGCAAGGGCGACCTGACGCCGGCCGATCTGGCGGCGCAGGCCGCCGCAGGCATCGCCAGCACCAATCCCGCGCTCGATGCCGTCGTCGAAGTGTTCGACGACGTCATCGCCGATCCTGCCAGGGACGGTATGAATGCCGAGGGTGCGTTCGCTGGCGTTCCATACCTCATGAAGGATCTCGGCCCGACCCTGAAGGGACGGCTGCAGGAATTCGGCTCCATGATCATGCAGGGGCATCGCCCTGCGCAGGACAGCTTCCTGACCGGCAAGATCCGGGACGCCGGGCTCAACATCATTGGCCGCAGCACCACGCCGGAATTCGGCGTCTGCAGTTCTGCCGAGAACAAGCTCTATGTCACTCGCAATCCCTGGGACACCGACTACACCACCTGTGGCTCCTCCGCCGGCTCTGCGGCGATGGTCGCAGCCGGCGTGTTGCCGATCTCCCATGCCACGGATGGCGGTGGTTCGATCCGCATTCCCGCAGGTGTGAACGGCCTGATCGGCCTGAAGGTCTCGCGCGGCGTCTATTCGCTGGCGCCCGCGCTGTCGGATCTCTCCGGTCTGGTCTCGATCCAGGGCTGCGTCAGCCGCAGCGTGCGCGACACCGCAGCCTTCGTCGACAACTGCCGCGGCGGCGCACCTGGCGAATTCATGCCGTTCTGGTCGCCGGCCGAACCCTATAGCGATCTCATCAAGCGCGACCCGGGCAAGCTGCGCATCGCGCTGTCGCATGAGTGGGGCGACTACAAAGCGCCGCCGCATTTCGTTGCAGAGCTGGAGCGTGTCGGCAAAATGCTTGAAGGGCTCGGCCATCACGTGGAATGGGCACTGCCGGAGGTGGATTTCCGCAACGCGTTCGCTGCGCAGACGACCTGCTACATCAGCAATTTCGCGCAGGTGATCGCCGGTCATCTTGCGCGGCTCGGTTTGGATAAACCGACCACCGATCTGCTGGAGCCGATCAACATCAAGATCTGGGAGAGCGGGCTGAACACCTCCTATACCGAGCGCAACGCGATGCAGGCGGTGTTCAACACGACGTCGCGCGCTTTCGGCGCGTTCTTCGAGCGCTACGACATCATCCTGACGCCGATCACCGCCAAGCCGACTCCGAAGGTCGGTACATCAGAATATCTCACCACCAGCACCAATCCGTCGGTGCACGACTGGTTCGCCAACCTGTGGAAGAATTTCGCCTATACACCGCTCGCCAATCTGTGCGGCATTCCCGGCATCTCGCTGCCGCTGGCGGCGCAGGAAAACGGACTGCCGCTCGGCATCCAGGCGCAGACGCGTCAGGCCAATGACGGCCTGCTGCTGCAACTGGCCGGGCAGATCGAGCGGGCGATCGACGGCAAGTGGAATGGCGGTAAGCTGCCGGCAAAGCATGTGAGCCGGCAATAGGCGCGTCGGCAGACACTGTCTTCGTCACGCTAAAGATACGTGACGCAACGGATACCGAATGGATCGAACATGGTTTCAAGCTTGCCGGCTCCCGTGTCCCAGTCGGTCGCTGCCAGGCTGACGCGAGCGGCGATATTCCTGGTCGTGACGATCAATCCCGGACCGGCGCCCGAGAAGGCGGTTCGTGGCTTGTGTGGCGACCTGTCCAGCCTGTTGCGCGGCGTGGGCTTCCGCAATCTCAACGGGCAGTTGTCCTGCATCATGGGATTCGGCTCCGATGCCTGGAGCCGGCTGTTCGGAGCGCCGAGTCCGAAAGACCTGCATCCGTTTCGCGAAATTCGCGGCGTGCATACCGCCGTTTCGACGCCCGGCGACATCCTCTTTCACATTCGCGCGGCGAGCATGGATCTTTGTTTCGAACTGGCGACGCACGTCATGTCCCGGCTCGCCGGCGCGGTTTCGGCCGTGGACGAGGTGCACGGCTTCAAGTTCTTCGACGACCGCGATCTGATCGGCTTTGTTGACGGAACTGAAAACCCTGTCGGTCAGGCCGCTGACGCGGCCACCCTTGTCGGAGATGAAGACCCCGGCTTTGCCGGAGGCAGCTACGTGATCGTGCAGAAATATCTGCACGACATCGCGCGATGGAACACGGTGCCCGTCGAGGAACAGGAGAACATCATCGGCCGGCACAAGCTTTCCGATATCGAACAGCGCGATTCCGAGAAGAAGCCGTATGCGCACAACGTGCTGACGTCGATTGAAGAGAACGGGGAGCAGCTTCAGATCCTGCGCGACAACATGCCGTTCGGCGAAGTGGGCAAAGGTGAGTTCGGCACCTATTTCATCGGTTACGCCCGTTCGCCGCAGCGCATTGAGAAGATGCTGGAGAACATGTTCATCGGCAACCCGCCGGGCACTTACGACCGTCTGCTGGATTTCAGCCGCGCGGTGACGGGGACGCTGTTCTTCGTTCCCACAGCGACGTTCCTGGACGATGTCGATCCCGAGGCGTAACCGTGTCGGCTTATCTGTTCACCACCTGCTGAAACAGGAGATTGTGCATGGGTGTCGATCTCCTGAATATCAAGGGGCTCAAAGAGATGGAGCATCAGGGCCCGATCGTCATGGTCAATCTGATGCGATTCCGCGAGCGCTCGCTCGACGGCGATGGGTCGGGCTGGGACGCCTATCTGCGTTACAGCGCGCTGACCGTGCCGATGATCAAGGCCCGCGGCGGCACCTTGCTGTGGACCGGCGACGCCAAGGCCGTCGCGCTCGGCGAACCGGATCACCAGCAGTGGGACTATCTGGCGCTGGTGTATTATCCCTCCGTTGCAGCCTTCATCGAGATGATGACGTCACCGGACTATGAAAATCTCTGCGACCCGCACCGGACCAACGGCTGTGCCGAGCATGTGATCATTTGCACGAGCGAGGCTTACAGCAAGTTCAAGTTCGGGTGAGGGGGATCGCCACCGGATTCCGGCTTATTCGAGCCACCAAATCTCACATGAGCCGGGTGGCGATGAGGATGGAGATGACGAGCAGAACCGCGACGATGACCACGACGAAAGGGAACATTGCGCGATAGGCGTCCCGCTCGTGGCCGGGCGTGCCGGCGAGATTGCAGACGATCGACATCCGCACCGGCGAGACCATGTTGAGCGATAGTGCCGCGGCGTGCTGAAGCGCGACGACGGCGGCGACGTCGAGGCCGGCCTCGGTGGCGAGGCTGAGCTGCGACGGCATGAACAAGCCGTTGGCCGCATTGCCGCTATTGGCCAGCGCGCCGAACACGGCCGAGATCATCGGGGTGACCGTCACCGACCAGACCCCGAACGTGTCGTACATGCCGCGGGCGAGGCCGCCGGCGATGCCCGAGCGCGACAGCAGTTCGGCCATCATCGAGAACACGATCACTGTGAGGACAGCGAGCCGGCCGGTCTTCCAGGCGGCTGCGATCTCCGCAGGGAAGGCCCGCTGATGGCCGTGCAGCAGGGCCGTCAGCACGGCCGCCGTGACCAGCCATGTGCCGGCGTGAAACAACGGCGCCCAGACCGGCGCGCCGGCGAAGGGTTGCATGCTCCAAGTAGTCTGGAGCAGTTGGTTGAGCGGAGGCACGAGGCGCGTCAGCGCGAGCCAGCCGATCAGCAGTGTGAATGGCAGCATGCGCCGTGCCGCAGCGGCGATCGCCGCGCGGTCCGGCTTTTCGTCGATGAGATAACGCAGCACGATGGCCGGCCCGAACGCTGCCAGCATCGCCGGCTCCGGCCCGAGAAACGCCGTCGCGACGATGGCGAGGCCGAGACTGCCGAGCAGCCAGAGCGCCTCGCTGGCCCGCTCGCGCCAGTCGGCATGGATGCCGGCGCGCTCCGCCATGCGCCAGTAGATCGGCAGCCACAGAATGTTGAACACGAGGTAGATGAGGCTGGTGCGCAGCGCGAGCGCCGTGGGATCGGTGCGCGCAAACGCGGCGCCGACCACCGCGCCGCTGCCCATGGCGCCCCACACGATCATGGTCTGGCTGATCAGCGAGAAGGCGAGGAGCTCGATCGGCTTCAGGCCGAGGCGGCGGATCAGCACCATCGTCCCCATGATGCCGATGCCGAAGCCTGTCGCGGATTCCGCGAAGGGTCCGATCAGATAGCAGGCGGTGAACAGCAGGCGCCGCCGTGCATGCGCATCCGGCAGTGACGTCTCGACCGGCATGGCCGCGTCGCCGGGGCGGATTGCCATCTGCCAGAACAGCAACCCGCCGAGGATGTAGGGCACGACGATCCAGCCGATCCATGCCCCGCGCAGCAGCGCCGTTGCGGCATCAGAGATCCCGAACAGTTGCGGGGCGGTGGCCAGCGCGACTGCAAGCGCCGTGGCGAGGCCGATGAGCGATGCGGGGAGTGTGCCGGCGAGCCCGCTGGCGATGGCGCCGATCACTGCCAGCGCCGGCAGCGCCCAGATCAGGTAAAGCACGTTCCGCCCCCAGGTTTCTCGTTGGGGGCTGGATGCGCGGGAAAGGCAGGGACGTCAACCGCGCTGCGCGCATGGGGCGCGTGCAACGTCGATCCGCTCAGCGCTTGCTGAACCGCAACGCGTTTTGCCCGACCAACCCATGGTGAGAGCTATCGAGAGGCGGCCTCGCTCAATCAGCCCCGGGAGAATGGACGTGACGTCGAAAGCTTTGGTGATCGCGCTGGCATGCCTGGCGTCTCCGGCATTCGCCGCCTGCGACGAGCCCGGGACCGGTACCAAAGACACGCCGATCTTTTCGCCGCCGCTCGGCGCCGTCGTCACCGGTACGGGGCGCCTGCAATTCCATTCGGCGCCAAGCGCGCATTGCGCGGTGGCCGGCGTGTTTGTCATCCCCAGGGATCATCTGGTCGCTTATGCTGAAACGCGCGACGGGTGGACCTCGGTGATGTATGCGCGTGCGACGGGCGGCGGCGTCACAGGCTGGGTCAGATCATCCCGCCTGAGACATACCGGCACAGTCGGACCGCAATAGGCGATGCGTTAGCTGTCGAAGCCGACGAATACCGTGGCTTCCTCGACCGACTTGCGTTCGGACACCACCGCATTGGCGGGAAAGCTGTCATCCGGCCATCCGAGCGCGATGCTTTTCATGATGACCTGATCGTCCGCAATCCCGGCATGCTCGCGCACCACCGGCGACTGCATGATGCCCTGGCTGTTGATCACCGCGCCAAGGCCGCGCGACCAGGCGGCATTGACGAGGGCGGTGGCCACCGCGCCGCAATCGAACGGCGTATCGTCGCTGCCGTCCAGCACGCGGTCATAGGTTACGATCACGCAGACCGGCGCGTCGAACTGACGGAAGCCGCGCAGCACCCAGTCCTGCCGCATCTCCTTGTCGTCCCTGGCGATCCCCATGGCCGAGAACAACTGCTTGGCGACGCCGACCTGTCGGTCGCGGTGGTGACCCGAGAACGCGTGACCGGTACGAAATTCGCGCGACTGCGGGATGCCTGCGATCATCCGCTCGGTGTTGCCGGCGCGGATCCTGTCGAGCGGCTCGCCGGTGACGACATAGAAATTCCACGGCTGGGTGTTCATCGACGACGGCGCGCGCATCGCCAGATTGATGATTTCCTCGATCAGCTTTTTGGGGACCGGATCGGGTTTGTAGCCGCGGATGCTGCGGCGGCCGAGAATGACGTCATCGAACTTCATAGGTGTCGTGGCTCCCTGGGGCGTTTTTGAATTGGGCGGGATATTCCCGGTTTCCTGGCCCGTGCGCAATATCGACGTGAGGGGCAGAAGGCGGTCGCCGCTCGGTTGCAGGGCGGGGTAGCGAAGCGTATTCCGCCGCGCAAATATCTCGACGGCGGCGGATTGCGCTTCGCCAATCCGCCCCGTGATTGCTAGTGTCGTTGTTCAATCCCATCATGCTGGACCGAGGGCGATGAACACACGTAGCGATCATCTTGAAAAGCCTATGATGTTCGACGGCGTGACGCTCACGCCGCAGAAGGAGGTGGTCCGTGCCTTCTACAAGGATATGTGGGACCATGCGGACGTGACTTTGATCCCGCAAATTTTCCATGAGGACTTCACTTTCAGGGGATCGCTCGGGCCGGTGTTGGTCGGACATGACCAGTTCGCCGACTATGTCCTCTGGGTCACCGGCGTGCTGCAGAATTACACGACGGACATTCTCCTGATGATCGAGGAGGGCAATCGCGTTTCCGGCAAGGTCTACTTCCACGGCGTTCAACGCGAAGCGATGTTCGGCAATCCGCCGACAGGAAAGCTCGTCGGTTGGCTTGGAGCGCCGATCTTTTCGTTCGACGGGCCGAAGGTGCGCGACCTCTGGGTGCTCGGTGACATCTACGGCCTGCTCGGACAGATCAGGACAGATGGCATGCAGGGCAACGAATTTTCCACGTCTCGTTGATGCGCGACCGTTGGCGAGTTGCTGCTTGAGCTCCTCGTCCTGCAGCGACTTCCAGTCGATCATGACCATGTGGCCAGACGTCGCGCTTGCCACATTTGCGATCTGGTTGCGCGTTAACGTGGTAACACGCGGGCAATACGTACCCTGCGCATAACCATGCGTTGTTATATTGTTGCGCATCGACATGAATCGCCGATCCGTGCTACCTCGCTCGCAGAGTTTGAAAGAGACGATTGAAGTGACGATTTTCGCCCGCATCTTCCGCCATGGCCTGCTGCGCATCTCGCGCAAGGTGTTGGTGATGGTCGTGCTGGCGACGTACATTTTCGCCGGTGCCATGCACGGCCTCTGCGAACTCGATGTGACCAATCCGTCCGGAGCGACAGTCGTCTCGCTCGCGGAGAAGGGGATCGGCCATTCCGACAAGGGGATCGTCGCGGACAATCACTGCCACGGCTGCTTCTCCATGACGGCACAGCCGCTTGTCTTCGCGGCGATGCCTGTCTCCATCGAGACCCGTACTGCGGTTTTTCACGATGTCGAACGTCGCAGCCTGCCGCGCGGGATCGATCCTCCCCCACCCAAATTCCTGACCTGACCGTCATCGCCGGGCGCATCGCGCCCAGACTCCGTCATTCGTCAGGTTTCCATCATGTTCTCGAAGATCGCCACGCGTTTTGCGTGCGCGTCTGTGCTGTTCGTCAGTTCGTCGCTGACGGGGGTAGCTCATTCGCAAACCCTCACCATGGGGGCTGCGCTTCAACGCGCGCTTGCCGCCAGTCCGCGTCTGACAGCCGCCGAGCGTGACGTCGGGATCGCGCGCGGGCAGCGCATCCAGTCCGGCGCGCTGATCAATCCGGAGATTTCGTACGAGCAGGACAATTCGTTCGGGTCGGGCGCCTACAGGGGAACCCGCTCGGCGGAGACCACGCTGCAGGTCAGCCAGATGTTCGAGCTGTGGGGCAAGCGCGACGCGCGCGTCGCCGCCGGCCAGGCGGGCCTCGATGCGGCGGGCATTGGACGCCAGGCCGTCCGCCTCGAAGTGCTGTCAGAGACTGCGATCGCCTTTGTGAGCGTGCTCGGCCTGCAGCGGCGGATCCAGATCCTCGACGAACAGATCGAGGCGATCGACAAGATCTCACCGCTGCTGCAGCGGCGCGTCGAGGCTGGTGCATCGTCCATCGCCGAGACCGGACGCGCCGAGGTCGCATCGGCACTGGTCAAGGCCGACCGTGAGCGCACCAGGTCGTCTCTCGCGAGCGCGCGCCGTGAACTGGCGATCCTGATGGGCGACAGCGCGGCGAAATTCGCGGCCGTCTCCGGACGGCTGGAAGCGACCGGCAGGCCACCGACATTTCAGTCGGTCGTCGCGGCGATCGATGCCAACCCGCAGCTCGTCCGCTGGAAGGCGATCTACGCGCAGCGCAACGCCGAACTGCTGCTCGCCCGGTTGAAGCCCTATCCGGACGTCACGGTATCCGCCGGATGGCGCCGCTTTAACGAGACCGGCGACAACGCCGTTCGGCTTTCGCTATCGGTGCCGATCCCGGTGTTCGACCAGAACCAGGGTAACATCCTCTCCGCGCAGGAAAGCCTCGCCAAGACCGCCGCCGAACGCCAGGGCAACCGCAATACGCTGATCGTGGTGGCGGGCCGCGCCTACGACTCGCTGCAGGGCTCGCTGCGCGAACTTGCCATCCTGCGCGAGACCGCGATCCCCAAGTCCAGGGACGCGGCCGACGCGATTTCCGAAGGCTACGGGCAGGGACGTTACTCGCTGCTCGAAGTGCTCGACGCGCAGGCCAGCGTCGCGCAGGCGCGCCTGCGCGAGCAGGAAGCCCAGCAGAATTTCCACGTCGCCGTCGCCACTATCGAAGGGCTGGTCGGCAATCCATTTGCACTGGCGCGGGGGAGCGCACGATGAACAAGCCAATCATGTTCCTGGTGGCCGCCGCCGCGATCTTCGCGCTCGGCGCCGGCGTCTATGCCACCGCCCCGAGCAAGTCCGACACGCAGACCGCGGCCACCTCCAAGGCCGCCAGACAGGGCGACAAGGCCAAAGGTGAAAAGGCCAAGGGTGAGAAAGGCCACGACGAGAAGGGCCACGGTGAAGAGGGCGTCGTGGAAATGAGCGATGCGCGCGTTGCCTCGTCGAACATCGAAATCCTCTCCGCCAAAAGCGAGACGCTGCACGACTCTCTGGTGCTGAACGGCATCCTGCAGCCCAATCAGGAAACGCTGGTGCAGGTGACCCCGCGCTTTCCCGGCGTCGTGCGCGAGATCAAGAAGCGCATCGGCGACACCGTCGAGAAGGGCGAGCTCCTCGCGAAGATCGAGAGCAACCAGAGCCTGAGCGTCTATGAGATGCGGGCGCCGATCTCCGGGACGGTGATCGACCGCCAGATCTCGCTCGGCGAATATGCCTCCGAGCAGAAGCCGGCCTTCATCGTCGCCGACATCTCGACGGTGTGGGTGGATCTGTCCGTCTACCGCCGCAACCTGCCGCGTGTCCGGATCGGCGACAAGATCCTGATCGATGTCGGCGATGGTGGAAAGCCGATCGAGGCCAGCCTGTCCTACATCTCGCCGGTTGGCAGCAGCGATACGCAGAGCGCGCTCGCCCGCGCCGTCGTGCCGAATATCGACATGCGCCTGCGCACCGGCCTGTTCGTCTCGGCACGCCTGATCCTGTCGGCCAAGCCGGTCGCGATCGCCGTTCGGGCGTCGGCGATCCAGACGGTCGAGAACCGCAGCGTGGTGTTTGTCCGCAGCGGCGACAAGTTCGAAGCGCGCGACGTCGAACTCGGCGCGCGCGACTCCGATAATGTCGAGATCCTGTTCGGACTGCTCGACGGCGACAAATACGCGGCAAAGAACAGCTTCATCGTGAAAGCGGAGCTCGGAAAAGGATCGGCGTCCCATGAACACTGAGTTCGCTCAGATGCGGCGGGACCGCGTCCGCTCATGTCTCCAGCGGTCCCCGTCAGGGATCGTCATGTCGGGAATTTGGTCATGATCGACAAGCTTCTTGCGTTCTCCGTGCACCAGCGCTGGTTGGTCATGATCGCCGTGCTGATGATGGGCGCTTTTGGCGTCTGGAACTTCACGCGCCTGCCGATCGACGCCGTCCCTGACATCACGAATGTCCAGGTTCAGATCAATACCAACGCGCCGGGCTTCTCGCCGCTGGAGGTCGAGCAACGCATCACGTTCCCGATCGAAACGGGGATGGCCGGCCTGCCGAACCTCGTGAACACGCGCTCGCTGTCGCGCTACGGCCTCAGCCAGGTCACGGTCGTGTTCAAGGACGGCACGGACATCTACTTCGCGCGCCAGCTCGTCAACGAACGCGTCCAGCGGGTGAAGGACTCGCTGCCGACCGGCATCGAGACGGCGATGGGGCCGGTCTCCACCGGCCTCGGCGAGATCTACATGTACACGGTCGAGGCGAAGGAGGGCGCGAAGAACGCCGAAGGCAAGCCCTATACGCCGAGCGATCTGCGGACCGTGCAGGACTGGATCATCAAGCCCCAGCTTCGCAACGTGCAGGGGGTCAACGAGGTCAACACCATCGGCGGCTTCGAGAAGCAGTTCCACGTGCTTCCGGATCCGGCCAGGCTGATGGCCTACCGTCTGAGTTTCCGCGACGTCATGACGTCGCTCGCCAACAACAACGCCAATGTCGGCGCCGGCTATATCGAGAAGAACGGCGAGCAGTATCTGGTGCGCACGCCCGGACAGGTCGCCGATGTCGAGGAGATCCGGCAGATCGTCATCGGCTCCCGCAACGGCGTCCCGGTCCGCATCCTCGACATCGCCGAGGTCAAGGAAGGCACCGACCTGCGCACCGGCGCGGCGACCGTCGACGGGAAGGAAGTCGTGCTCGGCACGGCGATGCTGCTGATCGGCGAGAACGGCCGGACCGTCGCGCAGCGTGTCGGGCAAAAGCTGGAGCAGATTCAGAAGTCGCTGCCGGAGGGCGTCTCTCTCCGTGCGATCTACGACCGCACCCATCTGATCGATGCGACCATCGCGACCGTCGAGAAGAACCTGGTCGAGGGCGCGCTGCTCGTCATCGCGATCCTGTTCCTCATCCTCGGGAACTTCAAGGCGGCCTTCGCCACCGCGCTCGTCATTCCGCTGTCCATGCTGTTCACCATCACTGGCATGTTCGAGAACAAGGTCAGCGCCAACCTGATGAGTCTCGGCGCCATCGACTTCGGCATTATCATCGATGGTGCCGTCATCATCGTGGAGAACTGCCTGCGTCTGCTTGCCCATGAGCAGGCGAAGCGGGGGTGCCTGTTGACCCGCGAGGAGCGCTTCGAGACGATCATCGAAGCGTCGCGCGAGGTCATCAAGCCCAGCCTGTTCGGCACGCTGATCATCGCCGTGGTCTATCTGCCGGTGCTCACGCTGACCGGCGTCGAAGGCAAGATGTTCACGCCGATGGCGCTGACCGTGCTGATGGCGTTGCTGGGCGCCAGCATCCTGTCGATGACCTTCGTTCCGGCCGCTGTCGCGCTGTTCGTGACCGGCAAGGTCTCCGAGAAGGAGAACTGGTTCATGCGCGCCGCGCGTCGGACCTACGTGCCGTTGCTCGATATCGCGATCCGTCTGCGCGTCATCGTGGCGGCCGCGGCCGTGGCGCTCATCGTCGTGAGCGGATACGCCGCGACGCGGATGGGCGGCGAGTTCATCCCGAGCCTCGACGAGGGCGACGTCGCGATCCAGGCGATGCGCATCCCCGGAACCAGCCTCACGCAATCGCTCGAGATGCAGATGGCGCTCGAGCGGCGGCTGGCCAGGATTCCAGAGGTGAAGGAATCCTTCGCCCGTACCGGTACCGCGGAGGTGGCGACAGATCCCATGCCGCCGTCGATCTCGGACGGCTATGTCATGCTCAAGCCGCGCGATCAGTGGCCCGATCCGAAGAAGTCGAAGCTCGATCTGATGAAGGAGATCGAGGCCGCATCCGAGGAGGTCGCAGGCAGTCTTTACGAACTCTCGCAGCCGATCCAGCTGCGCTTCAACGAACTGATCTCGGGTGTGCGCAGCGACGTCGGCATCAAGATCTTCGGCGACGACCTCGGCGTGCTGGCAGGGATCGCGGGGCAGGTGCAGTCGGCGCTGCAGAACATCCAGGGCGCCGCGGACGTGAAGACCGAGCAGGTCGCAGGGCTTCCGGTGCTGACGGTCAAGCTGGATCGCAAGGCGCTGGCGCGCTTCGGCATCAGCGTGTCGGATGTGCAAAACCTGGTCGAGATCGCCGTGGGCGGCAAGACCGCCGGCCTGGTGTTCGAGGGCGACCGCCGCTTCGATCTCGTTGTGCGCCTTCCGGACGAACTCCGGACGGACATCGAAGCAATCAAGGCGCTGCCGATCCCGCTGCCGCCGCTGGAGGGCCAGCCGAGCCAGAACAAGGCGATGCCGGCGGCGTTCGGGACCTCGCCGCTGGCCCAGATGCGCTACGCGCCGCTGTCGGAACTGGCGGAGATCTCGGTCGCGCCGGGACCGAACCAGATCAGCCGCGAGGACGGCAAGCGCCGCATCGTCGTCTCTGCCAATGTGCGCGGACGCGATCTCGGCTCCTTCGTCGGCGAGGCGCAGCAGCAGATCGCGCAGAAGGTCAAACTGCCCGCAGGCTACTGGATCGGCTGGGGCGGTCAGTTCGAGCAGCTCGTCTCGGCGACGCAGCGCCTGACCATCGTGGTTCCGATCGCGCTACTGCTGATCTTCCTGCTGCTGTTCATCAGCCTCGGCTCCGTGGCTGACGCGCTGCTGGTCTTCAGCGGCGTGCCGCTGGCGCTCACGGGCGGCATCTTCGCGCTGCTGCTGCGTGACATTCCGCTGTCGATCAGTGCGGGCATCGGCTTTGTCGCGCTCTCGGGTGTGGCGGTGCTCAACGGTCTCGTCATCATCACCTTCATCGCGCGGCTTCGCCTTGAAGGAAAGAAGGTGGTGGAGGCCGTGCGCGAAGGCGCGCTGACCCGGTTGCGGCCTGTGCTGATGACGGCGCTGGTGGCCTCGCTCGGCTTCGTGCCGATGGCGATCGCGACGGGGGCGGGCGCCGAGGTGCAGCGCCCGCTCGCGACGGTTGTCATCGGCGGCATCGTCTCGTCCACCATCCTCACGCTGCTCGTTCTTCCCGCGCTCTACATCCTGTTCCGCCGGGAATCGTCGCCTGCCCATGTAGAGGCGATGCCTGTCCACGCCACCCAGGGAGACCATTAATGAAGACGATCTTGCTCGTCCTATCCACGCTGCTGCTGGCGGCTCCCGCGATGGCGCAGCACGCCCATCAGAAGGGGCCGAATGGCGGACCCATGGAGGATGTCGCCGGCGTGCATGTCGAGATGATCGCTGCGAGGAAGGTGCTGACCTTCAACATCCTCGACGAGGCCAACAAGCCGCTTCCGGCCAGCGGCTTTTCCGGCGCCGTGCTGCTGACGTCCGGAAGCGACCGCGAGACGCTGCCGCTCGTCACCTCCGGGACTGCATTGAAGGCCGAAGCGAAGGGCGACATCGCCAAGGGCGCTTCGGTGAGCGTCACGCTGAAGACCGCCGACGGCAAGTCCGGGCAGGCGAGGTTCAAGAACTGAGGGGATCAACCCCGGATGACGCAAGAGCTTCATCCCGGCTGCGCTTGATCGACCCAAACTACGCGCTATTTATCGCTATCGGATGCCATCAGCAGGAACTTGCGCTTCAGCGCGTTGACCCTGGAGACGTAACTCGCAACGGAATGGTCGCCGCATCGCTCATTGGCCGTCATCTGGAAGCGACGGCGTGCATAAGCGGTGGCGGGTCCTCCACCGCACAGATGGATGAAGGCGGCGAGATCCTGCACCTGTTGCGGGGTCGGCGCCACGCCGCCGGCGCGCGCGAGGACCGCGGCGACATTGCGGTCCAGATAGATCGATGCGAGCTCGGTGGCATGGCTCGGGATGGCACGAATATAGGGGCCGAAGCCGCAGCCCGTATCCTGAACCGCGTTCGCCCGGATGCAGAAGCGCGAAACTTCGGCATAGGCCGGATCGGTCATTTGAAAGAGACCGACGGCGCTGGATGCGGGCCGATAGATCGCGAACGGATTGAAGCTGAACCGCCAGCGCCAATAGGTGCGATCCAGGGGATTGCCGGAACTCTCGACCTGCGCCAGCGCAGCGAGCAATTCGGGCGTGATCGACCGCGTCGAAAAGGCGCGAAACAGCGGCCCGTAATGCCGCCACGTCTCGGCCGGCTCCTTGTCGAGCCTGTGGCCGACAAAGAAGAACAACTCGGTCGGCTTGTGGATCACGTGATAGATGAGGTTGGACAGCACGAGGGTGACAAGCACGATTGCGACGGCGCCGGCGATTTGAACAGCGCGCGGCAGTTTCGCGAGCGTCCGTTGCGCCGAGCGCAGGCTGCGCCGCCAGCGACGACGGCATTTGGCGCTGAAGATGAACGGGACCTTCGTCATGGCTGATGGCAGCGCGCTAATCCGCCTGCGGCTGGCTGATGCCGAGCTTCTTGACGCGGGTGCGGACTGATAGCGGTGACCGCTTCAACCGGATCGCGATCTCGTTGACGCTGCGACCGACCGACAATTGCCGCCGCAATTCTTCGTCCTGCTGTGAGGTCCGGACGGCGTCGGATTTCTGGCTTAGTTTCATGAGGACTTAACGCGCAGAGATCTCGACATTGGTGGATTACGCTTGCTGGTTGGATGTCGCAGTGAAGGCCAACGCATTGACGTTGGTGCATCCGACTACTGGTTCTGGATGGAGACGCTCATTCCGCTCAGGTCCAGATCGAACTGGAGGCCCAGTTGCTCGCCCTCGAGCGTCAGGACGACGCCCTTGGCGTTGCGCATCTGGATGGCGCGCCTGCCTGCACCGACCGCCACACCTGCACCGAGCGCCGTATAAATGCCTTCGATGTCCGAAGCCTGATGCATATTTTGCGCCGCGCCGACCAGATCGGTCGAGGAGCCCCCAAACGTCAGGCCCGCGCTCACGCCGCCGATGCGAAACGGATACATCTCACCACGGAAGCTGAGGATTCCGCTCCCTGCCTGCGCGCCGATGAACCATCCGGCCTTGAAGAACTTGAAGCGGACTTTGCCGGTTTCTGCGTGAGCGGGCAGCGACAGTGCGGCGGACAGCAGAGTTGCGACGGCGAGAAGAGTGAGGCAGCGAGTCTTTGGAAAGCGCATATTGATATTCCGGTCATGGGGCTGCCGCGTGGCGGCACTGCGGCAACTAGATAGAGCATCGCGGGAATCGTCAATGACGTAGGCGCGACGCGCGGTCGCCTCCCAAGGGCGCAACGTCCGACGTCAACGCGTGGCGCGCAAGTGCGAAGCGTATTGCGCCGATACGACGATGGTGGATCACGCAGCGCTCATCCGGCCACCGCTTGCCGATGGACATGCGACCAGAATTGTCATTATATCGCCGGAATGTCATCGCCACCCTGAAGACACTGACGTGACGACGACACAGACCAATCTGCCTAACCTGCGGCACTCATTCGCATTCGAAAGAACACGATGACAGGTCTCTCGCGCAGGACGACGCTGGTGAAGGCGACACATGCAGCCGGGGCGCCGGACATTTCAGAGCGCACGATGATCGCGCGCCGCCAACTCCTGCGTTTTTTCGCCGCTAGTCCTCTTCTCACGGCGACCTCTCTCGGTGCGATCACCACCCTGTTGACGGCTAACGCGCATCAAGCGCTCGCGCAGAGCTACGATGTGCTGCGCGGCTCCCGAAGAGCGTTCGGTCCGGACGGCATCATCACCGCTCCGGCCGATGCGCTGGACGTGTTTGAGTTCGAGCCGGCGGCAAAGAAGGCCGTGCTCAGCCAGGACGCGCCGGCGCACTGGGGCTACCTCCAGAGCGGCGTCGACGGCGACGTGACGCGCGACGCCAATCACACCGCCTTCGCGAAGTACAATATCCGCGTCCAGCGTCTCATCGATGCCCGAAAGATCGACACCAGCGTGAAGATCTTCGGCGAAACCTGGGCCAGCCCCATCTTCATGTGCCCGGTCAGCAGCCTCGGCGCCTACGATCCCGAGGCCGGGGTCACCGTGGCGCGCGCCGCTGCCAAGCGTAACCATCAGATGATTCTCTCGACGGTCGATAACGCGAGCATCGTCGACGTCAACAAGGCGCACGGCCGGCCGGCCTGGTTCATGCTATATCCGACCGACGATTGGAACGTGACGCGGGCGCTGGTGCAGCGCGCCGAGAATGCGGGCTCTCCGGCGATCGTCCTCACGGTCGACCGCCAGGGCGGCCGCAATACCGAAACCCTGTTCCGCGAGCGGCGCCAGGACCTGCGCGAGTGCTCGGGCTGTCACACACCGGGCTTCACCAACGAGGTCAGCCGCAAGACCAACTTCGCGGACATCGACGTTTCCAAAGTCACCAACCTCTACGGCACCGGGATGACGTGGGAATTCGTCGATCGCCTGCGCGGGATCGTCAAGGGCAAGCTCGTGCTGAAGGGCATCATGACGGGTGAGGACGCCAAGGAGGCGTTGCGCCACGGCGTGGACGGCCTGATCGTCTCCAACCACGGCGGGCGCGCGGAAGAGAGCGGGCAGGCGACGATCGGTGTGCTGGCGGAGGTCGTGGATGCGGTGGGCGGGCGCATCCCGGTGCTCATCGACGGCGGCGTACGCCGTGGCACCGATGTCCTGAAGGCGCTCGCTCTGGGCGCCGCGGCCGTTGGCATTGGCCGGCCATACGTGTGGGGCCTGGCGTCGTTCGGCGAGGCCGGCGTGGACCGGGTGCTGCAGATCCTGGACGATGAGTTCATCACGATCATGCGGCAGGTGGGTGCGCTGGACATCGATCATATCACGCGGCGCTGCGTCACCAGCGCCTAGCCGTGCCCGACCTCCGATGAATGAAGCGCGCCTCATGCCTCGACCATGGCCGTCGACGGTTTGACCGGGCACTGCGCCGAGAGACAGTTGCGGCGGATTGCGCTGCGCTAATCCGCCCTACGCTTGCTATCGGACGACGCCACCGAAGCTCGGACCACGTACAGGCCACACAAATTCGTCTCTTTGCGCGATATCCCAATGGCGCTTCAGCGATCCGAAGTTATCGATGTTGCGTAGCAGATTGAGCTTATTGTCTTCGATGTGATGCGCTTCCATCTGCGCGAACGGATCATCCTGCCGGTGTTTCCCGGCGTGATAGTAATCCGCAAAATCCTCAAGATTTGAGCGATGCCATGACAGGCCATTACCGCATACAATAAGCAGACCGGGCCCACATCGAATTTTCTTAGCTTCGGCCAGACGCTCTTCAAAATCCATGGCGTATTCTAGGAACTTTGAGCGTGAAGCAAACGTGTTTCCGTAAACGCGACCGCCCATCCAATCTTTATGTGCGATAAATTGCGCCTGCTTTGGATGAAGCTCCCGGCGCTTCTCGTAGAGTTTCCAAGCCTCTTCCGTGTCTGGAGTGTTTGGGCGAACAGACTTTACTTCGATATACGCGTTGTCACGGCCTCTATCGGTCACGAAGTCGATCTTTCGGCCGCTAGGCAACAGACTAGGTTCGTATTCGATTGTCCCCTTAAGGCCTTTATCTTCAGCGAGGATCTTAGCAACGGCTAGTTCGTTGATGTTTTCGAAAAGCTTGCTGTCTCCAGCCATTGAATCGACTTCACATGCTTGGATTGCTCTCTCGAAATTCTCCCAAAGAGCCGTCCCGCGCCCGATCCTGCTGTTCTTTCCGATGACAATCGGTTCGTAGATCGCTCTGGCGTCATCGATTACCTTCCTCGTACGTTCGTCCATGGAGCCCGCATTCTTTCAGGTTGAATGAGCGAGTGGTCAGCTCAGTGACGACAAACAGTACGCAATGCAGGAGCGTTCGTGTGGCGCGGATGCGGTGGATCACGCGGGCTGACACGCTCAGAGTTCTCGTTACTTTGTATTGTTAGTCAGCCAAATAATTAAAGCCAAGGCTCCAGACCTGGCTCGCTCAAGCTCCTTAAAGGCGTCTTCGGGCGAGAGGCTCCATTCGTTCATGACATGAGCCTCAATTTCCCTGCTCTGTGTTTCGATTGTGCTTGCGGTTTCGGCAAGCTGTGTCGAGTATTTTTCAGTTCTGTACGAAATCAAAGTCGCGGCAAAAACAAGCACAGTGAACAGAGAAAAAGTCGCCTCCAATATTGCACTAGCTTGGGCGAGATCGGATACAGCGACGATATCTTTGATGTCGCGATTTAAGAAGCTGAAGAAGCTATAATACCAAAACTTAAAATATGATGGGGTTCCTATTGTCTCAAATGCATTTGGGTATGTTTTGTGAATCGAAAAATTCACGGTCGTAAAGATGATTGTCGCGAAGAAGATCAAAGAGAGAATACTGATCGCACCTGCGACTGTCGCGTACCCTTTTGAGTGGAGCGCGGGCAGTTTTCTCGCTGCAAATGTGCAGGCTCGGCCGAAGATCAGCGCTTGAGCAAGACTTTCCGACCTCTTGCTGATTTGTGTGGTCTCAAGCTTGCTTACTGGAGTCGCTTTAATGTCGTCATCGAGCCGAGTATGCTTGACAACAAAGACGGTGCTCTTCGTGACAGCAGTGCGGTAGGCAGAAAACAATATGTTAGGCTGAAAGATTGACAGCGTTGCTCTAACGTACAGCCAAAACAGAACTAACAAGTTCGTGATTGCCAGCGTGGCGAGAACATACTTGTCTTGGATAACAAACGGGGCGGTTTGGCAAAGGATGAAGCAGAATGCCAACGTAACGTTCTGGCGAAACTTGTAAAAGAACGATGCCGCGGCGCTAAGAATGCCAAGCGCTAGTGACCAACTCCCTATCCAAACAAGAGCCTTGGGAAGAGTCCAAATCACCTTTAGCAGTGGCCAGAACAAAACGAAAAGTAGTGTCTTAATTGTTCCTGTTGGCGATGTGATCCAAGAAATTAGAGCGAGCACACCTAAGAAAATAATCGACTTGTATGATACCAACCATGCGTGATCCCCCAGTTGGGCTGCGATCAGCGCGTCAATGTTGAAAAGGAACAAGGTTGTAAGAACGTAGGCCCAGGTTAGGCCTGAAAATATTTCAAGGAGAAGCTTCTTTATTCGCGTTTTTGCTTTGCCGGGCGTTGCGCGGCCCTCGTTTACAGCAAGCGACTGGCCCGCACCTTCCATTGGAAACTCCGACAGAATTCACGTTTTGTTCGACTAGGTTTTTCCGCAGCGAGAGTGTCTCGCTGCGGAAGGTCTTGCTGCTTCGATTGTACGCTACAACGTCAGTTTAGTCCGTTATTACGAACACCCCGTCGTGCTGCCGCACGTATCGCACTTCATACAGGTCCCATTCCGCACCAGCGTGAAGTTCGAACACTCGCCGCACATGTCGCCCTCATAGCCCTTGGCTTTCGCTTCGGCGCGGCGTTCGGCCTTGCTTGGCGCGGCGGCTGCGGCGCTTCCCGCTTTGCTCCAGGCTTGCGCCTCGAGTTTTTCGGTCGGCGAGAGCTGGTGCTCGGGCTCGGCGGTCTTGAGGGCGACCGCGGCATCGCCGCTGCCGTGGCGGGCGGTGGCGCCCGACGCGTTCAGCGAGGTGACGTTGCCGCTCGCGCGGGCGTCGGTGTTCTCGGCAGGTGCCGGCGCGCGCATGACGACGAGGTTGTCGGTGCGCGAGCGGGTCAGGCCCTTCGAGACATACTTGTTCTGGTCGGCCGGCGCCTTGCCTTCGTCCTCGCCCTTGCCGAGCGCATCAAAACCCGCTTCCGAGACGTCGACATGGCCGAGATCGAAGCGCGACATGTAGGAGACCGCGAGTTCGCGGAACACATAGTCGAGGATCGAGGTCGCGAACTTGATGCTGTCGTTGCCCTGTACCGGGCCCGCGGGCTCGAAGCGGGTGAAGGTGAAGGCGTCGACATATTCCTCCAGCGGCACGCCATACTGGAGGCCCAGCGAGACGGCGATGGCGAAGTTGTTGATGAAGGAGCGCAGCGCCGCGCCTTCCTTGTGCATGTCGATGAAGATCTCGCCGAGACGGCCGTCATCATATTCGCCGGTGCGCAAGTACACTTTGTGACCGCCGACGACGGCCTTCTGGGTGTAGCCCTTGCGGCGATCCGGCATCTTCTCGCGGTCGCGCATCACCACGATGCGCTCGACCAGACGCTCGACCACCTTCTCGGAGATTGCGGCGGTGCGCGCCGCCATCGGCTTCTCCATCAGGTTCTCCAGCGCATCCTCGTCCTCGTCCTCATCAGAGATGAGCTGCGAGTTGAGCGGCTGCGAGAGCTTGGAACCATCGCGATACAGCGCGTTGGCCTTCAGCGCGAGCTTCCACGACAGCAGGTAAGCGGACTTGCAGTCCTCCACCGTAGCGTCGTTCGGCATGTTGATGGTCTTGGAGATCGCACCCGAAATGAAGGGCTGCGACGCCGCCATCATGCGGATGTGGCTTTCCACCGAGAGATAGCGCTTGCCGATCTTGCCGCAGGGATTGGCGCAATCGAACACGCTGTAGTGCTCGGCCTTCAGATGCGGCGCACCTTCCACCGTCATCGCGCCGCAGATATGCACGTTGGCGGCTTCGATCTCGCGCTTGGTGAAGCCGAGCGCGGCGAGCAGGTCAAAACCGGGCGCGGCAATGGCTTCAGCTTCGATCTTGAGGGTGTCGCGCAGGAAGTCCTCACCGAAGGTCCACTTGTTGAAGGCGAACTTGATGTCGAAGGCGGTCGGCAGTGCAGCCTCGACCTTCTTCAGCGCTTCATCGGTGAAGCCCTTGGCTTTCAAGGTCGAGGCATTGATGCCCGGCGCATTGGACAGCGAACCGTGACCGACGGCATAGGCCTCGATCTCGGCGATCTCGCTCTCGCGATAGCCGAGCACGCGGAGTGCTGCCGGGACGGCGCGGTTGATGATCTTCCAGTAGCCGCCACCGGCGAGCTTCTTGAATTTCACCAGCGCGAAGTCAGGCTCGATGCCGGTGGTGTCGCAATCCATGACAAGGCCGATGGTGCCGGTCGGCGCCACGACGGTGGTCTGGGCGTTGCGGTAGCCATGGAGTTCGCCGAGTTCGAGGGCGAGATCCCAGGCAATCTTGGCGCGGGTGACGATGTCGGCCTGCGGGCAGGAGGCATGGTCGAGCGCCACGGGGGCGACGGCGAGGCCTTCATAGCCGCGGGTTTCGCCATGGGCTGCACGGCGATGGTTGCGGATGACGCGCAGCATGTGAGCTGCGTTCTTCTTGTAGCCGGGGAACGGGCCGAGCTCCTTGGCCATCTCGGCCGAGGTCGCGTAGCTGACGCCGGTCATGACAGCGGTGAGGGCGCCGCACAGCGCGCGGCCTTCCTTGCTGTCATAGGACAGACCCATGGTCATCAGCAGGCCGCCGATGTTGGCATAGCCGAGGCCGAGGGTGCGGAACTCGTAGGAGAGTTCGGCGATCGGCTTCGACGGGAACTGCGCCATCATCACCGAGATTTCGAGCACCATGGTCCACAGACGGCAGAGATGCTCGTAGGCGTGGATGTCGAAGGTTGCGGCGGCGGTGTCGTAGAAGGTCAGCAGGTTGGCGGAGGCGAGGTTACACGCCGTGTCGTCCAGGAACATGTATTCCGAGCACGGATTGGACGCGCGGATATCGCCCGACGACTTGCAGGTGTGCCAGTCGTTCATGGTGGTGTTGAAGTGCAGGCCGGGATCGGCCGACGCCCAGGCGGCGTAACCGATTTTTTCCCAGAGATCGCGGGCCTTGATGGTCTTCATGACCTTGCCGTCCTTGCGGGCGATCAGGTCCCAGTTGCCATCGGTCTCGACGGCGCGCAGGAAATCGTCCTTCAGCGAGACGGAGTTGTTGGAGTTCTGGCCGGCAACAGTGAGATAGGCCTCTGAGTCCCAGTCGGTGTCGTAGATCGGGAAGTCGATGTCCTTGTAGCCCTGCTTGGCATACTGGATCACGCGCTTGATGACGTTGTCATTGACCAGCGAGCGGCGGGCGAGCTTGATCTCGCGGCGCAGCGCCGGGTTCTTCTCGGGATCGAAGCAGTCGTCGCCCGAACCTTCGCAGTTCACGCAGGCCTTCAGGATCGCCTTGAGGTGCTTCTGGTTCATCTTCGACCCGGTGACGAGGGCCGCGACCTTCTGCTCTTCCTTCACCTTCCAGTCGATATAGGTCTCGATATCCGGATGGTCGGCATCGACCACGACCATCTTGGCGGCGCGGCGCGTGGTGCCGCCCGACTTGATGGCGCCGGCAGCACGGTCGCCGATCTTGAGGAACGACATCAGGCCGCTTGAGCGTCCGCCACCCGACAGCTTCTCGCCTTCGCCGCGCAGCTTCGAGAAATTCGAGCCGGTACCCGAGCCATACTTGAACAGGCGGGCTTCACGCACCCACAGGTCCATGATGCCGCCTTCATTGACCAGATCGTCCTCGACGCCCTGGATGAAACAGGCATGGGGCTGCGGATGTTCGTAAGCCGATTTCGACTTGGTCAGCTTGCCGGTCTTCCAGTCCACATAATAGTGGCCCTGGCCGGGACCATCGACGCCGTAGGCCCAGTGCAGGCCGGTGTTGAACCACTGCGGCGAATTCGGCGCGACCATTTGTTTGGCGAGCATGAAGCGCAGCTCGTCATGGAACGCGTGGGCGTCGGCTTCAGAGGTGAAGTAGCCGCCCTTCCAGCCCCAATAGGTCCAGCAGCCGGCGAGGCGGTCGAACACCTGCTTGGACGAAAGTTCGCTGACGAAGCGCTCTTTCTCGGGCAGGGAGGCGAGGGCCTCGGTGTCCGGCACCGAGCGCCACAGCCACGACGGCACGGTCTCTTCCTCGACCTTCTTCAATTTCGCGGCGACGCCCGCTTTACGGAAATACTTCTGGGCCAGCACGTCGGAGGCGACCTGCGACCATGAGTCGGGCACTTCAACGCCTTCAAGCTTGAACACCACGGAGCCATCCGGATTGCGGATCTCGGACGTGGTGTGGCGGAAGTCGATCCCGGCATAGGGCGACTGTCCTTCGGTGGTGTAGCGGCGTTGAATCTGCATCGTGGTCGTGCCCCGTCTTAAGCCCGACACCCCATCTGGCGGCATCGGCGATTTCTGTTAGCGACGTCCAGGTTGCCCCAAATTCGCCGCAGCTTGGCCGGGTGAACCGGTCCTGTTTATCTCTGTGGAGCATGTGCTGGCCGTCATCTCGGCCACCCGGGACTGCCGGGGTCATGCTTCCCGGATCTGGCTTTCCTTGCAACTGCAGGTCGACCCGATCCTAACGCCTCACCACGCTGTTTGAGCCGGTTTCCGGCCCGTTTTTTAGTGCTCCAAACGCCGACTTTCCGGCCCGGATTCCAGGACGCAAATCCCCGATCCCGTAGCCTCGACTGGAGGACGGAGCGGTCAATCTGGAACCCGTTTGGGAGCGTCCGGCGGGACAAAAAACGACCCGCGCCGAACAGTTCGAAAACTAGGCCAAACCGATCTCACCCGTCAAGGAGTAGTCGGGGTTCCTGAATCAAATACTAAATATGGTGGAAAGGGTGGATAACCAAGGGGTCAGAGCGCGCCTCGATTGAGGTCAAGTATCAGTGAGTCCTCATGGATTCGGAAGTCAAAAATATTTCTAAAACTGTCCGGAATCCGAGCTGCGCCCACTGTTCACAGCCCAACTTTATTTTGTCATCCAGGGATTGCGTTTGGGGGGACTCAGGCGCAGCGGCTGTTGCCGGTCAGGTTCCCTCCACCGGCAGTGGTCAGACCCTCCAACTGCGCGCATGGTCTCGTCGATTCCTCAGCCGGTTTTCCCCATGACACTGCAAAGTCCGCCCGGGTCGCGCCCGCGAATCGCTCCGTTCGGTCTCGTGTTGCTCGCCATCGCGTCGATCGCCTGGGGTCTGAACTGGCCGGTGTCGAAAGCGCTGCTGTCGGAATGGCCACCGCTGTCGGCGCGCGGCAGCACCGGCATTGTCGGGGCATTGCTGCTGGCCGGGATCGCCGTCTGGCGCGGCGGAGAGTCTTCGCGTGCCGCATCATCAATGGTTGCATCTGGTCGTGCTGGCGGGCCTGAACGTGTTCGGCTGGATGGCTTTCGTCGGCTTGTCGCTGCTGTGGCTGCCGGCCGGCGAGGCCGCGGTGATTGCGTTCACCATGCCGGTCTGGGCTGCCGGACTGGCCTGGCTGATCCTCGGCGAGCGCCTGTCGATGCAGCGGATCGTGGCCATGCTGATGGCCTTTGCCGGCATCGCCGCGTTGATGGGGGGCGGTGGTCTGGCCGCGAGCGCGGAGAAGCTCCCGGGAATCGCTCTGGCGCTGCTGGGCGGGTTCGGCTTTGCGCTCGGCACGGTGCTGGCCAAGAAGTTCGGGCTCACGCTGCCACTGGTGACGTCATCCGCCTGGCAGATCGGGATCGGTTGTGTGCCGGTGCTGTTGCTGGGTCTGATCTTCGAAAGCCCGCATGTTGCAGCACTGACGCCGCTGGGCTGGGGGCTGCTCGCCTATGTCGTGCTGGTGGGGTTCTGCATCGCTTATGTCTGCTGGTTCGCGGCGCTCAAGCAGTTGCCGGCCTCGGTGGCCGCAATCGGGACCATGGCGGTGCCCGTGATCGGCGTGGTCAGCTCGGCCATCGCCCTGCGGGAACCGCTCGGCGCCATGCAGATCGCGGCCCTGGTATTTACGCTGGCGGGCGTTGCGCTGGCGACAAGGGGCTAGGCGCGGGCGCGTCGCCACCGGGCCACATCCGCTGCAGTTCGGGATGGCCGTCCCAGAACTGATGCTTCAGCGCGGCGGCGATGTGCAGGCCAACCAGCGCATAGAGCGCATAGGACAGCCACACGTGAATGCCGCCGAAGATGTCGTGCAGGCGTTCCTTGAAGGCCGGCTCGGCACTCATGATCCAGCCGATGCGTGGCCACTGGAACAGGCCGAACAGATACATCGGGATTTCGCCGGCGGCCTTCCAGGCGGAATCGTGCATCCAGCCGGACAGTGGCAATCCGATCATCAGCACATAGAGCGCGAGATGTGCACCATGTGCGGCGGCCCTCTCGGCGGGCGGATAGGTCTCGGGCAGATCGGGTGGCCTGTTCGCCGCGCGCCACAGCAGGCGCATCAGCACGAGGCCGAGCACGGTGATGCCGAACGACTTATGTGCATCGATGACGAAGCGGATGTTGTCCTCGGGAATGAGGTCGACGCTCCAGATCAGCGCGACATTGAGTGTGATCAGAACGGCAATCAGCCAGTGCAGGATCATGGCGATGCGGCTGTAACGTTGAATCGGCATTTTCTGTGCGTGCATGGAATAAGTTTAAACAGGATTTGTCTTTTGAGGCATGACGACTTTGTGTGTTCGTCGTGACCGCAATCACGCGCTATTTGATCGCGGCTCCGCAACCCGATCACGATTCACGCGTAGCTGTCGCAGGACCGGTTTGCTCGAACGCGCGATTGAATTGACGGCATGACAATATCCCTTCAGGCGGCCTTCGCCGCCGCATCGCCGCGTATCACGCCGCGCCGGATGCCGTTCATCAGCCTGCTGATCTATCTCGCCGTACTCGCGCTCTGGGCGCTGCTGTTCGGCCGCGCGTTCTTCCTCACCAGCATCTGGGCGTGGTCGGCGGGCATGGTCTATATCGCCTATGACACGGTGCTGATGCTCTATGTGGTGTGGCAGACGCTGCCGCTGGCAGTGTCCGCGCGTGGTCCATCTGCAGCGGTTGCCGCGCAATCGCGTCCATCGCTGGGGATCCTGATAGCCGCGCATGACGAGGCGCTGAATCTGCCGGAGGCGCTGGCGGCCATCGCGGGGCAATCCGATGCGCCGGATCTGATCCTGATCGCGGATGACGGCTCGCGCGATGCAACTGATACGCTCCTCCGTGACCGCTACGGTCTCGCTATTCCGGCGGTCGGTCAGAGCAGCATCGGCCAGTTCGGCAGTTCCAGGCTGCAATGGTTGCGCCTGCCGCATCAAGGCAAGGCGCGGGCGCTGAACACGGCGATCCTCAAGGCCGATACCGACATCGTCATCACGCTGGATGCCGATACGTTTCTGGCTGACGATGCCATCGCCGAAATGCGCGCGGCCTTTGCTGCGGATCCCGCACTGGTCGCGGCCGGCGGCATTCTCGTGCCGGTCTGCGACGACAGCGTCAGCGGCCGCGTGATGCAGTGGTTCCAGACCTACGAATATATCCGCAACATCATTTCGCGCTTCGCCTGGATGCGCGGCAACAGCCTGCTGCTGATCTCCGGCGCCTTTGCCGGCTTCCGCAGGGAGGCGCTGGTGGCCGTCGGTGGCTTCGATCCAGAGTGTCTTGTCGAGGACTACGAGCTGACCCACCGCATGCATCGCCATGCCGTCGATCACGGTCTGGATTGGCAGTTGCGGATGGTTGGCACGTCACTGGCGCGCACTGAAGCGCCCTCTCACGTCATGACGTTCCTGCGGCAGCGCCGGCGCTGGTTCGCGGGCTTCCTGCAGACGCAGTATTGGAATCGCGACATGACCGGCAATCGCCGCTATGGCCGGCTCGGCCTGCGCATGCTGCCGATCAAGGCGCTGGATACACTGCAGCCGATCTACGGCCTCACGGCCTTCGTATTGCTGCTGGCTTTGCTCGTCACCGGCAAGACTGCCATCGCCGTGCCGGTGTTCGGTCTGATCACCGCGAAGATCGTCGCGGATTTCCTGGTCTATCTCTGGACCGTGCATCTCTATCAGCGCCTGACAGGCGGCCGCACGCGGACGAGTGTCGCCGCAGCGGTGTTCGCGGCGATCCTCGAGCCGTTCAGTTTTCAGTTGCTGCGTCACGCCGGAGCGGCGTGGGGCTGGATCGCGTTCCTGCGCGGCAACAACGAATGGGGCTTTGCGCCCGTTACATTGCCGCCGCATCAGGCGCCCAACGCGGGCGAGTAGTCGCTAGAGCGGTTTCGCCGCCAACGGCACTTTCACAGTGAAATGCGAACCGTGGGTGAGGTCAGACTTTACTTCGATCACATGGCCGAGCGCTTCGGCCGTGCGCCGCACGATCGACAGGCCGAGGCCGAGGCCCTCGCTGGCCGGATTGATCTGGTGGAAGGCATCGAAGATCGCGGTGAGCTGTTCGGCGGGAATGCCCGTGCCGGAGTCCAGCACCTCGATGGTCACCGCGTTGGCGTGCTTGCGACAGCCAACCAGCACACGACCGCGCTCTGTATATTTGATGGCATTGCCGACGAGATTGCCGAGGATCGCGCGCAACATGCCGGGATCGCTGACGACTTGCGCCTTGCTGGGGATCACGACGAGGTCGAGGCCTTTGGCGTCGGCATGCAGGCGCCAGTTGGCGATGATCGACTCGAACACGTCGGAGATCGGGAACGATCGCAGGTTCGGAATCCCAAAGCCGGCATCCATCACCGAGGTTTCGGCAAGACGGTCGAGCTCTTCCGCCATCCGCATGCCGGCATCGATGGCATAGCCGAGCCGCTCACGGTCCTTTTCGTCGGTCAGCTTGTTGCGGATGCGGTCGATTGCCATGATCATGACCTGCAATGGCTGCTTCAGGTCGTGGCCTGCCACCGCCATCAGCCGGCTGATATTGCGCTGAAGCCGATCCGACAGATGCAGCGCCCGGCGGAATTCCATCTGCGCCATGACCTGGCGGGCGAGGGCGGCCAGCACCTCGCGCTGTTCGACTGACAGCACGCGCGGCTTGTCGTCGAGCACGCAGACGGTGCCAAGCGGCAGGCCGTCCGGTGTGCGCAGCAGTGCGCCGGCATAAAAGCGCACATGTGGCTCGCCGGTTACCAGCGGATTGCAGTCGAACCTTGGATCCTTGGTGACGTCCTCGACTTCGAGAAAACTGTGTTCGAGGATCGCATGCGCGCAGATCGACTGATCCATCGGCGTCTGCCGCACGCCAAGACCGATCTCCGACTTGAACCACTGCCGGCCGTCATCGACCAGGCTGATGATCGAGATCGGCGTCTGGCAGACATAGCTGGCGATCTTGGTGATGTCGTCGAAGGATGGCTCAAAGGCAGTGTCGAGAATGCCGTAGGAGCGCAGCGCCTTGAGGCGTTCGGCTTCATTGGGATGGAGCCCGGCGATCTTCGGCTTGTCTGACGCGTCCACTGAACCTGCTCACACTCGACGTCGTCGACCCATCGAACCGGTAGATAGGTCCACGTGTCCATCAACACTACGCGCGAGTTCCCTGAATGTCCCCCGCCTGCTGCATCCACGTTCTTAGACCCTGAGACGGCAGGCGCAAACCAGAAACGACAAAGGACGATGCCGCGGGCACCGTCCTTTGCGTAACGCTTAGATCATCGTGTTACGGACAGGCGTGACGCAGGCCGTCATAACCGAGATAGGTGCCGGTGCGGACATTGTACGACTTGTAGGTGCGGATGCAGTAATCGACGTCGCCGCCGCCGGTGTCGGGAGCGACTTCGACCACATCCGGCGCTTCGTCATAATAGCTGCTGCCGTAGTACGGGCTGCCGCCATAATAGCCGTAGGAATTCCCGTAATAGCTGCTGGCGGCCAGACCGCTGCCAATAATAGCGCCGGCTGCGAAGCCCGGGCCGTAACCGCCGCCACGCCAGCCACCACCGCGCCAGCCGCCACCGTGATTCCAGCCACCGCCGCCGGGGCGCTGGCCGCCATGCCAGCCGCCACCTCCGCCACCAAAGCGCTGACCGCCGCCAGAGAACGTGCCGATCGTGCGCGCACCGCCGGGGCCAACGCCCACGACCTTGGTGTTTTGTGCGTAGCTTGGGGTCACCGCGAAGGCGGGGATGGCCACAGCGACGGCTGCTGCGACACTCAAGATTTTCAAATTCGTCATTGTTTGCTCCTGTCTGGGATGCATCTTCAACCCCCTGAAGGGACTGCCGTTCCCTGCCGCCACGCGGTTATTCCGCAACGACAGAATGATCGTCCGGAACTGTATGCGGCATGAATGGATTGCGCCGTTTCTGCGACTGCAGGTACTTTGGAGGTAGGGTTCGGGGGAGGCCGATACGAGGCTTGTCACGATCAGTTGCAGGCGGCGATCGGTCGCGGCGGTAACTGGACATTTGGCGGTCCGGATGGCATCAACAACCCGACGAAAACCTTCGAACGGTTCAAAATATGAAACAGTTTCTGCTGAAATTCTTCACGTGGTGGAGCGGGACGACCTTCGGGACGAACCTGTGGACGTCGCGATTCGGCGAACTGGTCGGCACCGACGAGCAGGGCAACACATATTACCGCACCAAGGGTGGCAAGATCGACCCGACACTGGGCTTCGAGCGCCGCTGGGTGATCTACAATGGCTATGCCGAAGCCACCAAGATCCCACCGGCCTGGCATGGCTGGATGCACCACACGGTGGACGTGCCGCCGACTGAAGAGACCTACACGCCGCGCGAATGGCAGAAGCCGCATCAGCCGAACCTGACCGGTTCGCCAGCGGCCTATCGTCCGTCAGGCTCGACACTGGCCAGCGGCCGGCGTCCCAAGGCGACCGGCGACTACCAGGCCTGGACGCCGGGCTCGTAACAACTCACCCGTTCTGGACGACCGGTTGTGCGGGCCGCTCTGCGGCGTGCACGGCCTCGCATTGCTTCCGGCCGCCAGCTCTTGCAGCCGGCAAGCACGTCCGGCGTGCCGCCTCGGATGAGCCCGCCTTCTAGGGCGGCGCCGGATTGTACTCGATCGACTGGGCTGGGGCGGATACGATATTGCCGTAACATGTGAGTTCGAGATGGTAGGTTTCGAAAGCTCACTGGGCATGATCGGGGAAGAGGACGGCTGACGAGATTATTCGTCTGTTCACAGCGACAACTCAGGAAAATCCGACATGACCAACGACACGCGCAGTGAGCACGATCTGTTGGGCAACCGCGATGTCCCGGCCGACGCCTATTACGGCGTTCATACGCTGAGGGCCGTCGAAAATTTTCCGATCACCGGGATTCCGATTTCCATCTATCCCGAACTCATCAGCGCGCTCGCTGCGATCAAGCAGGCGGCGGCTCTGTCGAATATGGAGCTGGGGCTGCTCGACAAGATACGCGGCGATGCGATCATCGCTGCCTGCGAGGAAATTCGCGCCGGTCGCCTGCATGACCAGTTCGTGGTGGACGTCATCCAGGGCGGCGCCGGTACCTCTACCAACATGAACGCGAACGAGGTGATCGCCAATCGTGCGCTGGAAATTCTCGGTCATGGCAAAGGCGACTACGGGTACCTGCACCCGAACGAACAGGTCAATATGAGCCAGAGCACCAACGACGTGTATCCCACGGCGTTGAAGATCGCGACCTATCACGGCGTGTTTCACCTGATCGATGCGATGGCCGTGTTGCGCCAGGGTTTCGAACGCAAGGCCGAAGAGTTCAAGGATGTCCTGAAAATGGGCCGCACCCAGTTGCAGGACGCGGTGCCCATGACGCTCGGTCAGGAGTTCAGCACTTACGGCGTCATGATCGGCGAAGACGAGGATAGGCTGCGCGAGGCGGCATTGCTGATCTGTGAGATCAACATGGGAGCGACCGCCATCGGCACCGGAATCGCGTCGCATCCGGACTATGCGCGGCTGGTCTGCAAGCATCTCGTCGCCATCACGGGAATGCCGCTGGTCACCGCTGTAAACCTGATCGAAGCCACGCAGGATTGCGGTGCGTTCGTGCAGTTGTCCGGCGTGCTCAAGCGTGTGGCCGTCAAGATTTCCAAGATCTGCAACGACCTCCGGCTGCTGTCCAGCGGCCCGCGCGCTGGTCTCAACGAGATCAATCTTCCGGCCGTGCAGGCGGGCTCTTCGATCATGCCGGGCAAGGTGAACCCCGTGATTCCCGAGGTCGTGAACCAGGTCGCGTTCGAGGTGATCGGCAATGATCTCACGGTGACCTTTGCGGCCGAGGCCGGCCAGCTTCAGCTCAACGCGTTCGAGCCGATCATCGCGCACAGCCTGTTCAAGAGCGTCAGCCATATGCGGGAGGCTTGCCTGACGCTGGAGAAGCGTTGTGTCTCGGGCATCACGGCGAACACCGAACGCCTCCGCGCCTATGTCGAGAATTCGATCGGTCTCGTCACCGCGCTCAATCCCTATATTGGCTACGCCAATGCCACCGCCGTTGCGGTCGAGGCCCATGAAACCGGCCGCAGCGTCTACAATCTGGTGCTGGAAAAAGGTCTGCTGCCTGCAACGACCCTTGCCGCCATTCTCCACCCCGACGTACTCACCAAGCCCCAGAGCATGTTGATCCGCGAATGAAGGCCGCATCGGCCCGGCGCGATCAACGCGTGGGCATCTGCGCGACCGCCAGCATCGCTGCGACATAGCCGTACGGTCCGAGACCGCAGATCACAGCGGTGGCAGCCTGCGAGAGCACAGAATGGCGATGATACTTGTCGCGCGCGTGGATGTTCGAAATGTGCAGCTCCACGATCGGTCCCTCGAACGCTTTCATCGCGTCGAGCATGGCGATCGAAGTGAACGAATAGCCCGCGGGATTGATGATGATGGCGTCGGCATCCTGACGGGCTGACTGGATGAGATCGACCAATACGCCTTCGTGGTTCGACTGATGGAACGCCAGCGCCAATTTGAGTTTGACCGCCTGTTCCTCGCAGTTGGCCTTGATCTGGTCGAGCGTGGTGGTTCCGTAGATATGCGGCTCCCGCACGCCGAGCAGGTTGAGGTTGGGACCGTTGAGGATCATCACGCGTTTCATTGTCGAACTTCCTTCTAGCCGCCGAGCCACTTCGCCGGCACCATCACGAGCGACGGAAACAGCGTCAGCAGCGCGAGCACCACCAATTGTGCGATCATGAACGGCCAGACGCCGCGCATGATCTCGTCCATGCTCACCTTCGCCACGCCGCACACCACATTGAGCACCACGCCGACGGGTGGCGTGATCAGTCCGATCGCGTTGTTGATGATGAACAGCACCCCGAAATAGACCGGGTCGATGCCGGCCTCGCGGACGATTGGCATCAATACGGGCGTCAGGATCAGGATGGTCGGCGTCATGTCGAGCGCCGTGCCGACGATGACGACGATGATCATCAACACGATCATCAATAGCGTCTGGTTGCCCATGAAGGGGCGGGCGAGTTCGACTATCTGGCCGGAAATTTCGGCCACCGTGATCAGCCACGATGACACGAGCGCTGCCGCGACCAGGAACATCACCACGGCGGTGATCTGGGCTGAACTGATCAGGATGTTCATCAGCTGCGCCAGCGTCAGCTCGCGATAGACGAACGTTGCCACGATGAAGGAGTAGACCGCAACGACAACGGCCGCCTCGGTCGGCGTAAAGATGCCAAAGCGCAGCCCGACGATGATGATCATTGGCAGCATCAAGGCCCAGAAGCCGTCGATCAGCGCGCGAAAGATCTGCACCAGGCTCTGGCGCGGCGGACTCACCGAATTCTCGTTGCGCGCAACCCACCACCAGGCGAGGCACAGGCTGCCGCCGAGCATCAGGCCCGGCACGACACCGGCGAGAAACAGTTTTGAGATGGAAACTCCAGCAGCCACGCCGAAGATCACGAATCCGATCGAAGGAGGGATCACCGGCGCGATGATGCCGCCAGCGGCAACGAGGCCGGCCGCGGAGGCGCGGTTATGCCCGGCCGCAACCATCATCGGGACCAGCAATGCGCCGAGCGCGGCGGCGTCGGCAACGGCAGACCCGGACAGCGATGCCAGGATGCAGGAGGTCAGGATCGCGACATAGCCGAGCCCGCCGCGCAGATGGCCGACAAGGGCGATGGCGAAGTTCAGGATGCGGCGGGCGAGGCCGCCGGTGTTCATGATCTCGCCGGCCAGGATGAAAAACGGCACCGCCATCAGCGGGAAGGAATCGACGCCATTGATGACGTTCTGCGCGATGATCTGGGAGTCGAATATATCCAGATAGGTCATCAGCGCGACGCCGCAGATGATCAGGGCGAATGCGATCGGCATGCCGATGGCCATCGCGCCGAGCAGCGAGAACGTGAAGATGCTGATGGTCATCGGCGGTCGTTCCCGTTGGCAGGGGCGGGCGCCGCAGGGACATGCTCCTCGGATTCACTGATGGCGATCAACTCCGACGTGGCGAGTTGCCCGCTGAACAGGCGATAGAGGTCATGCAGCAGGATCGGGATCGAGGCGACGCCGAAGACGAGACCTGCGGCGTAGAACAGGCCGACGGAGAGACCGGAGGCGGGCGCTGTCGTGTCCCAGTTCAGCACTGTCTGTTTCCACGAGCCTTCGGTGAGCAATACAGAGGCGTAGAGCATCAGCGCGTGACTGAGCGCGTAGCAGATCTTGCGGCCCATCGGCGACAACAGCTTCACGAAACTGTCGACGCCGAGATGGGCGTGTTCGCGGAGGCCGACGATGGCGCCGAGAAACACCATCCAGACGAACAGCCAGCGCGACAGCTCTTCGGAAAGGGCGATGCCCGAGTTAAAGACGTAACGTAGAACCACATTGCCGAATACCAGGACCACCATGGCGGCAAGCAACACCGCCATGATGACCTTGATCGACGAGTAATAGGCTTCGACGATCCTGCTTGTCGCAGTAGTTGATGAAGCGGGCATGGATGCTTTCGCAGTGAGCGTTGGATCGTCGCGTAGTGACGGTTGGTGATGCGCTGCTCAGTCCTTGTGAACGCGCTCAAGTTCGCTGTTGAACAGCTTGACGATGTCCTGATCGTAGTCGGCGGAGAATTTTGCCGCGATCGGCTTGGTCTTGTCGCGCATCTTCGCAAGCTCGGTCGGAGCGATGGCGTTCACTTCCATGCCCTTGGTCTTCAGCTCCTCGATCGCCGCAGTGGCCTGTTCGCGGCTGACCTTGCGCTGATAGTCGCGGGCCTCGTTGGCAGCATCCTGCAGGATCTTCTGCTCGTCCTTGGACAACTTGTCCCAGAACACCTTGCTCACCAGGATGATATTGGTCGAATAGGTGTGGTTGGTGACGCTGAGATACTTCTGCACCTCATAGAATTTGTTCGAGAGGATCACCGAGAACGGATTTTCCTGGCCGTCCACTGTGCGTGTTTCCAGCGCGGTGTAGAGCTCGGAGAAGCTCATCGGCACCGGATTGGCGTTGAACGCCTTGAAGGTCTCGAGATAGACCGGGTTCGGGATCACGCGGATCTTGATGCCGTCGAGGTCTTCGCCCTTGGTGACCGGGCGGCGGCTGTTGGTGACGTTGCGGAAGCCGAGATCCCAATAGCCGAGACCGATCAGACCCTTCTCCGGCAGCTTGGCCAGCAGGGCCGAGCCGAGCGGACCATCCAGCAGCGCGTCGGCCTGTTTCGGCGTCGAGACGATAAAGGGGAAATCGATCAGCCCGTAATCCTTGACGATGCCGACCAGCGAGGTCGTGGCGGGCGACTGCATTTCCTGCGTGCCGGCGCGCAATGCCGACTGCTGCTGCATCTCCGAGCCGAGCTGGTTGGCGGGATATTCGCGCACCTTCATCTTGCCACCGCTCTTGGCCGCGACGAGTTCGGTGAACTTCTGCACGCCCTTGCTGACGGGATGATCAGTGTTGTTGAGGTGACCCCAGCGGATCGTGCGCTCCTGTACCTGCGCGGATGCAGGGCCGCCGGCGATGGCGAGGGTGGCGGCGATGGCGGCAAGCCAGACGGCGGACTTCGGGTGTACGGACATGTTGAGGCTCCCTTGGATGGTATTTTTACTTCTTGGCGTCACCGTCATCTACGACAAAACAAAAATCAACCGATATTTTACGTTATCTATGATGATTTGTGTCTGCGGCGCGGGGTGATGTATGGTGGCGCAGCGCGACCATTCCTCGTCACCAGGACCTTTCATGCTGGATACCCTCATTGCGGACCGGGCCTCAGAAACCGTTGGCGACAGCGCCTATCGGCGCATCCGCAACGACGTGATTTTCGGCACGCTTGAGCCCGGCCAGAAGCTGAAGCTGGAGAAGATGAGCGTTGCCTATGGCACCAGCGTCTCGACGCTGCGCGAGACGCTGAACCGTTTGTGTTCGGAAGGCTTTGTCGTCGCAGAGGGCCAGCGCGGCTTCGAGGTCACGTCGATCTCGGCCACGGAATTCCAGCAGATCGCCGAATTGCGCGAACTGCTGGAAGGTCATGCCATCGAGCAGTCCTTCAAATCAGGCGATCTCGACTGGGAGGCGCTGGTGGTCTCCGCCCATCACAAACTGTCCGCCATGGAAAAGGCCATGCTGGCCGGCGACAAGTCGAAGACCGAGGCCTGGAAACAGTGTGACTGGCAATTTCACCGCGCGCTGATCGCGGCCTGCGGCTCACAGGTGCTGCTCGATGCGCTGTCCGCGGCTTACGACAAGTATCTGCGCTATCAGATGCTGGCTGTGGTGTTTCGCGGCGAGGTGGCCGCGGTCGAGCACCGCGAATTGATGAATGCTGCGCTGGCACGGGATTCCGCGAAGGCGCGAAAACTGCTGCACACCCACATCCATGACTGCGTGAAACATGCGCTTGGCAATTCGGACTGGCTGAGACCGGCTCATGCTCCGTCGCGGCAGCAAACCGTCCAGCAGCGCAGGAAACTGAAAACCTAGAACGGTTCGTCGTTTGGAGTCCGTTTCTTCTTTCGTCCTGGACGCTCCCAGACGACACCCGGAAAACCCTTAAGCGGGACCAGCGGCTCGCCAGTGTAGGTCCACTCCTGCAACTCCTCGATGCCGATATGATAAAGCGGCTGCCGGCCGGTTCGGCTGCCGAACAATGCGCGGGGAATGTTGACCATGTGCGGCGAGCGGGCACGTTCGTAGAACAGCGGCGTGCCGCATCGCGCGCAGAAGCTTCGGGTGGTTCCCGACGCCTTGTCTTCAAAGCGCGTGATCTCCGCTTCGCCTGCAGTGACGCGGAGACGCTTGCGCCAGCTGCCGACATAGGTGGCGTAGGCGGCGCCATGCGCCTGCCGTGTTGCGCGGGAATGATCGTGCCACGCCCAGCGCGCCGGAAAATCGATTTCGAACTGAACCGTGCCACATAGGCAACGGCCCCTGGCCGGACCGCCGGGTGCGATCTTCTCCGGCTTCTTCATTGCGATTGCTCCCGGGACGCCGCCAGCGCGCTAGCCCAACCCTTTAAGCCATTCCCCCATCTCATGGAGCGCGGTGTTTGCCTTGGGCAGGATCTTGCCCATGGTGATGAAGCCGTGAAACTGGCCGGGATAGGTCTTGTAGGTCACGGCCACGCCGGCCTCTGATAGGCGTCTGGCATATTCGTCGCCTTCGTCACGCAGCGGATCGGCGCCGGCGGTCAGCACATAGGCTGGCGGCAGGCCTGTCAGATTGTCCATCCGGGCAGGTGAGGCCCGCCAGTTATCAACGTCGGACTTGCTGGCGAGATAGTGATCGGCGAACCAGCGGATGACGTTATGTGTCAACAGGCAGCTCGTCTCCGGTTCGCTGTGCGAGGGATGGCTCATGCGAAAATCAGTGGCGGGATAGATCAGCAACTGGCCGGCGAGCTTGGGTCCGCCATTGTCGCGTGCATCGATCGTCACGATGGCCGCGAGATTGCCGCCAGCGCTGTCGCCGCCGACGCTGATCTGCTTCGCATCCACATTG